>CALXYE010000116.1 GCA_944392845.1 uncultured Alphaproteobacteria bacterium
GCCGACCGCCGTTTCAAGGAATTGAAGGAAAAAGGCGAAGACGTTTCGTACGACGTGATTTTAAAGGATTTAAAGGAACGCGACGAACGGGATTCCAAACGCGCGACGGCGCCGCTGAAACCCGCGGAGGACGCGTTTATTTTGGACACGTCGGATATGGACGCCGACAAGGCGTTCGCCTCCGCGATGGAATATATTTCTTCGCGCGGCTGAAAACGAAAGGTTTTATGAAATAATCCGTTGCAAAGCGGGCGGATTTCATGTATTAGAAGCGTGCGGAACCGTCTGCACGGGACGGTTTCGCATTTTTGACTGTCGTCGTGCAGACCTGCGGATCCAACCGCACGGCAGGAAAAAAGATAAATCAAGTAAAGGAAGTTTTTAATGGTAACCAAAACAACAGCCGAAGAAATTCCGGCTATGAAAGAAAATTTTGCCGAACTGTTCAATGAAATGTTCGGTGAAGACAAGGGCTTGGAAGGCTCTGTCGTAAAAGGCACGATTGTTGCCCTGTCCGACGATTACGTCACGGTTGACGTCGGATTAAAATCCGAAGGGCGCATTGCCCGCCGCGAATTCGGCTTTAACGCCGAAATGAAAGTCGGCGATCAGGTTGACGTTTATATCGACCGCTATGAAGACAAAGACGGCATGGTCGTCCTGTCCCGCGAAAAAGCCCGCCGCGAAGAAGCTTGGAACGAATTGGAAAAGGCTCAGCAGAACGGCGAACGCGTCAACGGCGTTATTTTCGGACGCGTCAAAGGCGGCTTTACGGTCGACTTGTCGGGCGCCATCGCATTCTTGCCGGGGTCGCAGGTTGACATCCGCCCCGTTCGCGACGTCGGTCCCCTGATGGGAACGCCGCAACCCTTCCAGATTTTGAAAATGGACCGCGCCCGCGGAAATATCGTTGTTTCCCGCCGCGCCGTTCTGGAAGAAACCCGCGTTGAACAGCGCTCCGAACTGATTCGCAACCTTTCCGAAGGTCAGATTCTGGACGGCGTTGTCAAAAACATTACCGATTACGGCGCCTTTATCGATTTGGGCGGCGTCGACGGCTTGTTGCACGTTACGGACATTGCCTGGAAACGCATCAACCATCCGTCCGAAGCTCTGACCATCGGCCAGCCCGTAAAGGTTCAGATCATCCGTTTCAACCCCGAAACGCAGCGTATTTCGCTGGGCATGAAGCAGCTTGAAGCCGATCCGTGGAGCGGCGTTGAACAGAAGTATCCCGTCGGGGCGAAGCTGACCGGCCGCGTCACCAACATCACGGACTACGGCGCGTTCATCGAGCTGGAGCCGGGAGTTGAAGGGCTGGTTCACGTTTCCGAAATGAGCTGGACGAAAAAGAACACCCATCCGGGCAAGATCATTTCCACTTCTCAGGAAGTCGAGGTCATGGTCTTGGACGTTGATCAGCAGAAACGCCGCATTTCTTTGGGCCTGAAGCAGTGCATGCCCAACCCGTGGGCGGCTTTTGCGGAAACGCATCCCGTCGGCACCGTCATTGAAGGCGAAATCCGCAACATCACCGAATTCGGTCTGTTCGTCGGATTGAACGGCGATATTGACGGCATGGTTCACCTGTCCGACCTGTCTTGGGACAAGAGCGGCGAAGAAGCCGTTAAGGAATACAAGAAGGGCGACGTCATCAAAGCGAAGGTTTTGGACGTTGACGTTGAAAAAGAACGCATCAGCCTGGGCGTTAAACAGCTGTCGGCCGATCCGTTCGAAGGCGTCGCGCAGGATCTGAAAAAAGGCGCCGTCGTGACCTGCATCGTTTCCGCCGTTACGGAAACGGGCGTTGAGGTTGACGTCAACGGTTACAAGGGCTTCATCCGCAAGGCTGACTTGTCCCGCGACCGTTCCGAACAGCGTCCCGAACGCTTTGCCGTCGGCGACAAGGTTGACGCGAAGGTAACGCAGATTGATGCGAAGACCCGCAAGGTTTCCCTGTCAATCAAAGCGCGCGAAATCGCTGAAGAAAAAGAAGCTCTGTCCGAATTCGGTTCCACCGATTCCGGCGCTTCTTTGGGCGACATTTTGGGCGCCGCCATCGAAAAGAAGAAAGCCGAAAGCGGTTCATAATTTTTGATCTAAAACAAAGCAAAGGCCCGTCGGAGCAATCCGCCGGGCCTTTTGCCGTCAGGGGAGAAAAACTTTTTGACGGCGTCGCATCCGAAAGCGGTATTTCGGTTGAAACGGATTGAACGACGTTTTCCGTTCCCTCAAAGAAATTGCGTTTGACGGCGGATGCGCGGCATCGGAAATTTCGGGAAAAGGCCTAAAAGGTTAAATCTTGCTTCTGCCGTTCGGAACGTTCGCCTTTTTGCCGCTTGAAAAGGCGGGCGGGAGGCTAAAAAGCCCTTTCCGTTTCTTCGGAACGCGCGCGGAAGGGAAGCATGTCGCGCAGCGGCGTTATTTCCCGTCCGCCGAACAGGTCGTCAAGCCTTCGTTCGTAATCCGTTCGGATGCGGGCGGCTTCGATCAGGGCGGCTTCGGTACGGACGGCGGGAATCATTCGGGCGGCGTAATCCGCCGCGTAATCCGTTTGTCCGTTTGACCTTTCCGCGATGTCTTTGAAAACGGCGACGGCGGTTTCGCCTTTGCCGCTTTCGTAATATGCCCGTCCGATCATGGCTGCCGTTAACGTATCGTCGGGATGAAGTTTGTGCGCTTTTTGCAGGGCGTCAAAACTTCTTTCCATATCATAGGGGCGGGCTAAAACGCCGATTGCCTGATAAAGTTCGGCGGCTTCGCGCTTCGCCCGTTCTCTGAAATCGCCGCGTCTGGAAGACAGTCCTTCGGCTTGTTTTTCGGCGGCGCGTTCCAGAAAATCAAGGGCTTCTTCATAATCGCCGCGCAACAGGGCGCTGTAGGCGGCTTTGCGTTCAAAATCGGGGTCGACTCCGATGACGGCGGTTTCTTTTTCGCCGTAAAGCTTTTGTTCGTTCAAAAAACAGGACAGCGCTTCAATCAGGGGCATCATTTCCATCAAAGGGACTTCGCTGCCTTGGCGCGCGGTCAGGGTTTTTGCGATCTGGCTTTTTTTCAGGCCTTTGTCTGACAGCGCCGTTATTTCTTCAATCAGCCTGTCGATTTTGGCGCGTAGCTCGGCGGCCAGTTCTTTTTTTGCGCCCAGTTCTTCGGCTTCGCGCTTTTCTTCCTCCAGTTTTTTTTGCAAACGCTCTTTTTTGTCCGTTTCATTTTCGGGAGAGGCGAACAAAGCGAACAGCTCTTCCAAACTTTCCCGTTTTTTTCGGTCTTCTTCCCGTTCTTTTTCCCGATCGGCCTTTTCGTTTTCCGCTCCGCCCGCGTTTTCTCCGCCGCCGCCCGATGATTCTTCCGCAGTTTCTTCGGGTTGCGAAGGCTTATCGGCCGTTTGCGCCGATCCTTTTTTCTTTAGGCGGTTGGTAACGAATTTCAGAAGAAAAAAGCCCCCGATGACGGCGATTCCCAGCCCGCCGTATCCCGACACGTTGGCGTTCACGTTGTCAAACAGATCTTTCAACAGGTCGTACAGCTCTGATTCGGGGGTGGCCATAATGAGGAAAGCTCCGCGTATAAAGTTTTGCTTTATTGCCGAAAATAAAGTAGGTTAATCGGCATGTATCTGAACAATGATACCAAACCGGTATTTTTTCACAAATAAAACCGTCGGGTCGGAGAAAATGGGTTATCTGGCAAAAAGAAAAAGCGAAGAACGCGAACGCTGGCTGTTGATCGGGCTTTTAATGCTGCTTCCTTCGGTGACCTTGTTGGGAACCTTGGGGCGCAGCCTTGATTGGCAGATGGACTATCTGGGCGAATTCAAAGTGCAGGGGGCGATGCTGGGCGCCGTTTTGTGTTTGTGGTGCCTGTTTAAAAAGCATTGGTACGGCGCTTCGTTGTTTTTTGCTCTGGCGGTTTTGAATGTGGCTTTGGTGTCTTCGCAGTATCACCTGACGGAACGGCCGTCCGTTTTGCCCGAAAACGCCCATTCTTTCAAAATCCTGTATCAGGATCTGAAAGGAGCCGATAAAGAGGCCGACGCCGTCCGCAACGTTTTGGATTCTTCGGATGCCGACGTCGTTTTATGGACGAATGTTCCTGTTGACCTTTATCGCAATCTCAACGAAATTAAGGGGGCTTACTCCCTTCAAAACCAAACTTTAGACAAGCACGGCAAGATGATGCTGATCATGGCGCGCGTTCCCAGCACGGCGCGCGGAGAGATCAACGGAGCGGGGCTGTGGGTTTCCCGCGTCGTCGGGACAAGAAAGCTGACCTTGGCGCTGACGTCTTTGGATCCGTGGGCGGAAGACAAGTACGACGACGCGTTGGAAAAGGTCGCCCGTTTGTCCGAGTTTTCGCGCAACCGCGACGAACCCGTCGTTTTGGTCGGCGGTTTCGGCGCCGCGGGGTGGAGCTGGCTGTTGAATTCTTTGGAAACGGAAGCGGGGCTTTCTCCGAAAGGCAAGGTTGTTTTAACGTATCCCGCGAACCTGCCCGTCTTTTTGCGCCGCCCGACGGATCACGTCTATACGCATCCGGGAATTGAGGTTTCCGATCTGGAAACGACGCCCGACATCGGGACAAAGCATTTGGGGCTGACGGCGACGGTCAGGATTGCCCCGGAAATCAGGGAAGTCGAATTTTATGATTTGACCCCCGTTATTTCCGAAGAAGAGCTGTTGCAGGATCCGCTCTGATTTCTTTGCACAGTGATTTGAACTTTTCCGCCATTTCCTCATTGCCGCCTTCCTCAAACAGGACGGCGGCTTTGTGCCAGTACTCGGCGGCTTTGGCGGCGTTTCCTCTTTTTTGAGCGATCAGTCCCAGATTCCCCAAATCGGACGCCATTCCGAAGGAACGGTGCAGCATTTCTTCCAACCGCAGGGAATCGCGGAACAGGCTGTCGGCCGCGTCCCATTCGCCGCGGCGCAGGTGAAACAGCCCCAAGGTCGAATAGGCATTCGCCAAAGGCGTTTTCTGATCGGCGGCCTTGTAGCAGGCGACGGCTTCTTTCAATAAAGGCTCCAGTTCGTCGCCGATATTGCCGCGTTCCATTTCCAAACAGGCCAAAAGGACGCGGTTATCCGCTTTTTCCGTTCCGTCTTCGGACAGATCGGCGGCTTCAACGGCCCGTTTCGCGGTTTTTACGGCTTCATCCAAGTCGCCCTTTGCCTGCAGGACAAGCGCCAGATCGTTGTATAAACGGCTTTGAAACAGAAAAGAGTCCGGGTTTTGGAAGTCCATCAAAGCGAGTTTCAGGCTTTTTTCCGCGCCGTCCAAGTCGTTGGCGCGCAAGCGGCACAGTCCGATTTGACGCTTTTGACAGGCGGCCTCAAAAGCGCGTTTCGGGTCGCGTTCATAAAGTTTTAAGGCTTCTTCATGACATTCCAGAGCGACGGAAAAACGGTCTTTGCCTTCATAGACCATTCCCAAATCGCCCAGCGTTTCCGCCAACAGGTCGTCCCATCCGCGCCTTTTGGCAATGTCGCGGGCACGATAATGCATTTCTTCGGCGCTTTCGAAGGCTCCCGCCAAACGGTACACCATTCCCAGACGGTTGGCGGCGCGGGCGTATTCGGCGTCGTCTTCGGCCTTTTCAAATTCCGACATTGCCAAAGTCAGCTGGCGTTCGGCTTCCGCCATATTTCCCCGGTACAGGGCAATCATCGCCATATCGGAATAGGCGCGGGCAAACAGCAGTTTGTTTTTCGAAAAGCGGAACAATGTTTTGAAACGCAACCGCGGCCGCCCGTTCTTAAATGAAAAAAAGCGCCCGTCTTCAAAGATTTTCGTCAGAGCCTCTTCGGCTTCTTCATAGCGTTCCGCCTCGACCAAACAACGTCCCAGAATCAGCCAGTTTTCAATATTGTCGGGTTCCGCGTTGCAGATAACGCGGTAGTTTTTGATGATTTCCCCGTTTAATCGGCGCGAAGGGTTCATGCGGCGGCTCTCCTTCGCTAAAAATACCAGAAAACGGGCGGAAATGCCCGTAAAAAATAACCCTCTGCCCCCGAACGGAGAATTTTATAAAAAATCTCCTTTTCTTCCTATGCGATGCCTCTATAATCATCTGCAAAAAAAAAACAGGAGAACGAGTATGCCCGTCAGTCCTTTGAAGCCGGATCAGATGTATTCGGAATGCAATCTGGATTTTTTGTCTTTTGAAACGACGGCGGATCTGGAAGACCTTGCCACTCCTTTGGGGCAGGAACAGGCGATTAACGCAATCCATTTCTGCATTAACGTTGATTCTTACGGCTACAATCTGTTTTGCATCGGTCCCGAAGGTACGGGAAAATCCAGCCTGGTGCGCCAAATCCTGACAAAAGCGGCCAAAAAGCGCAAAACGCCCGACGATTGGTGCTACGTTTATAACTTTGAAACGCCGTATAAGCCGAAATCTTTGTCCATGCCCGCGGGAAAGGCTCGCGAGTTTGCCAAGGATATGGACGCTTTGATTGAAGAATTGCGCGTCGATTTGCCCGCCGTTTTTGAAAGCGACGAATACAGGACGAAACTGAAAAACATTGAAGACGGCTTCCGCGACCAGAAAACGAAATATTTTGACGACATTCAGAAAAATACGACGGGAAAGAACGTGTCCGTTTTGCGCATGCCCGTCGGTCTGGTCGTCGCGCCGACCCGCGACGGCGAAGTTCTGAGCCCCGAGGCTTTTGAGAAGTTGCCCGAGGAAGAACAGCAGGAAGTTCTCGCCGAACTGAATGCGGCTCAGGAGGAATTGGAGGAAGCCGTTCGCGACGTGCCCAAATGGGAAAAGGAAGAGCGCGAAAAAACGCGCAAGCTGAACGAAGAGTACGCCCGTTTCGCGGTCAAGCACCTGATTGATGATTTGAAAAAGAAATATCGCCGCAACAAGAACGTGACGGCGTATTTGCGCGCGGTTTACGAAGACATTATTGAAAATGTTTCTCTGTTTATCGACAACGGCGAAGATGAGGCGCAACAGGCTCAACAGTCCGAAGACGAACAGCCCGTCAGCGCGATGCCCGTCAAGCAAAAGAAAAATGACGGGCCTTTGCGCCGTTACAAGGTCAACGTCCTTGTCGATCACGGCAAAAGGGACGGAGCGCCCGTCGTCTTTTTAGATCATCCGATTATGACGAATCTGATCGGCCGCGTCGAGCGCCAGCAGCAGTACGGTGCCCTGATTACCGATTTCAACATGATTAAGGCGGGCGCCCTGCACGAGGCAAACGGCGGCTTTTTGGTCATTGAGGCCAAAGACCTGCTGAATCATGCGTCTTCGTGGGAAAGTCTGAAACGCGCGTTGCGCGCCAAAAAGATCACGATGGATCCGCCTTCGGACGACGGCGGCGTCATGACGACGATTTTGGAACCCGAGGCCGTGCCTTTGAATATCAAGATCGTGCTTTTGGGCGATCCGACGCTGTATTATACGCTGGCGGAAACGGATCCCGATTTTCCCGAACTGTTTAAGGTCGAGGCGAATTTCTATCCTCAAATGGACAAGACGCCCGAAAACATTGCCAAGTACGCCCGCCTGATCGCCAGTCAGGCGCGCAAAAACCATCTGCGCCCGTTGCACAAATCGGCGGTCGCCCGCGTCATTGAACAGGCATCGCGTTTGGCGGACGATTCTCAAAAGCTGACGGCGCATATTTCGTCCATCAACGATTTGATTCGCGAAGCCAACTATTGCGCCTTTGCCGCGAAGTCGGACATTATCGAGCGTTCTCACGTTGATCAGGCGATTACGGCAAAGATCAAACGCTCCGACCGCGTTCAGGAACGCATGACGGAACAGATACGGCGCGGCACCGTTCTGATTGATACGGAAGGCGAAGTCGTCGGGCAAATCAACGGGCTGGCCGTTTACGAATTCGGCCAGGTATCCTTCGGGCGGCCGAATCGCATCACATGTTTGGCGCGCATGGGGCGCGGCGACATTATCGATATTGAGCGCGAAGTCGATTTGGGCGGCCCTCTGCATACGAAGGGCGTCTTGATATTGTCTTCCTTCCTTGCGGCGCGGTATTCGCAAAATGCGCCGCTGTCCGTGGAGGCCAGCCTCGTTTTCGAACAGTCTTACGGGGAAATTGACGGAGATTCGGCTTCTTCGACGGAGTTGTACGTTATTATGTCGGCTTTGTCGGGGGTACCGATTAAACAGTCTTTGGCCGTGACGGGATCCGTCAACCAATTCGGGCAGATTCAGGCGATCGGCGGCGTGAACGAAAAGATTGAAGGCTTTTTCGACATTTGCCGTTTACGCGGCCTGACGGGAGATCAGGGCGTTCTGATACCCCGTTCCAATATTGATAACCTGATGCTCAGGAACGACGTGGTCGAGGCCTGCCGCGCGGGGATGTTCAATATCTATCCCGTCGAAACGATTGACGAAGGTATCGAAATTTTGACGGGAATGCCCGCGGGCAAGGTCGGCAAAAACGGCAGTTATCCCGAAAACACCGTCAACGGAAAGGTTCAGAAACGGCTGAACGAGTTTTTGGCGCAGAATCTGGAATATCAGCGCCAGTGCAACGCGCCGCCTTCAAAGAAAATGTAAGAAAAACGGAGGAAGCCCCGGCTTCCTCTGTTTTTTTCGGGAGCTTCCTTTCGCGACGCGGTATGACGGGCGGAAGTAAAATCTTAATTTTGTTCCGCGAACGCATACCGCGTTTCGGTTAAAGCGGCCTCCCGCGGCTTTTTTGCATTAAGGCCCGAAAGAAAAAAGGTTTTATCGGCGGCCGTTATAAGATTTTTGCGAATGTCCGTTTGCTTTGACAAAAGGGAAAAGCTACTTTCTCCGCGTCATATCTTTTGTAAAGCGGTCGTTTCATGCGGACGTCGCGCGCTGCGAACGGCAATAAAAACCCCCGCGTTTTTCGGGCGGGGGATTTTTTTTATTCGGAACGGAAGAATTTCTTTTTCGGCCTGTCGCGGACGACGAAAGTATCTTCAATGATGCGTATGTTTTGCGCGACCAATTTGTTGTGTTTTTTATTCAAAACCGTTTCCGGACGATAAGCCCAATCGGAACTGATGGCGATCAGGGCGTTTTGCAGTTCCCAACGGTAATTGAAACGCCGCCCGCTCAGTTCCTTAATCTGGTTGATTTGTAACGGCGTAAACAGGGTGGTATCCAGATTGTCGATTTTTTCGGGATCAATATAGATTTTAACCCATTCCGCCGTTCCCAATATTTGTTGTTCCTGAGTACTGTTCAATTTCCCCAAGCGGTTTTCAACGGCGTCGATGAACTCAACGCCCGACGTGAACTTTTCGCCTTTAAGCAAGGTCAGTTTGCTACCCGAATAACCTTCTTCGACCAGCTTATTGTAGACTTTTTCGGACATGATGTACGTTTTGGGGATAAAGACGGTCTGATTAAAAACGTTTTGCATGAAAAACAAGGCGAAAAAGCAAATAATCGCCGCGCAAACGGGGGAAATGACCCATCCGCAAATGATACGCAGAACGACAATCCATTGAATGTTTTTCGCGGCGCCTTTCGCCAACCCGATACCGATGACGGCGCCGACGACGGCTTGCGTGCTGGACACGGGAACCAAAGGGATGGTCGGCAGGTTATGGGAGGCAAGAAAATATTCCAAACCTTCGGAAGCGAACATGAATAAGACCAAAGATTGGGCCAAAACCACAATCCATGCCGTAAAAGGCGACAGGGGCATCAATCCTTTGCCGACCGTGCCCATGACCTTGTAAGAATAAGTGAATACACCGACGGCGACGGCGACGGAACCGACGAAGAACAGCTGCTGGATGGCGGAGACGTGAAAGCCGCTGATCGTGAAATCGGCAAACGGTGCGACGGGGACGAACACGCCGACGACGTTTGCCATGTTGTTCGCGCCGAGGGAATAAGCGCCGAAAGCGCCCGTCAGAATCATGGCCGCTCTGGTGTATGCGTCGCGGCGCAACAGGTGGACTTTAAGCGACCCGAACAACAGTTTCGTGATAAAGTACAGAAGGGCGGCGAACGTTGCGGCCAACAGGGGGCAGGCAACCCATGTGCCTGCGATTTTGACGACGGAATTGACGTCCGTTACGGAATCGGTGAACCAGTTCCATCCGATGATCGCGCCGACGACGGCTTGGCTGACCGATACGGGAAGCCCCAGTTTGATCATGCTGTAGACGGTGAAGGCGGCGGCGAACGCCGTAATGAAGGAACCGCCGATGGCGTTGACGGATCCCAAAGCTCCCAAAGTATAGGCCGCGCCGACGCCGCTGATAACCGCGCCCAGCGCGACGAAAATGCTGCAAACGACGGCGGCCGTCCTGAATTTGACCATGCGCGTTCCGACGGCGGTGCCGAATATGTTCGCCGCGTCATTTGCTCCCAACGACCATCCTAAGAACAGGCCGCTGCTTAAAAAAATCAAGCCGGTTATTCCCATTTGAATATGCCTTCGACAAGTTGAAGCTGTTCCGTGATCTGTTTGTTTTTCTTTTTATTGAGCACGGATTGCGGCAATAAACTCCATTCGGGATTCATTGCCGCCAAAGTATTTTCTATTTCCCAACGATGCATGAAACGGCGCCCCGCGAGAGATTCCAAATCGTCGATCTGTTTTTCGGAAAAAATTTCGGACGGCAATTCTTTTATTTTTTCGGGCGTAATGCGGACGTCTATGACTTCTGCATAATTCAGAATATTCCTTGTCGTCGCGTTTTTCAGATCCGGTATCAGGCGTACGGCCTCGTTAACCAAGAGCTTTTGCGTCGCATAGCTTTTTCCCGTCATCGGTTCCAAGCCCTTTTGCAGGATTCCGTCTTTTTTTAATTCGTTTAAGACTTCTCGGGATATGACGTACGTTTTGGGAACGAAAACGGTTTGGTCAAATACGTTTTTCATGACGTACAGCGAAATAAAACAAACCAAAGCCGTGATGACGGGCGTAATGATCCATCCGCACATAATGCGCAACAGAACGTTCCATTCTATATTTTTTGCCAATCCCCTGTACAAGCCGATTCCGATGACTGATCCGATGACGGCTTGCGTGCTGGACACGGGAACTAAAGGAATCGTCGGCAAACCGTGAGATGCCAGAAAATGTTCAAGGCCTTCGGAAGCAAAAATAAACAAAACAAGGGATTGAGACAAAACGACGACCCATGACGCAAACGGCGTCAGCGGCAGGATTCCCTTTCCGACGGTCATCATTACGTTGTACGAATATGTGTATACGCCAACGGCGACGGCGACGGAACCGATAAAAAACAGCTGGTGAACAGGGGTTATTGAGGTTCCGAAGAACGAAAAATCCTTAAACGGCACGACGGGAATGAAAACGCCGACAACATTCGCCATGTTGTTGGCGCCCAAGGCATACGACCCGAACGCGCCCGTAACGATCATGGCAAAACGCAACAATGCGTCCCGGTGAAGAAGACTGAATTTGACCTTTTTTGATATTTTGCGAAAAACGGCAAAGACAAGGGCGCCGATCAGCGCTCCTAAAACGGGACAAGCAACCCATGTGCTTGCGATTTTGACGACGGAATTAACGTCGGTTACGGAATCCGTGAACAGGTTCCATCCGATAATGGAACCGACGACGGCTTGGCTGACCGATACGGGCAACGCAAGTTTCGTCATCATCAGCACCGTAAAAGCAGCGGCAAAAGAGGTGACAAAGGCGCCGGCGATGGCATTGACGGATCCCAGCGTTCCTAACGTATGGGCGGCGCCGACACCGTCCAAAACGGCGCCGAGAGTCAGGAAAATGCTGCATAGAAAAGCGGCCGTCTTGAAACGAACCATGCGCGAGGCAACGGCCGTTCCGAAAACGTTTGAAGCGTCTTGGGCACCCAAAGACCAGCCCAAAAACAGGCCGCTGCTTAAAAATAACAGGCTGGTGATGCTCATCCTACGTCCTTTCGTTGAAAACGCGGAAAGGCGGTCAGCTGTCGCGTTTGATGACGAAGATCGCCAGCCTGTCGGTGATGTCTTCGGCCATGTCGGCCAGATTGTCGATCATGTCGATAAAGCTGGTTACGTGCATCTTGTTGGCCAGCGGCAAATCCGACGTAAAGACGGCGCGTTTCATTTTCGTCGTGATGCGGTCGGCTTCGCTTTCATAAAAGCGGACTTTATGAATGTAATCGCGGCAGGAATTGAAATCGCGGAAAAAGGCGCGGGCGGCGATGGTGATCTGCTCGACGCTGTTCGTTACGGAATCAACCAAAGCCAAAACGTCGGGATGCTGCGTTGAAGGAAACACGGGCTGTTCAATCGTGAAGCGGTATCCGCTGGCGTCATAGGCGTTCAGAATGCGGTCCAAATCTTCAACCAAATTCAATACGTCCGCGCGCAGGTCGGGGATCAGGTTTTGTTCGTAAAGCCCCGTTTCGATCTCGCGGCGCAGTTCGTCGGCGCGGCTTTCGATATGTCCGATCTGTTCCGCATGGGTAACGAAATCCTCGGTTACGCCGTGTTCCAAAAAAACGTGGATGGCTTTCCTGTAGATCAAACCGGCTTCTGAAATGCGGTCTAAAAATTCGTCGATCTTGTTTTCCAAGACGCGGCTGCCGTAAAACATTGAAAGGCCTTTTGATAAATGCATCTTATTTCCTCTTTTTCAGAACCGGTGGCAGTATTTTCGGGCGGCGGAGAAAGAAGATCCGCTTCGCCGACTTATTAAAGTATTATCCTAACAACAGGTAAAGACAATGTAAATATTTGAAACGAAAAAGGTCGGCCTCTTTGCATAAGAAGAAAGGTATGCCGCGCGGCAGGTCTTGCATAAAAAAAAACAGCCCTTGAAAAAGGGCTGTTTTTTTGCAGATTAAACCGGCGGGCTATTTCGGACAGACTTTATGTTCGTTGCCGTAACTGGCTTGCCAGGCAACGACGCCGCTGGTATGAGTTCCGTAACAAATGATATGATTTCCCGACCATGACGGGTTGTTGACTTTTGCCGTTCCCGCCATGACGGCAGTACCTCGTAAGTATGTAACGCCGTTGGATTCCGTCGGAGCAAAAACGGCGTTTCCGTACATTTTCGCATTTCCCGTTACGTTTCCTTTTCCGCCGACGCGGGCATTTCCGTAGACCTCGGCATTTCCGTCAACGCCGAACAGAGTATTTTCAACGATGGCACTTCCGTGGACTTTCGCGTTTCCTGAAACTTCGCCGCATCTGAAAATTTTTGCATTTTCATAGACTTGTGCGTTCGCTCCCACGGATGCATGGCAAACCTTATCTCCATCTCCTCCGGCGATAATGGCATTTCCGTAGACTTTTCCGTATACATAGCCGCCGGCATAAACTTGAGCGCTACCGTATACGTCGCATTTGTCAGCGCTATTGTAGCCGTTGACGTTCGCTGCATAATATCCCGGATAAGAAGGTTTGCTCGGAGCTCCCGAATAAACGGTAGCTCCGTGAATAACGGCATTTCCGTGGACTTTACAGTAAGATACGTCGGAACCGTTTAATACTTTGGCGTTTTCGTAAACCTTTGCCGTTCCGCGAAGTCTGGTCGAACCGCCGTATCCGTCTTCTTTTCCGCCGTAATCCGTAGAACCGCCTCCGGAAACCAAAGCGTTCCCGTAAACTTGCGCATCATCACCGACAAGAGCGCATCCCGATGAATCGCATCCGACCCAAGCGTTGCCCGTTTGAGACAGATTGGATTCTTTTTCGATATAGCCGCCCAGAGTGCCGAACTTGATGTTGCCGAAATCTTTGACGGCTTTAATGCGTTTATACTTTTCGGGGGAATATCGGATATTCGGATGCTGATCCGCCAAAATGACGTACTTTTTGTCCGTCGCGCATTCGCAGCCTTCATCCGTTTCCTTGATGTACCAATCCGCCGCGGTGCCGCCGATTTCCGCCGCACAGCTTTCGGGCGTGTGCGTGCATGCCAAAACGCATTGGTTTGTCGCCGTATCGCACTTTTCGCCTTTGCCGCATCCGATGTCGGAAGTACAACCCGAACATTTCGCCTTATGCGTTCCCGCGACTTCGCAGAACTGACCCGGACAGGAATCGGGACACAGGCTTTTACAGATCTTTACGGTCGTATCGCATTTTTGATCGTTCGCGCAGGCGGCGTCTCCGGTACAGCCGTAACACGTATAGCCGTGATTGCCGTTCGTCGTACACAGTTTGCTTTGCGAAGAACAGTTGTTGCCCGAACATGCGTCAACGCAAACGTTGTCGCTGCATTTCTGATTGCCCGAACAGTGTCCGTCTTCCAAACAGGCGACGCAGGAATAAGAATGATTCCCTTCGCTCAGGCAGTAGCCCGAAGAACAGGGAGAGGGGGAACAAACGTTGACGCAGCTGCTGGCCTTACATTTTTCATTGTCTTCGCAATCCGCGTCCGTCGCGCAAAAAGCTTCTTTTTGTGCGCCGTTTTTATTCGGCTTTGACATTTCGCCCATGGCGGCGCCGAGCTTCATGGATGCCGCGATTTGAAAGGAAGCCGAATCGTTTAAAGGAGCGTAAGCCGCTTCGGCGGCAAGACATGCGTCCGGCAAAAGCCAAAAACATGCCAAAAACGTAAGTATTTTTCTCATGGCACAACTCTCCTGATGACAAGGGGGCATACTCACGCTTTTAAAGTATCATAAAGCACTTGGAAAATCACGCGTAATCAATGGAATACGGCAATGTTTTAATTTATTCTAACTAAAATTTAAAAAGCCCTCCGAACGGAGGGCTTTTTGAAAAATAAAAGTTGCGACTCAGGATCCCGTTTTGATTCTCGTCCAATATTTTTCAT
>CALXYE010000117.1 GCA_944392845.1 uncultured Alphaproteobacteria bacterium
TTTTGTTCGTTTTTTTTGTTTGTGTGCTCTTAGCCTGTTTTTGCGTTTGGGGCGCCAACAGGGCGGGGATGCTTTTGTGTCTGCGCGACGGAAATAAAGACGCCGCGCTGCGGCGGCTGCTTTCTAAAAGCGGCGTTCCCGCAAAATA
This sequence comes from uncultured Alphaproteobacteria bacterium, assembly GCA_944392845.1. Taxonomy (GTDB): domain Bacteria; phylum Pseudomonadota; class Alphaproteobacteria; order CAAGCB01; family CAG-977; genus CAG-977. Next base: position 149 of record CALXYE010000117.1, read on the forward strand.
TGTCCTTCGCCTGCTCAAAGAGGGGGCGAACGTGAATGCGTACAACCTTGAAAACAAAGAGCCGCCGTCGCTTTATCTGGCCGTTTCCGGGAATCAGTCCCTCGGCGTGATTGAGGCTTTGGCGGAAAACGGCGCGCATATTAACGGAGAACCGCCTTTAACGCCGTTGTTGTTCTTTTGTCTGATATTCCGGCGAACGGACGTTTTTGACTTTTTGATTTCCAAAGGCGCCGATTTGGGATGCGTTTTGGACGACGGTTCGACGCTGTTGCATGCGGCGGCGGTTTGCGGCAATGCGGACGTTGCGGAAACGTTGATTAAAAGCCGCGGCTTTGACGTAAATCATCCGAATAAGGAGGGCGTGACGCCTTTAATGGCGGCGTATCGGTCGGGGAACAAAAAGCTGATTTCCAAATTGCTTGAAGCGGGGGCGGATCGTCATGCCCGTGATCGGGAAGGCCGTATGCCCCAAGACTACAAGCCGCGGGGGATATTTCAAAAACTGCGGCATGCGGCGGCTGTTTTGAAACGTTCCGACGGCGGGCCGATAGAGCGGCAAGGGGAGTAAAAGAATGATAAAGAATTTTTTAAAGCTGATTTTTTTCGGAATCTCAAAAGGGCCCGGCGCCGAAATCGTTCTTCCGGAAACGGGGGATCGCGACGTTTTAAGGATCGGTTTTAATTTTCAATTTCTTCTGTTTTCGGGACTGTTCGGTTTACCCCTGTTTTTAAAAGGGATGTGGAAATGGGCGTGGACGATGTTTGCCCTGTGTTCTTTGGAATACTACATGTCTTTTCAAAAAATGAAGCAAGCCGTCCAAATTACGTCTTATGCCGATCTCTTGTCGTTTGATCCGTTGAACGATTTTTCGGACGTCATCGGTACGGTGACGCTGATTTTGGCCGTTATTTTAGGATTTAAGGGCAACGAATGGCGGGCAAGGAAAATGTTAAGAGCGGGGTGGCGTTTCGTTAATCCCGAAGCTCCGATGAGCCAAAAAGCCGCGAAAACATGGAAGTTATCAATACATTACATGAAAAAGCCAAAGATTAAAGACGTACTTTAATCTTTTTTCCACGAGCTGAGCTTCGCTTCGGGATAATTGAGGTGGCGGCGGTAGATGTGCAGATTTTCCAAAACGCGCTGAACGTAGTTTCTGGTTTCATTGAACGGGATCATTTCAATCCAGTCGATCGGGTCGATGTCTTCGTCTTCGGGGCTGCCGATCGCTTTGATCCAGCGCCTGACGTTTGTCGGCCCCGCGTTATAGGCGGCGATGGCCAGAATATATGACCCGCCGAAACGTTTAACCATTTCCGAAAAATACGCGCTGCCGACTTCAATGTTAAATTCGGGATCCTCCGTCAGCATTTCGGGGTCGAATTTCTTTTTCTTTTTGCGGGCGACCTGTTTCGCCGTCGCGGGCATGATCTGCATCAGTCCGCGTGCGCCCGCGGGACTGACGACGTGCGAAGAAAAACTGCTTTCCTGACGGATGATGGACAACAAAACCGCCCGTTCCGTCGGGCTGTCTTCGGGAATATCCATGACGGGATAACCCAACGCGCCCAAGTAAACGCCGTTTTGGCGCGCGCGTCTGGCGATCGTAACGGCCATGTCGGGACGTTCGGCTTCTTCCGTCATCAGATAAGCCAGCGCGATAAGTTCTTCGGGTTTTTGATAAAGAGCGTACAGGCGCAGGGCAAATACTTCGGCCAGCTCGTATGCTTCGGCTTTTTGCAGGGTTTGCATAATCGAATACAGTTCGTTGTTTCGAATCTTCGCCAAATTTCTTTCGGACGGCTTGACGTTGTCGGGCAGGGCGGGGAGTTTACCTTTCCGCGTCTTTTCTGCGGCAAGCTGACCGTATATCGTCGTGATTTTTTTTGCGGCGCGTTCGTACCAATCCTCCGCATCTTCGGGAACGCCCAGCTCTTCGTGCGTGCGTCCGAGCCAATATTCTCCTCTGGCGATGCTGACGGGGGACTTGACGGACGCCAGCATTTTTGAAAAGTGGGAAACGGCGCCGTCCAAATCCTTTTTGAAACGCAGGGCGATCCATCCCGCCAGCCATTCGGCGTCGGCGTATTGTTCGCCCGCGCTCAGGCGGTGATCCTCCGCCAGTTTGTAAGCATCCGAAATACGTCCGTCGTGCAGGAACTGACGGATGATGACGGAGCGCTCCGTCCACCATTTTGCCGCGTCGCCTTTGCCGGCGGACTGGTGTTTCAAAAGTTTGACGGCTTTATCATATTGCTTGTTTCTGCGGTACCAGCGTATTTGGTCAAAGATAAATCCCGGATCCTCGCGAACGGCATCGGGCGCTTTTTTCAATTTTGAAGCGGCGCCGCGTTCGTTTCGGATCAAAGCGATGCGGGCTTCGGCAATTTTTCGGGCTTCCTTTGATAATTTCGGCAGCAGTTTTTTGGCTTCATTGACGTTTTTAGCGTCTAACAGGCGTTTTGTTTTTTCGGCGAAATCGTCTTCGTCAAGGAGAAGGGAAAGCCTTTCCTCCAGTTTTTTTGCGTCCTCTTCCTCCGCTTCTCCGCTGAGCCACAGGCGGCGGAGCATCGGCAAGGCGACTTCCCATTCCTTTTTGGCGAGCATCATGTCGGCGTAGGCCGTAACGGCGGCGGGAGAAACGGGCGGGTATTTTTTGAACCAGTTTGCCAGCAGCTTTTTGTCGCCGGAAGCGACGGCGGCCTTTTCGGCATTGCGGCGCACCAGATAAATGCGCGGCCAATCCTTGTTTTTTTTCATAAAGGCTGTCAAGTCTTCATAAGACGCAAGGTTCTTCGTATCCGTCAGCCGAATCCATTCAATGATTTTGATCAGGCGGGGATCTTTTGTTTGAACGGCAAGGGAATGCGCCTTCGCATAGTTTTCGTCCAATGCGTTTTGGACGGCTTGTTTATAAAGCGGCGTTTCGGCTTCGGAAAGGCGCGGTTTCGCATAAGCGGACAGCTTTTGCGCCCCGAACGACAGGGCGCAAACAAAAACGACGACGGAAAGAATCGACCGTTTGAGCAAATGCGTTTCTCCGATTTTCATGCTGCCTGCTGATGATTCTTGTGGCATTTTTTTAAGATAAGGTTAATTTAACAGATATTTGTTCTTCTTGAGAAGGGAAAACATAATGCTGAAAGGTTCTTTGACTGCTTTGATCACGCCGTTTCGGCGGGGAAATATCGACGGGGAAGCGTTTGCCCGCTTTATAGAATTTCAGATCGGGGAAGGAACGCAGGGGCTTGTCGTTTGCGGAACGACGGGGGAAAGCGCCGTTATGACGCCCGAAGAACATGCCCGCGCGATCGAATTATGCGTCAAAACGGCGGCGAAACGCGTTCCCGTTATCGCGGGGACGGGGACGAACGATACGCAAAAAACGCTCCGTATGACGTTAAAGGCGCAGGAATTAGGCGCGGATGCGGCCTTGGTCGTTACCCCTTATTATAACAAACCCTCTCAGGAAGGATTGTACCGCCACTTTAAATACATCCATGACGAAACGGACATTCCGCTGGTGATCTATAACGTTCCGGGGCGTACGGGCGTCAATATCGCCGTTGAAACCGTCGGCCGTTTGGCGGAACTGCCGCGCGTCGTCGGGATCAAGGATGCGACCTCCGACATTTTGCGTCCGATCAAGCTTAGGAAAGCGGCGGGTAAGGATTTCGCAATCCTGTCGGGCGAGGATGCGACCGTCGTCGCTTTTTTGGCGCACGGCGGTGACGGATGCATTTCCGTTACGGCGAACGTCGCGCCGCGTTTGTGCCGTCGGTTGCATGACGCTTGGGCGAATGGCGATTTCGCCGAAGTCGCGCGGTTGAGGGATTTGCTTTTGCCGTTGCACGAAGCGATGTTCGTCGAAACGAACCCGTGTCCCGTGAAATATGCCGCTTCGTTGCTCGGATTCGGGGACGGATCTTTGCGTTTGCCGCTGTGGGAAATTTCGGACGCGTCGAAACAACGGGTTCGTGACGCGATGAAGGCCGCGGGAATTGCGGAAGGGTAAACCCATGGCGCAAAACAAACGAAAAACGATGATCTCGGAAGGTACGGTTGCTCAGAACCGCAAGGCTAATTTTAACTATGCGATAGAGGAAACCGTGGAAGCCGGCATTATTCTGACGGGGCCGGAGGTCAAATCGCTCCGCTTGGGGCACGCCAGCATTAACGAAGCATATGCGGCGGCTCATGAGGGCGAGTTGTTTTTATTAAACGCGTCGATTTTGGAATACGGATCGATCGGGTACATGAAACATATTGCGACGCGTCCGCGCAAGCTGTTGCTTCATAAAAAAGAGGTGCGCCGTCTGATCGGCGCCGTTGCCCGCAAGGGATACACTCTGGTGCCGTTGTCGCTTTATTTCAATTCCCGCGGAATCGCTAAGGTCAAGCTGGGATTGGGGACGGGTAAAAACACGGTTGACCGTCGCGAGGATATTAAAAAACGCGATTGGGAACGCGAAAAGCACCGCTTGTTGAAAGGCGGGTGAACGGTTGCAATTCCGTCCGTTTTGTGCTTTTCTGTAAAGCGGTACTTTTTATTTTTTAAGGAAATCAAGAACGATGCAAAACTGGCAGGAAAAACTGAAAGACGCTTTGTTGTTGAATGACGAAGACGTTGATTCGGTTCTCAAAGGCGATTTTAAAACGCTGTTGTCCCGAAACAAGGAAGGCGCGCTGCGTACGCTCAGCCTTTACGGCGCCTGTTTGGCGGGAGTAATGATCTTCCTGCTGTTGTTTTCCGCTTTCGGCGGTATGTTCAAGCTGATTTTGATGATGATGTTTTTCGGCGTTTTCGCTTTGGCCGCCGCGGTCATCGGCAAGGATGCCGCGTTGCGCGCGACAAAGGAACCCGGAATATTTTATTTCATCGGCTTTTTGCTGGCGGCCGTCGTGATGTCAATGTTTTCCGATATTACCTCCGAAGGTTCGGGAGCATCGCAATTCCTGCTGTTTCTGATTTTGGGCGGCGCCGTCGGGGGATGTATCGCCCTGAAACCGAAGTTTCAGGAAAAGAATTGGGCCGTTTCTCAAGTCGTTTTGGCGGCTTTGGCGATCGTTTCCGCTTTAACGATGACGCAATCGGCCTTTATCCGCATGACGATTGACGGCAATATGGAATATATCCGTCAGTATTCGGAGCAGCAACGCCGTAAACAGGCGGAAGCCATGCGCGAGGGATTTTCTTCGGGGGCGGCGGCGCCTCAGGCCTGCACGACGGAAGAAGAATGCAAGCGCTTGAATATGAAAAAGAACGATTTTTACGCCCAGCACGAGGCAGAAGCAATGGCGACCTGCGAAAACGCCGTCGCGAAAGAAATTACGTCCCGATTCGAATGGACCGTTTCACCGCAAGACTATAAATTTACCAATTATCAGGTGGACGTCTTAAACGATATGATTACGCTTACCGGCGACAAGGCGCAGCTGATTGACGCTTCGGGGAACAAGACGCCGATTTCTTACCGTTGCCGTTACAATACAAGGACAAAAACAACGGAAGTCATGTTGAATAAATAAATTTTGCTTGCCAGACCAAGAGATGTGCGTCTACACTAAAACAAATTTTTAATCGGGCGCGGCTCGAAAAAAAACGTTCCGGTTTTCGGGACGACGGAGAGAAATATGAACCAGACTGCTGTTGAAACGGAATCCTATTACGACATCCTTGAAAATTCGGACGGGGAATTGTTGTTTTGCCTTAAAGCGCGCGAGGGGAGCCCCGAACGTCCTCAAATTCTTTACAGCGGCGAAGATCATGCGCTGTTTTACAGGACGGCGGATCAAATGATCGTTTTGGATTACATTCACGTTGACGTCAGGGATGCCCTGAATCAGGTTTCAACGGTGCTGGTCGCGGAGTTTAGCGACGCAACCGGCGAAAACCCGCAAAGAGGCATTGTCCGCGAATACACGGCCTCCGTTCGCCACGTTTCAAAATTGCCGTTACCCGCTGATTTTTCGGCGTGATTTTCTTTTCTTTCGAAGCCCTCCTTTTCGGAGGGCTTTTTATTTGCCGTTTTTCGGCGAGGGCGTATAATCGGAAATAAAGGAGTTTTGCAACATGCCGTCCGATTTTCAAAAATACGTTCGTTCTCTTGCGGATTCTTTGCCTTCGGAGGCGGAGGAATTTTCTTTGCGTACTGCGCCGTATAAATGCCTGAACGCGGAAGACGGCGCTTTTTTGGGGCGGATTTTGGAAAAACGGCCGATTGTTTCTTTGGAGCTTAGCTGCGGTTTTTTTAATTCGGAAGGCTTGAAAGGATTCGCGTCGTTTTTGCCGAAAATGAAGGATCTGATGACGTTGGATATCGCCGTCAACGGATTGGGGAAAAAGGACGCGGACTTGTTGGCGGGCGTGCTTCCCGCGACGAAAATACGCCGCCTTAGCCTGAAAGGAAACGCGCTGGACGGGGACGGGGCGGAAAAGCTGTTCGCGGTTCTGCCGGAAACCCGCCTTCGTTCGTTGAGCGTCGGTCATAATGGTTTGGGCGAAAAAGGAGCCGCAAGACTGGCGGAAGGAATCGTCGGATCGAAAATCAAAACGTTGGATCTGGCCGCGGCCCGTTTGGCGGATGAAGGCGTTGCCGTTTTGGCTGAAGCGTTGCCGCGTTCCTTTGTCAGAAAACTGAATCTGGGGGCGAACGGGATAACGGCGAAAGGCGTTTGCGCGCTGGCGCGCGTTTTGCCTGAAACAAATTTGGAAAGTTTGGCTTTGTACGGAAATGCCGTCGGGGATGAAGGCGTGAAACGTTTGGCGGAAACTCTTCCCCGATCGAAAATTACCGAGCTGAATTTGTTTAACGCCTCTTTTTCCGACGAAGGCGCCAAGTATCTTTTGATGGCGTTGCAGGCGCCGTCCTGCCGCGTATCGAAATTGAAACTGGGGCTGTTGCGGTCTGCAAACGGGGATCACGAACCCGTATTGTCTTCTATGCTGGCGAATATGCTCACTAAGGCGGCGGAGGCAAACGGAGAAAAGGAAAAAATGCGGATTGCCGAACGCGAAGCGGAGCGAAAACGGGATTTTGACGCCTTTGAGCCTTTTTTAAAATCAATTCCCGTTGAAGCGGCGACGGATTTTGATATGTTGATGAAAGCGGCGCAATGCGGCCGTTTGCCCGACGTGATGACGGCTTTGGCCGATAAAGGGCGCGTTTTGCCTGCAGAAATGTTCTTCCGTCCGAACGAACGCGGCGACACGTTGTTGGATATCATTTCGGAACGCAGGCAGTTTTCCGCATTTTTTAAAGCGGAGCATTTTGATTCCGCGCAAAAACTTCAAAGGATTTGGGAAGAAATTACGCCTGACGACAGGAAACAGGCTGGCGGAAAAAACGGAAAGGTCGCATTTCAAAAAATTAAAAACGCCGTGATGAGCAACGCCGTAAAGCGGGCTTTGAAGGGAAAGGGGAAAAAGAACATCGGCGCGGCTTTTCGAACGGTTCTTAAACAAAAGTTCAGAGGCCGCGGAAAGCGTTAGTCCGCTTCGACCAACACGCCGTTCGTCAGTTGAAGGGTCGGAACGTTTCCGATGTCGGAAATGCTGTAGCCTTCGACTTCAACCGTGCAATCGGAACACAAATTCCTGATGAAACCTTGCGGATCAATGACGGTCTTAAACGTTTCGGTGCCGTTTTTGACGATCAGGGTATAAGGTTTCGCATCAATGTTCCGCACGTCGGCGGCGTTCGCGGAAACGGCGGGAACGACGGATGCCAACAAGACCGCTCCGAAATATATATTTTTTTTCATGATGACCCCAAAAATTTTCTTTATTTCCTGAAAATGATTGTACTAAAACCGAAAGTCAGATGAAAGAGGTTTTATGATGCTTTCCGCTTCCGAACGTTTTTGCAAAAAATTTTTCCCGCGCGTTTCCTTAAAGGATTGGCGGGATTGGAAATGGCAGCTGGCGCACCGTTTGACGAAACCT
>CALXYE010000118.1 GCA_944392845.1 uncultured Alphaproteobacteria bacterium
TTAACGAAACCGTACATTTTCTTCATGTCGCCGCGTCCCGCGTGACCCGAAACGTGCGTCAGGGCGTCTTTGTCGGTAACGACTTCAATTCCCTTGGAAATAAAACGGTTCTTAATGTTGGCAATCGCCTGTTCGTTGCCGGGAATGACCCGCGACGAAAAAATAACAACGTCCCCCTTATTGAGCTGAAGCGCCCGATAAACCCCGTAGGACAGGTTCGACAACGCCGCCTTCGGTTCCCCCTGACATCCCGTACACAGATATAAAACCTTTGAGGGCGGCAGTTCTCGCGCTTCTTCGTCGGTCAAAAAAACGTTCACGCCGCGAAAATATCCCGAAGCGCGCCCCGCCCCTTCGACCCGCCACAAGGAACGCCCCAATAAACAGACCGTACGTCCGTTCCTTTCGGCGGCGTCGGCGATACTTTCGATGCGTCCGACGTTTGAAGCGAAGCATGTAACGACCAGGCGTTTTCCCTCATACTTCGCGAACAGGCTTGTCAAAGCGTCTCTGACGTCGCTTTCCGAAGGCACGTCGTTTTCGACGAACACGTTGGTTGAATCGGCGACCATCGCCAAAATTTTTTCTTTTCCCAATTCTTTGAAACGCGCGTAATCCGCAGGCTTTCCGACAACGGGCGTATCATCGAAACGCCAGTCCCCCGTATGAAAAACGTTGCCGCGCTTCGTGCGGATCAACAGGCCGACGGCTTCGGGAATCGAATGGTTGACGGGCAACAGCTCTACCTCAAAAGGCTTCAGATCCAAAACGTCGCCCGCTTCGACGACTTCGACGGGGACGCGCCCCAATATTCCCGCTTCGTCCAAACGCGTTTCAAGCATCTCTGCCGCGAACGGCGTAACATAAACGGGACAGCGCAACAGCGGCCAAAAATGACCGACCGCGCCGATGTGATCTTCATGAGCATGCGTGATAATCAGGGCTTTCAGATTTTTTGATATTTTTTCCGCAAAAGACGGATCGGGCAAAACCATATCAACGCCGGGCAAGCGGTCGCCCGCAAAACCGACGCCGCAATCAACGGCTATCCATTTTCCGTCGCACGCATACAGGCCGAAATTGATGCCGATCTCTCCGACGCCGCCCAACGGCACAAAAAACAGCCCCTTTTCGGGGACATCTGTGTATTCGGACTGTTCATTCTGCATTTTTCTTACTTTCCCTGCGGGTCGAAGAAAACGTCTCCGGCCGTAATCCTGTATTCTCCGTCGGCATTATTTAACAATAAGCACCCGTCTTTATCAAGCCCCGAAAACGTTCCCGTCAGACGGCGGTCGGGCAGATTGACGGCGATCTCTCCGCCCAAACCGTACGCGCGCTTTTTCCAACCGTCCAAAACGGGCGCGAAACCTTCTTTTTCCCTGAGTTTTGCCAAAAGGTCAAAACGGTTCATAAAGGCGCTTAACACCTCTTCCATTCCCGTTAAACAGCCCTCGTCCGCCAACGACGCGACGGGATAAAGCATGCCTTCCGCCCCAACGGGGACAATGTTCACGCCGACGCCGACGATCAGGCGCTCGATACCGTGTTTGCCGTCGGTTTCCAACAGAATGCCCGACATTTTTTTCCCGTTCAGCAAAACGTCGTTCGGCCATTTGCACTTCGGCGCCAAATTCGGAGCAATGTCCTCTACCGCGCGCGCCAACGCCAAAGCCGTCAAAAAACTGTACTCTCCCAAACGGGCGGCATCCCGAACTTTTAACGCCAGCGAAAAAAACAGGTTGCCCGGCAGGCTTTTCCATGCGCGCCCGCGCCTTCCCCGTCCCGCGGTTTGCCCGTCCGCCTGAACGATCAGGCGGTCAAGCCCCGTTTCCGCCGCCCTTCTCTTAACAGCTTCGTTCGTACTGTCGGTTTCTTCCAAACATTCAAGCGTCCAACCTTCGGGCAAAATAACGTTTTCCGACTTCATTATCTATCCCCCCGTAAAAAGAAGGGCGCGTTCCGCCGCCTCAAAGACCGGCGAAACGGGAACGGACAACAGCAAAGACACTCCCGCCGCGCCCCATAAGGCCGCCTTCAAAGACAGCGGAACGGAAGACAGGTCGTCCTTAGGCTGTGCCGAATACATGCGCCGAATAATCTTCAGATACGCGTAAGCCAAAACGAACGACCCCGCCATCATCAGGGTGCAGGGCGCCAAATCTCCGTTCTTGACGGCACTTTCGAACAAAAAGAAACGGCGCCAAAATCCCGCGAACGGAGGAAACCCCGTCATTCCTAAAAAAATCAGGGCATACAAAGCCGCGCGGACGGGTTTGGCTCTGCCCTGCCCCGCAAAAGTCCCGATGTCTTCGGACAAGTCGCCGCCGATGCGCAAAGACAACACGACGGCAAACAGCCCCGCCGCCAAAACGGCGTCAATCAAAACGAAGAACAAAAAAGGCGCGGGCTCGCCGATCTGAAGCGCCAAAAGAATAAAGCCGTTCGACACCGTCAGCGTATAAGCGGACAAACGCTTGACGTTCGTTTGGGTCAAAGCGCCGAACGCTCCCGCATACACGCCGAAAACCGCCGAAACCAAAAAGACGGGCGACCAAAACGCTTCGGCAAAGGCCAGCGGATAAAAAACAACCTTGGCGAATACCGCCCACACGGCCAAACGCCAAACAACGGCGGCATATGCCGTTACGGGCGACGGCATCCCTTCGTACACGGACGCTGCCCAAGAATGGAAAGGCGCGGCTCCCGCCTTTATCATAAATCCCGCGGCAATAAACGCCAAAGAAGGCAGCAGCGCCGCCGTATCCGCCTGTGCGGCCGCTTTGCCCGTCATCGAAAAATCCAGAGTCCCCAAGCACGCGTACAACGCCGAAATGCCGAATAAAATAAACCCCGAACTCAATAACGAAATCAAAACGTACTTGGCTCCCGCTTCGGTCGAACGTTCGCCCTGCCGTTTATAGGAAGCAAGAAAGCACAAAGGCAACTGCGCCGCTTCCAATCCCAGAAACAACGGCAAAAAATTTTCGGCGCACAAAGCCGTCCCCGCCCCCGCGACGGAAAAAGCCAGCAACACGGGATATTCAAAGCGGGCGTATTTTTTATATTTCAGCCACCCTTGGCCGAACGACAGGGATAAAGCTCCCAAAGCACAGATCGCAATCCTGACGAAGCGGGAATATCCGTCCGAAACAAACAGCCCGTCTTCGGAAAAGAACGTTTCCCGTCCCGTCAGGCACAACAGGACAAACGCGCCGCCGAAACCGATGCGAACCAGCATATCGGCGTTCGTTTTCCTCAGATCAACGCGGGAAAAAACGCCCGCGCCCAAAGCGAACAAAGCGCACAGCGTCAAAAACGCTTCGGGCAGCAGGGGCAAAAAAACAGTCAATGCGTCAACGATCATAGCGTTCCTCCCGATATTAACGGCACGGAGCGCGCCGCTTCCTTCGCGACGCGCATGACGCCTTCCGGATAAAAAGCGGCGCAAACCGAAACAAACGCCAAAAATGCAATCAAAATCTTTTCCCGTTTTGACAAATCGGCAGGCATCGGCAAAGCATTGTCAAAAACGCCTAATATCAGGCGCGGGAAAAGAGGCAGCAAGGCCGAAAAAGCCAAAACGGAAGAAAGGAC
>CALXYE010000119.1 GCA_944392845.1 uncultured Alphaproteobacteria bacterium
GTGCTTGTTGAATATCCCGACGGACAGGGATCTGCAACGCATCTGCCGGATGTTTTTGTTCCGGAGTTTGGGTTGGGTTCAGGTTTGTGGCCGTTTGGACATGAGGTCGTGATTGTTGAATATCCCGACGGACAGGCCGCCGTAACGCATTTGCCGCATGTTTTTGTTCCGGATTTTCCGTTGGTTTCAAGTTTGTAGCCGTTTGAACATGAAGTCGTGCTTGTTGAATATCCCGACGGACAAGGATCTGCGACGCAACTTCCTCCTTCGCAATGAGAGCCCGATCCGCAGGAAACATCCGCGCACGGATCCTCGGGTTCGACATAACATGTTGACCCGTTCCAGGTTCCTGCCGTACAGATGCATTCTCCGTTTGAACAAACTCTTCCGCCCGTACATGAAACGTCCGCACACGGATCTTCGGGCTCGACGTAGCATTCATAGCCGTTCCAAGTGCCTTCATAACAATAACAGTTTCCGCCGCTGCAATACTGCCCGTTGCCGCAGGAAACACCGTCGCACGGATCGGCAGGTTTCGGTTCGACGTAGCATTCGGAGCCGTTCCAAGTGCCTTCATAGCAATAACAGTTTCCGCCGCTGCAAAAACGTCCGCTGCCGCAGGAAACCCCCGCGCACAAATCAGCGCATCCTCCCCTTCCGTCATCCTTGGTGCCTGAAGGGCAGACGCACGTTTTTAATGAAGCGTTGCAGACTTTTCCGTCCGAACAAGCGTTGTTGTCGGTGCACCCGTAGCATGAATAGGTATGACCGCTTTGCGAAGAGCATGCTTGGCCGCTTGAAGCACAGGGATTTCCCGTGCAAGCGTCAACGCAGGAATTGTTTCTGCATATTTCCCTGTCTCCGCACTGTTCGTTGCTTGTACATTCGACGCAGGAATAAGAATGATTGCCCTCGTTTAAGCAAAATTCGTCAGAAGGGCAGGGAGACGGGATACAAACGCTGACGCAATTACCGTTTTTGCATTTTTCATCATCGCCGCATTGCGTATCATTCTCGCAAACGGCAGCCTTAGAAGCTCCGCCTTTTGTCGGCTTTTGCATGTCTTCCATCGCAAAGCCCAATTTCATGGATAATGCAATTTGAAAAGCTTGAGAATCACTTAAAAGTCGTTGGGGGGGGGGCATCAATTCTATCGCTGATGCCGAAAACGGCAGAAACGCCGCCGCTAAAGCAATTAAATAACGTTTGTTCATGGTGCGTCTCCTGAAAAATACGGGAATATAATCAACCTTAGATAATCATCATCGCACGTTTCGAATCGTTTTTCAAGTGTCTGAAAGACACTTCATATTTTTGAAAAGGGGAAGTGCCGAAGGGTGCCTGAAAGGCACGTTGACTTTTTTGAAAAGCGCGGAAAGAAAGTTCTTCACGTTTTTCATGCGGGCGGAAATAAAAAGTTTTGCGTGCTTTTTAGCAAAAAGGCGTAAAAAAAAGCTCCCGTTTCGGGAGCTTTTTATAACCGAAAGAAAGCTTAACGCAATTTCGTTTCTTTGAATTCAACGTGTTTGCGCGCCTTCGGATCATATTTCCTCAGGACGAGCTTTTCCGTCTTTGTGCGGGGATTTTTCTTCGTCGTATAGAAGTATCCCGTGCCGGCGGTGCTTTCCAGCTTGATCTGCAATGTTGCGGGCTTTGCCATTGTAACGTCCCCTTAAGTATAAAAAACGACAGCCCCCAACATACCCTATTTTGTATAGCTGTCAAGGGAAAAATAAGTCAGTGAACGTTCGTAAAGTTTCGGATTGATAAGCAGACGCCGCGCGATTTCGTCATCTAACGGAGCATTCGCCCTGCTTTGCGGCGGGCAACTCTTGCGCAACAGGTTTTGCATTTTTTTATCACCCGTTCGGCGTTGTTTCAGGGATGTTACGGTACGCGGAAGAGAGTTTGCGTCCTCCGTGTTTTTTCCCGACGTACAAATGTTCGGGTACAGTCCGTAAACGTCGGGGCTGTAATTCGACGGCAAGGCGTAACGCGTCCATGTTAAATAAATTTCTCCCGCGTCGGGTAACGTTTCGACCGTTTGGATGACGCCCTTGCCGTACGTTGTCGTGCCGACCAAAACGGCATGGCGGTAATCTTGCAGGGCGCCCGCGAAAAATTCCGCGCTGGATGCCGTTTTACCGTCGATCAGAATGACAATCGGATAAACGGGGCGTCCGTATTTTTCCGTCGTCGTATACCGTTGGACGGAATCGGGATGGCGCCCCTTCGTCGTGATCAGCGGCAGCCCTTCGGGCAGAAACATGTCTGCGGCGAGTACGGCTTCTTTGAGCAATCCGCCCGTATTGCCGCGCAGGTCGATGATCAGGCCTTTCAGGTTCGCGTCTTCGTGCAGTTTCAGGGTTTTTCGCAAAGCGGCAACGGTTTTGGCGGTAAAGGCGGATATTTTTATCGTCAGGATACGGCTTTCTTCGTCAAGAAAATATGATACGGGCGAAGTTTTGACGGGTTTGCGGATCAGGTCGACTTGGCGCATTTTGCCGTCCTTGCGGATCGTAAGGTACAGATCGCTTTCGGCCTCTCCGCGCAGAGCGTTCAACGTTTGCATTCGGGAAAGATCCGTGATGGAGGTATCGTTGATTTTAGCGATTCTGTCTCCGATTTCTAAAACGGAATCGGCGGCGGGACTGTCCGGCAGGATGTCCGTAATCTCTAAGAATTTTCCGACGCGACGGTACCGGATGCCGATCCCCGCGGGATTATTCAATTTTTCCAAAGGTTCGGTTTCACGCGGTTCGTAATGCGAATAAGGATCCAATCGGGACAAAGAAGCGTTGAAAAATACGTTGTAAAAGTCTTGCGGATCGCTTTTTTGCGCTTTCGGGGAAAAGGGGCGTGTTTCGACCGTTGCCGCCAAAACCAAACGCGCCCAATTTTCGGAATCGTCGTCTTCGGGAGCGCTGAAGCTTTTTAATATTTTCCCGTCCGCCAGGATCAAAACGCGGGAACCGTCCTTTAACGCAACGATTTTCTGATCAATGGTTGACAGGCGTTTGACGCTTTCAAAAGCCAGATCGTGTGCCGTAACGGGAGTTAAAGCCTTTTCGGAGATCAGAGCGTACCCGCCCGCCAGCGTTTTTTGCATTTTTTCAAGAGGAAGGCGCACGTCTGCCTGAGAAACGGCCGCCTCCCACCATGCGGGCGCGTTTTCCGCCGCAGCGGGGCGAACGAAAAGCACGGACAAAAGCAGGAAGAGAAACGGGCGCATCATTTTCTCCGTTTCTTTCGGGACTTTCCGTTTTTTTGCGAAGGCGTTCCTCTGAAAAGCTTGTTTTTTTTGCCGCCCGCATCCAATAAATGGAAAAGCAGTCCGCCCGTGACGGGGCGGGCTTCCGCCAAAATCAGCTCAACGCGTTCTCCGAGTTCATAAGATTTTCCCGTTGACGATCCGAACAAACGGTGACGGTCTTCTTCGTAAACGTAATAATCTCCCGGCAAAGTGCTGACGGGGACAAGGCCTTCCGCACCGATGTCATCCAACACGACGAACAGTCCGAAGCGGGAAACGCCGTTGACGGTCGCTTGGAACCTTTCGCCGATGCGGTCGGCCAGATAAGCGGACAAATAGCGTTCTTCGGCGTCGCGTTCCGCGGCGGCGGCGCGCCGCTCCGTCGCGGAAATGTGTTCTCCCAAATCTTCAAAATCGTCGTTGAGGCTGCCGTCTTCTTCGCTCAGCCCGCCGTCGCCCAGCTTCATCGCGCGGATCAGTCCGCGATGGACGATCAGGTCGGCGTAGCGGCGGATGGGCGAAGTAAAATGCGCGTACTTTTCCAAAGCCAGTCCGAAATGGCCGGCGTTGTCGGGGCTGTAACGCGCCTGGCTTTGCGCGCGAAGGACCAGTTCGTTGACCATAAAGGCGCGGGGCGTTCCCTTCACCTGATCCAGAATTTTATTGAAATCGTCCGTTTCGGGCTTTGCGCGCTTAGACGTTTTGATGCCGAGCGTTCCTAAAAACGTTTGCAGGGAAACGACCTTTTCCGCGCTCGGAGCTTCGTGGATGCGGTACATGGCGGGAACGTTTTTGGCTTCCAGCGTTTCCGCCGCCGCGACGTTCGCCGCAATCATGAATTCTTCAACGGCGCGGTGACTGTCAAAGCGTTCGCGCGCGGAGATTTTGGCGACCTGTCCCTTGTCGTTTAATTCAATCTCGCGTTCGGGCACGTCAATTTCCAAAGCGCCGCGTTTTTTTCGCGCCTTTTCCAAAGCCTTATACGCGCCGTAAACGTTCAGAAGGCATTTCCTTAAGCCTTCGTTCATTTCGGGCATCGCGCCGTCAAAAACGGCTTGGACTTCGTGATAATTCAACCTGGCTACGGAACGCATCATGGCCCGCATGAATTTATGCTTTAATATTTTGCCGTGTTTGTTGATTTTAATGCGGACGGCAAGACAGGCGCGGTCTTCGTTCGGTTTCAGGGAACACAGGTTTCCCGACAGGGCTTCGGGAAGCATCGGGACGACGCGATCGGGAAAATAAACCGAATTGCCGCGTTCGCGCGCGCACTTGTCCAAAGCGTCGAAAGGACGGACAAACCAGGCAACGTCCGCAATCGCGACCAACAGCTTCCAACCGCCTTCGTTTTTCGGGTCGTCGTCGGGTTCGGCGAAAACGGCGTCGTCAAAGTCGCGGGCGTCTTCGCCGTCAATCGTTACCAAAGGAACGTCGCGCAGGTCGGTTCGATTTTCCAAAGCGGGCGTTTTTGCCTTTGCCGCTTCTTTCAGCGCAGCGTCCGTGAAGCGCGTCGGAATGCCGTGCATGTGAAGGGCGATCAGGCTGGCGGACTTCGGGTCTTTGACGTTGCCTAAAACCTCGACGATTTTCGCTTTTTTGGACTTTGAAAATCCCGAAGCCGTTTCCGCAAGGACAAGGTCGCCGTTTTTGGCGTTTTTACTTTGGGCGGCATCAACGTAATATTCCAAATGTATCCGTCGGTCTGCGGACAGGATGCGTCCGCCTTTGCCGCTTGTCGTGTCAAAGATGCCGACGATTCTGTTCGGTTCGGCGCTCAGGCGGCGGACGACCGTTCCGTAAAACAAGCGCTTTCCCGCGGATTCCAGTTTTAAAACGACCCTGTCGCCCTCCTTCGGCGCGGGGCGGAGCCTGCCCGTATCGGTGATCAATATCTGCGGGCAGGGCGTTTCTTTGTTCCAATTCAGCGGGCGGGCGACAAGCTCGCCGTCCGAATCCGTTCCCGTGATTTCGGACGGGCAAAATTCGGGCAATCCGTCGGCGGCAATCATTTTTTTACCGCGAAGCCCCGATTTTTCGATTTGCCCCGACCGCTTCATTTCCGACAGCATTTCCTTGAGCTTTACGCGGTCGTCGCCGCGGACGTTGAAAGCGCGGGCAATCTCTTTTTTGCCGACCTTTCCCGGATTGTCGTTCAAAAACGAAACGATGTCTTCCATTGTCGGCAAAGGAGCTTTTTTCTTTGTCATTCGGCCTTTGCCTTTTTCTTTGCGGCCGCTTTTTTAGCGGGCGTTTTCTTTGTTTGCGCCTTTTTTGCCGACGCCTTCTTCGCCGTTTTCGCCGCGGGGGCTTTGCCCGATTTTTCGGCTTTGGCGGCCAGAAGCGCGACGGCCTCTTCCAGCGTCGGGTCGCGGTTTTCGTCGCGCATCGTTTTCGGCAAAGACGCCATTAAAGAGCCGTGTTTGACGTAAGGGCCGAACCGTCCGACGTTCAGCGTGACCGGCTTTCCGTCAGCGGGATGAGCGCCGATTTCTTTCGCGGGCGTCTTGGGTTTGACGTTCGCCAGCAATTCCAGCGCGCGCGCCAGGCCGATGCTTAGAACATCGTCCGAAGCGGTCAAAGACTTAAAGGTCGAGCCCGTTTTAACGTAAGGGCCGAAACGGCCGATACCGACGCTGATTTCCGCGCCCGTGTCGGGATTCGTCCCTAAAACGCGCGGCAGAGCCAACAATCCGAGCGCCTGATCCAGCGTTAGGGAGTCGGCGGGCAAAGAACGGGGCAGAGAAACGCGTTTTGTTGCGGGTGCGGCGGATTTTTCACCTTTTTTCGCCTTCGGGGCGTCTTTGCCCAGCTGGACGTACGGACCGTAAGGGCCGTTGCGCAAAAAGACGGTTTCATTTGTTTTCGGGTCTGTTCCCAATTCCTTGGGGTCGTTGTCGCCTTCCTTTTTCGCGTCGTCGGAAACTTCGCCGCCGAAGGGGCGCGTATAACGGCATTCGGGATAGTTCGAACATCCGATGAATGCGCCGAATTTACCGATTTTCAGGCTCAGGCGTCCGCCTTTCGTCGCTCCGCATTCGGGGCAAATCCTGTCTTGTTCCGTCGGGAACAAATGCTCGGATAAGGCGTCCTCCAGCGTGCGAAGGACGTCCGTGATTGACAACGGCTCCACCTCTTTGACCGTCGCGCTGAAACTGTCCCAGAACGCGCGGAGCAACTCCTTCCAATTCAGTTTGCCCGCCGAAATGTCATCCAGGGAATTTTCCAGATCCGCCGTAAAGTCGTAACGGACGTATTTGTTAAAGAAATTTTCCATGAACGCCGTAACGATGCGTCCGCGGTCTTCGGGAACGAAACGGCGTTTTTCCAAACGGACGTATTGACGGTCCTGCAAAACGGAAAGGATGGAGGCATAAGTCGAAGGGCGCCCGATGCCCAGCTCTTCCAGCTTTTTGACAAGGCTGGCTTCCGTATAGCGGGGCGGCGGCTGGGTGAAATGCTGTTCGGGGCGGACGGCTTTTTGTTCCAAGGCATCGCCCGTTTCCATCGGCGGCAAAAGGGTATTACCTTCTTCTTCGTCGTCGTCCGGATCTTCGCGATAGACCTTCAGGAAACCGTCGAAAGCGACCGTTTGTCCCGTCGCGCGCATGACGATTTTGCCGTCGCGGGACGGGCAGTCGACGGCAACTTTGTCGATTTCGGCGTTTTGCATCTGGCTGGCCAGCGCGCGCTTCCAAATCAGTTCGTACAGGCGCATCTGGTCTTTGTTTAAATACGCCGCGACCGCAGACGGGCGGCGCGTCAGTTGCGTCGGGCGGATGGCTTCGTGAGCTTCCTGGGCATTCTTGACGTTATTTTTATAATAGCGCGGCTTTTCGGGAAGATAGGGGGCGCCGAAATCGGTTTCAATGACTCTGCGGGCGTCGGCGATGGCTTCCTGCGCCATTTGGATCCCGTCGGTACGCATATAGGTGATCAGGCCGACCGTTTCGCCGCCGATGTCAACGCCTTCGTAAAGCTGTTGCGCCAGCTGCATCGTTTTTTTCGCGGAAAAAAAGAGCTTTCTTGCGGCTTCCTGTTGCAGGGTTGACGTCGTGAAGGCGGGGGCGGGGGAACGTTTGACCTTTTTGCGTTCGATTTCCCCGACGCCGAATGTTGCGGCCTGTATCTTTTGCGCGGCGCGGTTCGCTTCTTCTTTGTTCGCCAAAGTGAACTTCGCCGTTTTTTTACCGTCCAAAACGGACAAATGAGTCGTGAACAAATCAGCGCGCGGCGTCATAAAGTCCGCGTCGATCGTCCAATATTCCTGCGCTTTGAAGGCTTCGATTTCGTTTTCGCGTTCGCAGACCAGCCGAAGCGCGACGGACTGCACGCGTCCCGCCGAACGGCTGCCCGGCAACTTTCGCCACAAAACGGGCGAGATCGTAAAACCGACAAGATAGTCCAAAGCGCGGCGCGCCAGATACGCGTCCACCAAAGGAGCGTCAATGTCGCGCGGGTTTTTGATCGCATTCGTAACGGCGGTTTTCGTGATCTCGTTAAAAACGACGCGCTTTAAAGCCTTTCCTTTCAGCTTGCCGCGTTTTTGCAGTTCCTGTACGACGTGCCAGGCGATGGCTTCTCCCTCTCTGTCAGGGTCGGTGGCCAGATAAACGGTATCCGCCTTTGAAACCAAAGAAGCAATGTCGCGGATATGTTTCTCGTCGCGCGCGTCAATCGCCCAATCCATGGCGAAATCTTCATCGGGGCGTACGGAACCGTCCTTGGCGGGCAGGTCGCGGATATGTCCGAAGCTGGCAATGACCGAATAGCCGCTGCCCAGATATTTGTTGATCGTTTTTGCTTTTGCCGGAGATTCTACGATGACGACGTCCATGGTTTCAAACTTTCTTCTTAGGCGTTGAAATCCGATATACGAATAATTCTGTTGCCGGGCAGGCGCTCGACCTTTCCCGCCAGCTCCAATTCTACCAATAAAACGGAAACCGTTGCGGCAGGCAACCCCGTTTCTCTGGTCAGCGTATCTATTTCTATAGGAGTTGCTTCCAATTTATCAAGGATTTTCGTCGCATCCCCCGGCTCCGAAGGAGGTTGGAGCGCTTTCATTCGTTCCGCGGCGAAGAAGGCGGCGGGTTCTTCAAGCGACAATTCGGGCGCGGCGTTCAAAAGCTCTAAAACGTCCCGCGCCGTTTCAACCAAAGGCGCGCCGTTTTTTATCAGGTGATTGACGCCCTGCGCCCTGGGATCGCACGGCGTCGCGGGAACGGCGAAAACCTCCCGCCCTTGTTCAAGCGCTTTGTTCGCCGTGATCAAAGAGCCCGAACGCAAGGCGGCCTCAATAACGGTCAGCCCCTTGCAAAGCCCCGATATGATTCGGTTCCTGCGCGGAAAATTCGACGGTTGAGGCGCCGTGCCGAGCGGATAATCGGAAACCAGCAGGCCTTTTTCTTTGATTTGTTCGTACAAACGGGCGTTTTGGCGCGGATAGGCAACGTCAATGCCCGTCCCCAAAACGGCGATTGTCGAAGCGCGTTCGTCCGCCGAATAAAGCGCGCCTTCGTGCGCGGCGGCGTCAATGCCCAAAGCCATTCCCGAAACGACGGTATATCCCGCCTTGACGAAGTCCGCCGCCATTCTGCGCGCGATGTTTTTTCCGTTGATCGACGCGTTTCTCGTACCGACCAGAGCGACGCACGGAGCGTTCAGAAACGAAACGCCGCCCAAAACGGACAGGACGGGCGGCGCGTCGGGGATCCGTGCCAGCAGTCGGGGATATTCCCCTTCACCTGAAAAGATCATCCGTCCGCCGAGTTTTTCCGTCGCTTCAAGCTCGTTTTCCGCCTCTTTTTGCGAACAAACGGCCAAGGGGCGCTTTCTGCCGCCTTTCGATGCCAGTTCGGGCAGA
>CALXYE010000120.1 GCA_944392845.1 uncultured Alphaproteobacteria bacterium
TACGGTTGATCTGGTTCGTTTCGCTGGCGCCCGGATCGTAATCGACGGCAATGATGTTGGCTTCGGGGAAGCGGTTTTTGATTTCTTTGATAAATCCCTTGCCCGTGATGTGATTGGGAAGGCAGCCGAACGGCTGCATGCACAGCACGTTATTGACGCCGGAATCCAGCAACTCGATGATTTCCGCCGTTAACAGCCAGCCCTCGCCCGTTTGATGCCCCAAAGAAATCAGTCCTTTCGTTTTCTTCCTCAGCGTTCTGAAAAAGATGGGCGGGTCGAAACGTTTGCTGCGGCGGAAACCCAGCCGCATGGACCAGCGGCACAGCTCCATGAAAGCGATGCTGACCGCGCTCAGCGCCGACGTTTTCCAAGACCCCGACAGGTGGTGATAATTGAAAATATGGTCGTAAAATCCGTATAGCATAAAGTCCATAAAATCGGGAACGACGGCTTCTCCGCCTTCCTGTTCGACGACTTTGACCGCTTGGTTGTTGGCGTCGGGATGGTATTTCAGCAAAATTTCACCGACCAGACCGATGCGGGGTTTTCTGGGGATGTCCTTTAAGGGCAGGGCGTCAAATTCCCTGATCATTTTGAACATGTTGACGTTAAATCTTAAAACGTTTCCGTCAGCCAGGTTCTTTTTAATTATTTCCGCCCATTTGTCCGCAAGCGCCTGAGTGCTGCCTTTAACTTTTTCATACGGAGAGACGCGATTCCTCATGCGCATCAGCGCGTCGCCGTAGCACCCCGCCATGATCGCGCGCATCAGGGCTTTTCGGCCGGGACTGAAACCGAGATTTTGGCGGCTGCCGCTGACGTTCATTGTTAAGACGGGAACGTGCGAGAGTCCGCATTGGTTCAAAGCGCGGCGCAACAGACCCGCGTAATTCGACGCTCGGCATCCGCCGCTGGTTTGCGAAATCAAAAGAGCAATTTTGTTCGTATCGTAATTGCCTTTGCGGATCGCCTGCAACAGTTGGCCGATAACGACGATCGCGGGGAAACAGGCATCGTTGTTGACGTGCTTTAACCCTAATTCAATGGCGGATTTGCTGACTTTCGGCAGTTGTTCAACCTTGTAGCCTTCGCTGGCGAAAACGGTTTCCATGAATTGGAAATGGATCGGCGAAAGCTGGGGAATCAGGATGGTATGCGTTTTTTTCATTTCTTCCGTAAAAACGGGAGACTGATTCTCGTTCGGTTTTTTGACGGCTTTTTCGTGCAGACGCATATCCTTTAACGCGGCCAGCAAAGAGCGGATGCGGATCTTTGCCGGGCCGAGGTTCGCGCCTTCGTCGATTTTGATTTGAGAATAAAGGCGTCCCTTGGCAATGACGATTTCTTCCAGCTGGTCTGAGGTAATGGCGTCAATGCCGCATCCGAACGACACCAGTTGCAGGATCGCCAGATTGTCCGTATCGGCGGCGAACGTTCCCGCGCGGTACAGGCGGGAATGGTACGTCCATTGGTCTCTGACGCGCAGGGCGTCGGGATTGGGACGCAGATGAGCGACGGAATCTTCGGTCAGTACGGCCAGTCCGCACGAATTGATCAATTCGGGGATGCCGTGGTTGATTGCCGGATCGATGTGGTACGGATGTCCCGCCAGAACGACGCCGAACTTGCCTTCTTTGTTCAGCTCTTCAACGACTTCCATGCCTTTCTTTCGGATGTCTTTTTGGAAATTCTTAAGAGCGACGAATCCCCGTTTAACGGCGGAATTCAATTCCTTTAAAGGAATGTCGGCAAACAAAGGCACGGTTTTCAGGCGTTTGGCCAGTATCTTCCTGTCCAAAGGCAGGAAAGGCGCAAAGAACGGAATGCCGCTTTCCTGCAATTCGGTGATGTTTTTTGAAAGCAGTTCGGGATACCCCGTAACGACGGGACAGTTATAGCTGTCGGCCTGCGAGGCAAATTCCTTTTGCTCGCGGGGAATGCAGGGATAAAAGATATAATCGACGTTTTTGGCGATCAGATCCATAATGTGTCCGTGCGCCATTTTCGCAGGATAGCATACCGTTTGGGACGGGATCGAGGCGTATCCGCTGAAAAACAGCTTTTTGGATGAAGGAGAGGACAGCTCTACCCTGAATCCCAAACGCGTCAGCAGCGTAAACCACAACGGATAGTCTTCATACATGTTCAAGACGCGGGGAATGCCGACGACGCCCCGTTTTGCCTTTTCCTTCGGCAACGGTTCGTAAAACTCAAACAGGCGTTTATATTTGTATTCGTATAAATTGACGTTCGTGTTTTTCGTATGACCCGCGCCCCGTTCGCATCGGTTGCCCGACACATAGTTCTTTTTGCCGCCGAAATTCGTTACGGTCAGCATGCAGTTGTTCGTACATTGTTTGCAGCGCGTATTCGTCGTCTTAACGGTCAGGGATTTAAGTTCTTCCAAAGTCAAAAGCTCGGTCTTTTCCCCGTTTTCGGGACCGCGCCGTTTCGCCAAAAGAGCCGCCCCGAACGCGCCCATCAGCCCCGAAAGGCCGGGGCGGACGACGGGCCTGCCGACTTGGATTTCCAATGCCCTGAGCAAGGCGTCGTTTAAAAAGGATCCGCCCTGCGCGACGATGCAGTCGCCCAACTCCGAAACATCGTTGATTTTAATGACTTTATAACAGGCGTTCTTAATGACCGAATACGACAATCCCGCCGCGATATCGCCGACGGACACGCCTTCTTTTTGCGCCTGTTTGACCTTTGAATTCATAAAAACGGTGCAACGCGTCCCCAGATCGGCGGGATGCTTGGCGTTCAGGGCCTCTTCAACAAATTTGCCGATGTCCATGTTCAGGGATTTGGCAAAGTTTTCGATAAAGGATCCGCACCCCGCCGAACAGGCTTCGTTCAGGCCGATCCTTTCGATAATGCCGTCTCTGATTTTCATGCATTTGATGTCTTGGCCGCCGATGTCCAAAACAAAGCTGGCCTTCGGGGCAAAAAATGTTGAGGCTTTGCAGTGCGCGACGGTTTCTACTTCGTCAATGTCCAGCTTCAGCCCCGCTTTGAGAAGGGCGCTGCCGTAACCCGTCGCGGCGGCGGCACGGATATTCAGTCCGTCCTTTTTGCGGGAATAAATTTCTTCCAGAATGCGGACGGCGATAGAGAACGGATCGCCCTTGTTCGGACCGTAATACGAATAGAGCAGCCTGTCCTTTTCGTCAATCAGGACGGCTTTGATCGTCGTCGATCCGCTGTCAATGCCGAGCCAGGCGTCGCCTTCGTATTCTTCCAAGGGGAAGCTTTTGACCGCCGTCTTTTTATGGCGTTCGTAAAATTCGCGCTTTTCTTCTTCATTTTGAAACAAAGGCGGCAATTTTTGGATATCGTTTTCTTCGCCCAAGCCTTCCAGCGCGCCGATAATTTCTTTGAGGGGGCGGGGCGTTTCCGAACTGCCCAAAGCGTGCACGGCCGCGCCGAATGCGACGAAAAGCTCGGCGTTTTCGGGGAAGATCGCGCTTTTGTCGTCCAGCTTCAGCGTATCGGCAAAGCATTTGCGCAGGGATTTGATGAAAGCCAAAGGTCCGCCCAGAAACACCACGTTTCCCTTGATTTCGCGCCCTCTGGCCAAACCGCCGATGAACTGATTGACGACGGCCTGCATAATAGACATGGCGATGTCGCTTTTGGCGCAGCCTTCGTTGATTAAGGGGACGATGTCCGTTTTTGCAAAGACGCCGCAACGCGAAGCGATCGGGTAAATGTTTTTATATTGCAGAGCCAGAGCGTCCAACTCGTCGACTTCGACGTTTAAAAACGAAGCCATCTGGTCAATAAACGCGCCCGTTCCGCCCGCGCAGGTTTCGTTCATGCGCAAATCCGTGCCGCTGGTCAGGAAGGTCAGCTTGGCATCTTCGCCGCCGAGTTCAATGATAACGTCGGCATTGGGGATCAGTTTTCGGATGCTCAGGCTGGAGGCGATGACTTCCTGAACGAAGTTCAGATTCAGGCGCGTACAAACGGATAAAGCGCCCGACCCCGTCAGAGAGACCTTAAATTCGTTTTCGGGGAATTTTTCGCGAACTTCTTTGAGGATGGCGATAATTTTTTGCCTGACCTCGGACATGTGCCGTTGGTAGGTGGAAAACAGGATGTTTTCCGCTTCGTCCATAACGACGGTTTTGACGGTCGTCGAACCGATGTCAATGCCAATAAATAGGTTTTTGTTATCGTTCATTTATCTTACCCGTTTATTATCAGCGCAAGATACTGTCCGATCCTTCGGAATGTCAAGAACCTTAAAGGTCATATAGCGAAAAAAAACGAAAGAAGCGTCTTATTAAAGTTGTGAAACTTTTATTTTTTGCAGGCATACGGTTTTTCGCCGTAAGCGTCTTTTCGGCCTTAAAGCTGTTGAAACAGAGGGCATGCGCGGCGCGCATCCGAAATCGGAAAACGCGCTGCGCTTTGTCGTAAAACGTCTCAGCCTCTGTTGTCCGGGCGGGAGCGCAAGGCTTTCAGTCCGTTTACGGTGATGCGGTACGGCGCGCCGTTCGCGGACGAAATCAGACGTTTGGATTTTAATTTGCGAAAGATCTCTTCGGTACAATCGCTCAGAAGATAGCCTTCGCGGGTGTAACATTCAACGGCTTCGATACGGCCGTTCGAATCGCGGCGGCGAATAATTCGGCCGCCTTGAGCCAGGACGTGTAACGTCCTTTGTTCCGGTTTGGAAACGTTCATTGGAAACCTGCATAGTGAGTTG
>CALXYE010000121.1 GCA_944392845.1 uncultured Alphaproteobacteria bacterium
GTTGAAAGCCACACCCTCCGCTGAAAAGAAAGAAGCGGAAAAATCTGCGGAAACGGCAAAAATTGTTCGGATGCAAAAAAGTTTGGAACGAAGCTGAAATCCATTCAAAAAAAATCCTCCGTATTAAAGTACGGAGGATTTTTTATTATCCCGCAAACGAGCCATTTTTTCGAATTTTATTTACTTTTCCGTCTAAAAACTTTATGATTGATTAAAAATAAAGTAGCAGAACGTGAAAGGAGCGCTTTATGGAATATTGCGGTTTTACCAGCGGTCGTTTGGGATCGGACAATCAGACGCGCGGATTGATTTTGGAAGCGGAATCAGGCCGAAAGGTTCCCGTTACCAGAAATAAAATGCTCCAAGGGGCTGACGGTACCGTATTGGACAGGTCTTCTTTTCCCGATGACGCCTCTTTTAAAAAAGCCGTCGGACAAACGCTTGACGCTTATTTGAAAGATAATCCCAAGCCCGACGTTTTCGTCCTGCCCTTCAATCACGGAGATATGGAAAACGCGGGGAAAAATACGGATGCTCTGGCCGGCATCGTCAAGGAATATTATAAAGAAAACGGCTTGGGCAAAGTAACGACGCTGGTTTTGACGTCAGCGTACTATGATTATAAAAACGCCGATATCGCGCACGTCCCCTATCATTTAATGACGAAGGAACAGGCGCGTGCCGTGGAAAACGGTTCAACGGGGATGAAATGTAAAGTCGTGCCGACGCTGGGCGTCGCGGGAAATTTGACGAAATTGCGCATCAACCAAGAAGCGAACACGCCTAAATTTGCTCAAGAGCTTTCCCGCTTCAAAAACGGCAAACCGACGGCTTTCTTTTCTTTGGGCGGACGGGTTGAAGGCCCCGAAATCAAATTTACGATGAAGGATGCCGAAAATCTTTGGAAACGCGCGGAAGAATTTGAAAAGAATGGCTTTAACGTCGTTTTTGGCAACAGTCCGCGCACGCCGACAGACGTAACGGATTTTCTGTACGAAAAATGCGCCGAAAACGGCATGGCGTTCTATAACGCGAAAAAAATCGCCCAAACGGACAAGGATGCGACAGATTTTCGTATGTATTCGGGGAAATATAAAAAGGAATTCGCCGAACAAAGCGAGAAAATCGGCAATATTTATCCCGCCCTTTTGTCGGTCAGCAATATCGTCATCGGCACGATGGACAGCTTTTCCTATACCTCCGACACGGCGGCTCTGGGCATTAAAACAGCCGTATACGGCGATATGGATATTGATCCGAACAAGCGCCCCGACTGTCATCGATTGTTTGAAGCGTGTAAAAACAAATACGTTTTAGACTTAAAGGACGACCGCGTTTTTGATGAAAAATTCGTAATGCCCGTTTTACCGCAAACGAATGCGACCATCATTTCCGCCGTTAAAAAAATGCGCAACGAAGACAAAAAAATGCGGCTGACGACGATTAAAGATGCGTTTTATGAACAAAAGCAGCAAAAAACGCCGTTGGTTTTGAACTCTTTAAAATCAAGAGACAGATAAAACAAAAACCCCCGCGTAAAACGCGGGGGTTTCATTGTAAAGGGACAACCCCGCGCCGGGCGCGTATCCGTAAAAAACTCCTTAGTTAAACTCAGAATGCGGCTCGTTAACTGCAACTGAAACTAAGGAGTTTATATTGAACGGCAAAAAACATTATCACATACGGCACGGAACCGTAAATATCACATAGTATTCGCGCCGAAATATCGTCACAAAGTATTCTATGGAGAAAAACGCTATGTTCAGAGAGCCGTTGACGTTAGGCCTGTCCGTCCCCGTTTGCGAGTAGCAAGCAACAAAATCCAGTACGCCGTTTAGGCATAGCCGATAGTAATGCGGGGAGCGCTTCCTGCGATGCTAAAACGGTGTTTTGTGCGCTCCGATGCGTACTTTTCGTTGCCCGCTCCCGGAATCTCCGAGCGTCGTTTTTTTCCCGACCGACGCGGATATGTTCTTTTATTTTCTTCGTATTTTTCCCGATTGTATCCGCAATTTCCGCTTACAAAAGCGTTATTTGATCGCATACTTATTTTCGGCGGAACTTTAATCGGCATGCGAATATGCCCGGAGCGTCTCCGCGCGTTTGAAAAGCGCTCTTAGTATGTTTTCGATTTCACAGCGTCAGGCTTTGCGTCGATACTTCGGGACAAATGCAATAATGTGATATGCGCCGTTTTTATTTCTTTGACATCCGAGAACAAACCTGTTTCAACACTTTTGCCCCGGATGAAGAAAAAAAATCCCCCTTTTTTTGTGTTCGAAAACCGCGTTCGTTTGCGGAATTTATATTTGCGGCGGGTTTGACAATCGGAAAACATAATCACGACAAAACGGGCTGCTCCGCAAATATTCCGATGCCGACACGGGCGGAGCCGTGCCGCGGAATAGCGCCATCAATGCCTAAAATGCAGGAACTTAATGCCGTTCGACACGACGCCCGTCTTTTTTTGTCGTTCAGGCCGTTAAAAGGCAGTTCGAAAAATGCACTCGGAATTATTCCGCCGCCCGACGGCTTCGATACACAAAAATACGGCGTTATTTCACGCATAAAATCAAAAGAATACTGCCTGCAACAACGCCCGCTCCCGCCCGTTTATCGGCTTGATCGGGAAAACCGATCAAATTGTTATAAATCATGACCCAAAACGGCATCGTCGCGCTGATCGCCGACACATAAGCGGGATTCGGCGTTTCGGCAATTGCCAAATTTCGAAAAAACATTGAAGCAATGACCAAAAGCACGGCTCCGCCTCCCGCTTTGACGGAAGAAGAGCGGAACAACTTTTCTTTAATGATTTTCCTGCGTGACGGATCAAACAAAACGCCGAAAAAATAAGGAAGAAACGCGAACAAAGCGGTCATAAAGACGTAATACAAAACGGCGGCGTTTCTGTTCGGTTCGTTTTCCAAAGCCTTTTTAGCAAAAATATCAATCAAAAAGCTGACAAAGATCATTCCTTTGCAGAAATTCAATACGGCAAAACTGAAAGCGTCTTTTTTTAATAAAAACAGGCACACGATAATTAAAACGACGCTGAAAACCACTCCCGCGAATTTCAAAGGCGTTTGCCAAAGCCCGAAGAACGAAGACGGCGCGGCGATCCACCAGGCAACCATTGTCAACACGACGAACAAAGGCATAACGCGGGAAACGGGCCCTGCTCCGAAACGTTGCGCCCCTTCGAAAATTCCCCTGTCCAAATAGGAAATCATCAAGCCGATCAAGGCCGTATAAACATAAAACGTTATCTCTTTCGGCGCGGGCACATAAAACAAAACGGGCGTCAAAAGCAAAACGGGACCCGCTCCGCGCCAAAGCATCAGCAAAAACGGATCCAGTTTCGCATGCTGGTTAAAAAGGTTGTACCCCGAAACAAAAACAACATGAATAAAAGCGAACAGTATCCATTCGGGCATAGCTTGCTTTTTCGTCCTAAGACTCGTTTTCCGACGAACGGTGATGCAGGACGTCTGACAGAGAAAATTCGTCGGGTCGTTTTTTAACGACGATTCCCAAAGAAATAATGACCTTTAGCCCTTCTTCAACGGACATATCAACGGGAATGACGTCTTCCCTTTTGAACATCATCAAATACCCCGAGGTCGGGTTGGGCGTGGTCGGAACGTAAATGGTCAGCAGATCCTCGCGTTTCAAAGACTCCCGTACTTCATAAGGAGAATCCGCCGTTACGAAAGCCAGAGTCCATGCGTCTTTTCGGGGAAACTCGACCAAAACGACCTGACGAAACGCATTTGACTTTTGGGAAAAAACCGTTTCAAAAATCTGTTTAAAAGCGCTGTATATCCCTGAAACAAAGGGCATTCTCTCCCACATGCGTTCCCAGAGCCGCACACATAAACGCCCTAAAAATCCCGTCGTAAAAGCGCCGATCAGGATCATCGCGGCCAACACGATAACGACGCCCAAGCCGGGAATGGCGAAAGGCAGATATTGTTCGGGATTATATTCGTCCGGAATCAGTCCGCGCACTTTTCCGTCAATAAAGCTGACGAATAAAACGGCCAAATAGATTGTCAAAGCGGGCGGCGCCGTTACCAAAATGCCCGTTAAAAAATAATTTCTCATACGGGCGGCAAAGCCCGCTTTCGCACTGTCTTTAGACGGAGAATCGTTTACCATTGCGTCCGGTTCAAAAATATCAAGCCAATTGAAGAATGCCTTTATCAATCGCCTTCAGCATCACGGCAATATCGCGCCACGGAGCAACGGGACGGCCGTCGTCCTGGAACAGATCAATGCCTTTGCGAAAACAGTATTCGAAAACGACCTCGGGGTCGGCTTCAAGGATTTCGTCCCAAAGAGCTTCCATATCGGGATTACCGTAATCGGGTAAATCGCCGAAAATACCGTATAAGATCGTATCGCGATCGTCGGAATAAAGCAGGGCGGAAAGAGGATCCGCAGCCGAAGCTGCATTTTCCCGTTGTTTTTTTAATTCTTCCTTTGACGGCAGAAAAGACGCGGCGCGTATCAGGTTGTCTTCTTCCGCAAATTGATTAGCCAAGACCTTATCCTTTCAAACAAACAGGGATATTTCTTTTTATATAGATTGCAGGCTTAAACCTTCTCTGTCAAGGGCGGCTTACGTTAAAAAAAGTTTTTTTTGACTTGATTTTTGTGAATTTTCGTTCAGAAAAAAATTATACATTTCATAGAGTTGCAAACATACGAAAAGAGCGGCTTTTCGGCCGCCCTTTCCTTTCAACATCCGTTTTACATACCGCGGGCTTTGCGACGGGCCAGAGCCGTAAAGGCAACGTTCGTATTGCTCTGTTCCTTAGACTGTTCCAAAGGCATGAAACGGTAGAATTTATTAAGATCCTTAAATCCGTTTTCCAACGTGACCATATGCTTGTCATAGGCCTTGCCCAACTCGGGGTCGTTTTTCTTAATGGCATCCAGCTGTTGCAAATGGCCTTCAACGCCGATCGAATAAGATGCGATCTCATTGATCTTCGGATACATTTCCTTGACCTCGGGCAGGACTTCGGCGCCTTCCTTCTGCCACGCGAAGGAACATCCCAAACGAACCGCTCCGCCGTCGGAACGAATGTTGTCGCCGACCATGACCGTTTCTTCGGGTTTCGCGTTGTGGCGTTCCAAAATTCCCTGCATAACGGCGGGATTGGGCTTCCACATATCGGCCGAGTTCATGACCAGTTTGTCGCCCAGCTTCGCGACCAGCTGATCGCGGTACTTATCGTACTTGCTGCCTTTGACCTGCATCGGGGCTTTTTTGAACTGCATCTTGCCGTCAACTTCTTCCGTCGTGTGATCGGCGCGGCAGACCATCCCGTCAATCAGGTCAATCGGGAATTTCATGTCGGCCAGACGTTCAACGGCGCCGGCAATCGGAGCGTCCGTATAAAGCACAAACCCCGTCCCCGCGGCCTTTGCCTTACGAACCGTCGCGATGACGCCCTCGTAGACCTTGTTGCCTTCCGTGCGTTCCTTTTGAATATCATGAATCAGTTGGGCATCATGTTTTTCCAAACGGGCGGCTTCTTCGGGAGATTTTCCCTCCAAACTCAGCATCGGAGCCTCTTTGACCAACGCCGAAATGCTGTGGAAACGGGCGTAGCCCGACGTATTGTCGCGGATGTCCGCATAAAGGACGTCCTTTTCGACACCGCGGCTGGCCGCCAACCGTTCAACGGCTTTATCCGTCGTCAGACCCCATACGTTAAAGAAGTCGGAGATCGTGTTATCGATATCGCTGACAATTAATTTGACCGGGGTTTTTTCTGTCATGATA
>CALXYE010000122.1 GCA_944392845.1 uncultured Alphaproteobacteria bacterium
GCAGTTGAGTAAAAAATTCGATTTCACGAATGCCGCCGTGCCCCAGCTTGACGTTACGCCCTTTCAAATCGGAGGCGGACGGACGGACGCCCGCGAAGGAATATTTCAATGACCTGATCTGCTCCAAAACGTAAAAATCGGACGTTCTGCGCCAGACAAACGGCCTGATGTTTTTTAAGAAGGCTTCTCCCGCCGATTTGTCTCCCGCGATCACGCGCGCTTTGATGAACGCCGCGCGCTCCCAGTTTTGGGCGAAACTTTCATAATAGCATTCCGCCGCGGCCGATGACACGGCGACGGGCGTTGATCCCGGATCGGGACGCAAACGCATGTCAACGCGAAAAACGTAGCCGTCCTCTCCGCGTTCGTCCAACAAAGAAATCACGTCTTTCGTCAGACGGACGAAAAAACTTCCGACATCCTTTTTGCCGACGTACGGCGCCTTGTCTCCGTCAAATAAAGCGATCAGGTCAATGTCCGAGGAATAGTTCAATTCCCGTCCGCCCAGCTTGCCCATCGCCAAAACGAAAAAACCGCACTCTTTTTCGGGGGATTTCGAATCGGGAAGGTTCAGCACGCCTTTTCGGGCGGCATCCCTTAATGCGAAAGAAACGGCGATGCGAACGCACAGTTCCGCCAAAACGGACAAAGCGCGCGTCAAATGCGGCACGTTCCAGCATCCTTCAACGTCTGCGGCGGCCGCCAATAATGCCGCCCGCCGTTTCAGAACGCGCAAGCCTTTAAACACCCGTTCCCTTTCCCGTTCGAAATAAAGCTCCCGATACCCTCGGCGAAGCAACGCGGCGAAAGCGTCGTCGTATCCCTCTTCGAAAGCCGTTTCCAGCGTTTCCCTTTCCGCGAAACACAATGCCGCCAGATACGGGCTGTATTTTCGAAAAACGTCGGACAGTTTTTCAAAACGCCGTTTTTTTTCCTGATTTTTTTCCGAAATAGTCATAATTATCTGTAGAAAGAAAAAGTTACGGATTCTATAGTAGTTTTTTAAGACTAAGGGGTTCGGGCGTGTTCCGCAAGCTTTTCAAAGCGATTTTGATTTTGCTGCAACTTTGCGTCGTCGGTCTGATTACGGCGGGCGGCGCCTTTTTGTGGCGCCTGCACAAAGCCCCGGTCGAAGTCGACGGCATCATCCCTTACGTCATCCATGCTTTCGCCGTCCCCGAATCCGAAGCGGACATCAGGATCGGCTCCGCCCTGCTTATGTGGGGCGAAGCCTCGCATCCCGTTAAGCTGGTCGTCAGGGACTTCCGCGTCGCGGACAAAAACGGCGCGCTGATTTCCGCCGTGCCCGAACTGTCGCTGTCCCTAAGCCTTAAAGCCCTGTTGCGGGGAACGATCGCGCCGAGGACGCTGGCGGTCTACCGTCCGTCCCTGCACCTGTATATCGGCAAAGACGGGCGGGTGAGGTCTTCGAAAGAAGAAAAAAAGGCGAAAACGGGCGAAACGGCGGAAACCGACCTGCCGCTTGAAGAAGTCGTCGCCTATCTGGAAAAAGAAATTTACATTTCCGAATTTTCCCTGATTAACGCCAAGATCCGCATCACGGACGAATACCATAACGTCGAATGGTCCGTCCCCTCCGCCGATCTGACCTATACGGACAAAGGCAACCGAAACGCACTGTCGGGCGCTTTGACCCTGAAAACGAAAACGTCCCCCCTGACGCTTAAGCTCAACGGCGGATGGCCCAAAGGCAAAACGGATTTGGCCTTATCCCTGCGATTTGAAAACGTTGACGCTTCCCGCCTGTCAATTACGGAAAAATATCCCGTTTTAAAAAACCTGACGACGCCGATCAGCCTTGAAACGACGACTCATTTGGATATGGCGCCCTTTTTGAAAACAAAAAGCCTTTCTTCCTTGCGCGACACCATCCAAAGAATCGAATTTTCCCTGGAAGGCGGCGCGGGAAGGCTGTTGCTGCCCGATCCGGTCGTAGCCGATTACGTTTTGGAAAGCTTTTCGGCCAAGGGCGCCTTATATGACAAGGGCGACAGGTTCGACGTATCCGAATTTGACGTCCGCATGACCGACGGACATGCCTTCGGCAACATTTCGACCCGGGGCATCGGCAAAGCGATCGACACCAAAAGTTGGGAAAGCATCTCGGCCGTCATGAACGCGACCGTCCTGAACGTCCCCGTGGACAAGCTGCCCGATTACTGGCCCGCGACGATCCAAACGGACGTTCATGACTGGGTCAGGGACAACATGCGCGACGGCGTCATTGACGAAGGCACCTTCGCCCTGCACTTCATCGGATTAAAAGACGAAGCCTCCGTCGACTGCGATAAAGTCAAGGGCACCGTAAAGGTCAGAAACACGAACATCACCTATATGGACGGCATGCCCGAAGTTTTGGACGTATCGGGAACGGTACATCTGACCCGGGACGCGGTTGACATTGACGTCGTTTCGGGAAGCACCTTTGACGTTTCGGTAAAACAGGGGCGCATTTCATTTTATAACTTAGAGCGGGAACTTTCCGACGGCAGGCTGACGCTTGAGCTGGAAGGCAGCCTGAAGGACGCGCTCAAAATACTGGATCAGCCGCCCCTCGATATTACAAAAGACATCGGCATTGATCCGGAAAAAACATCGGGACTGGCAACGGGAACGCTGCGATTGGATTTCCCGCTCGGCGACGCGTTTACTTCATCGGATCAGATCAAGGTCAACGCGGATGCCGAAGTTTCGAATGCGGCCATGGAAAACATCGTCTTAGACTACGGATTGCAGAACGTTTCCATGGCTCTGCGGGTTCGCGGCACGGACGTCAGCGTGTCGGGAACGGGCCGTTTTCTTTCAAGCCCCGCAGATTTTACCGTACGACAGTCGTTTGACAAAAACAAACGGGAAAAAACGGATATCGTCTTTAATACCGTATTGACGAACGAAGATCGCGCCCGTTTCGGCGAAGGGGCAAAATTTCTGACGCCGCCGTCCGTTTCGGGCCCCGTTAAGGTTTCTTTGGATTTAAAGGAGGACAGGCAAGCCTCCGCCGTCGTCAACGGAGCCTTTGACCTGACGGACGCCGACCTCTACCTGCGCCCCGTCGGATGGATCAAACCCGCGGGAACGAAAGGAAGCGGAAGCATCCGCCTGTTGCTGCACAAAAACGAACTGACGGACGTACCGTTCTTTGAAATGAGCGACGTTTTGGGAAATTCGGCGCAGGGAAACATGAAATTCGGCGAAAAGGCGGAATTGCGCGAGGTCGAACTGTCTTCTTTGAAAACGGGAAGAACGGATGCCAAAGCGCGTTTCCGTTTCGGAACGGACGAAATGAAAATAGACATTGCGGGGCCGTCGCTGGATCTTAGCAGTATCGTTTCTTCTCCGACGGTTACGGATGAAAACGAGGCTTCCGATACAAGCGAAGATTCTGAAACATCCCTGACGTTAAACGCCGCCGTCGATACGATTTGGCTGAGCGAAAAAGGATATACAAAGAACAACGCCCTGTTTGCCGTCCGCAAAAAATCGACGTGGGAACAAATTAAAACGATCGGCCTTGTCGGCGAACAGAGCATTCCCTTGAATTTTACGCTGTTCCCCGCGGGAAACGGCCGCGATTACAAATATCTGCTGACTTCCGAGGATGCGGGAGGCACTTTGGCCGCATTGGATTATATCTCTTCGGTCAAGGGGGGACGCTTGCGGGCGGAAGGAACGCACGTTCCGGGAAACGGATCAAAAGGCACGCTGCATGTATCGGAATTCCGCATGACGGAAATGCCCGTTCTGTCGCGTATTTTAATGCTGACCTCGTTCACGGGCATCGTCGATCTGTTCAAGGGAGAAGGGCTTGTCTTTGACAGCGCCGAAATTCCCTATTCCGTCAGCGACAGCGCCGTTTCCGTTTCGGACGGAGTCGTCGCGGGGCCGTCTTTGGGCGTAACGCTGAACGGCAAGTATTACAGGGACACGGGATACCTGAATCTGCGCGGCTCTTTAATTCCGTTCTATACGCTGAACAGCTTTCTGGGCAAAATCCCCGTCATCGGCAAAATATTCGCGGGAGAAAAAGGCGGCGGGCTGATTGCGCCGACATATACGGTCAAGGGCAAACTTCCCTCTCCGCACGTTTCCGTCAATGCTTTTTCCGCGCTGGCGCCGGGAGCCGTCCGAGAGCTGGTCGATAAAATCACGGCGTCCGACGAAGACCTGAGCAAGCACGCGAAGCCCGTTTCAAAGACGGTTTCCCCGTCCGCCCCCGCCGAAAGCGGAAACGGCGTCGTAAAAGGCGCGACCGAGCCGAAAACCGAAGAACTGCCGCCGCCGCTGCAAAAAGAAGTTTCGCCCCCCGAAGAAACGGATTCGGAAAAAGTCCTGACGGATTCCCTGCATCATCGCTTTTAAACGCCCCCCCTTCCCGTTTCTTTTCGGAATTGCCTTTAAATTTGCTTTGTTTTTTCTTAGCCCCCTTTACGGCTACCCCCCCTGTCCTTCTCCGTCGCTTTTGCGCCGCTCAAAACCGTCGCGGCGCGAACGAAAAAGACGGGCGGGGTTCGGCCGCGTTGACGGCATTGCCCCCTACCGTACGTCAAACTTTCGTTGACCGACAGTCTTCCTTTTCATGCATAACAAAAGCCGCCGAAACGAATTTCGGCGGCTTTCATCGTAAGAAAGAAACTTACTTTTTCTTTTCGGCGCGAACTTTCGCGACATTTTCTTCCAGTTCGTTGCCCATCATGGCGCCGTGAGAAATGTAGTTCCCGATGATGAAATTGGGAACGCCCTGCGTCTGAACTTTCTGAGCCAGCTGGGCATTGTCGTTCAGAATCTTGGCAACTTCGGGAGATTCCATGTCCTTTTTCAGCTGTTTGACGTCCAAGCCCGCCTTTTTCGCAATATCCATGATATCGTCTTCGTCTTCAATACGGTCGGAATTCGTCATCATCGCCTGATGGTATTCAAAGAACTTGCCCTGCTTGTTCGCCGCCAGGCTGGCTTTCGCCGCCGTACGGGATATGGGGCCGAGCGTCGGCAGATCGCGCAGAACCCAACGGATGTTGCCGTCGGCATTAACGCCCTTCAAAACCTTCGTGAACATACGTTTGCAGAAACCGCACTGATAATCGAAAAATTCAACAACGGTCACGTCGCCGTTCGGATTACCGATGACGGGAGAAGTCGGGTCGTTTTCCAAAGCGGAACGGATAACGGCCAATTCTCTGGCGATTGCGGCCTGTTTTTCGGCTTCCTGCATAATCTGATATTTTTGGATGGCATCAACGACGACTTTAGGATTCTGATCCAGATATTCTTCAATCGCCTTATCAACGTCCTGACGGGTCATCAGGCCCAAAACGGACGCCTGAGAAACGGCGGGAGCCGCCGCGACGGCGATCAGCGACATAACGCATAAGCTACGCAACATTCTTAATTTTCCCCTTTATTAAAGTAAAATCAACCGTCGAAAATAATATGTGAAAAAGCGAAAATAGGCAAGAACGTTATTTTTTCGCGGCCGTTTTTCCGATTCCTTCCGCGCCGAGCTGAGCCAAAATATCCGACGTCCGTATTCCCGCCGCCGAAGTCGGGGAAAGTAAAGCGGAAGCCTTTCGCGCGAACGCAGACGCCTTCGCCCTGTCAGATAACAGGAAAAAATATTCCGCCATGGCATAGGCCGCCAATCCTTCCCGTCCCGTCCGCCCGTATGCAATCGCCTGCAACCGCCGTATCGCGGGCGTTTCAGTGTCTTTTCCCGCCGCATATTCCAAATTTTTCACGGCGTCCCGCAACGTTTCGGGCGTATCAGCCTCTATCTGCGCCTGAGCCAGCCCGATACGCATCAGCACGGAATCGGGCAACAGTGAAACGGCTTTTTCATATGCGGGCAAAGCCTGCGCCGCACGCCCCGTTTCAAAAAAAATCTGCCCTTTCAATTCATAAAAATACGGATCGGAAGGATAATCGCGGATCAGGGCGTCCGTCTGATCCGCCGCTTCCTTAAAACGGCCGCGGCGGTAATCGGCGATCGCACGGGCATAACGGGCGGGAAGACGGACATCCGAAACGGGATAGCGTTCGAACGTCCGTTCGGGAGGTTCCAAAAAAGCGAACAGTTTCGCCTGTATGCGTTCAAACAAACGGTTTTCCGCGTTCATCCCGTCCCGATCGGGACGAAAAGTTTCATCAGCCGCGCTTTCCTTGCTTAAAATAAAAGCCAGTCGCTCCCGAACCATCGGATGAGTCCGCCATAAGGAAGAAGCCTCGCGTTCCGCCTGCCAGCTTTCCTGACGGCTCAGCTTTTTCATAATGCCGCGGAAACCGCTCAGGTCGTGTCCCGTCGCCCGCAATAAAGAAACGGCGGCCTGATCCGCCGCATTTTCTTCCGTCCTGCGGTATCCCGCCAACAGTCC
>CALXYE010000123.1 GCA_944392845.1 uncultured Alphaproteobacteria bacterium
ACCCTCAGGTAACGCAAGGTCAGATACAAAAGCTGTTGCGCACGAAACAAATCAAGGTTGACGGCAAGCGTGCAGAAGCGTCTCAGCGTATTTCCGCGGGACAGATTGTTCGCGTTCCGCCTTTGCCGGATAAAGGGTCGCCGATGAAAGAAGCGAAAGCGCGCCGCGATTCCGCCGCCGTTTCGGAAAAAGACGCGGAATTCGTCCGCAGTCTGATTCTTTTTAAGGATAAGGACGTCATCGTATTGAACAAGCCTGCGGGTCTGGCCGTTCAGGGCGGCAGCGGGCTGAAGCGCCATTTGGACGGCATGTTGTCGGCGTTGCGTTTTGAAAAGGACGAAGATCCGCGCCTTGTCCATCGTTTGGATAAGGACACCAGCGGCGTTCTGGTGCTGGGGCGTACGGCGGCAGCGACGGCAAAGTTGGCGGAATCCTTTCGTTCCCGTGAGGCGAAAAAAGTCTATTGGGCCTTGGTTGCCGGCAATCCCGAAATGAAGGAAGGCAAAATCAGCGCTAAGCTGTTGAAGGTGTCGGGAGAGCAGGGCGGCGAATCGGTCAGGGTCGATATGAAAAACGGACAAAGCGCCGTAACGCTGTACCGTGTCGTTGACGAGGCTTTTAAAAAGGCGGCATGGCTTGAAATGATGCCGTTGACGGGGCGGACGCACCAGCTTCGCGTCCATTGCGCCTATATGGGGCATCCGATTGTCGGCGACGGAAAATACGGACGGGAAGCATCGTTCCTGCCGTTTTTGAAATACGGCAAAGAATTGCATCTTCACGCCCGCGCTTTGAGAATGCCTCATCCGTCGGGCGGTGTTTTAGAGGTTTACGCGCCTTTGTGCGACAGGATGGCGGACAGTTTCGATTTCTTCGGCTTTGAATATAAAAAGCCCGAAAATCCTTTCCGCCGCTTTCCCGAATAAGGAGAACGGAAAATGAAAAAAATCATTCTTTACTGCCTTTCTTTGGCGATCGTCGTTATTGCGGCGGGATATGTCGCATTGAAAACGTTTGATCCGAACGATTATAAGGCCGAGATTATCGAAGCCGTCAAAGCGTCAACGGGACGCGTCCTCACGATCGGCGGAGAAATGAAGCTGAACGTTTCTTTTACGCCGACGATTACGCTGTCGGGCGTTTCTTTGTCAAATCCCGTTTGGGCGGCTTCGGAAAAAATGGCGGAGATCGGGGAAACCGAGCTTCAAGTCGCTTTACTGCCGCTGATGCGGAAAAAGCTTCGCATTGAACGTTTTTTGCTGAAAGACGCGTCCGTCGGCCTGATTGTTTCCGAAGACGGGGAAAATAACTGGACTTTTAAGGCGCCTGACGCCGTTCCCGCGTCTCCCGACGTTCCGTCCGAACCGAAGGGCGAAAGCGCCGCTTCATCAATGATCCGAAACGTCGAAATCAGGGCGGCCGTTTTTGAAAATGCGACGCTGACGTATTCCGACCGTCAAAAAAACAAAAGTTATACGGTCGGATTTCCTTCTTTGTCGATCAGGGAAGAGGGCGGCCGACTGGTTTTAGAGGCGCAAACAAACGTTCAGGGGGCTCCCGTTTCCGTTTCGGGAACCTTTGATTCCATGTCCGTTTTGTCCGACGGTTCCAAACCGTTCAACGCATCCGTTCAGGCGGACGGCATGGGAGCGCGGATCGTTTTCAAAGGCAGTTATGAAAAGAACGCGCGAAGCCTGACGGGCGAACTTCGCGCGCAGGGAACGGATGTCGCGGGACTTGCCGCGGCGGCGGGAATCGCGTTTCCCGACCTGAAAGATTTTGAAGTTTCCGCAGCGTTTTCGGGAGCGGGCAAAAACGTTTCCGTCCCGTCGTTC
Organism: uncultured Alphaproteobacteria bacterium; assembly: GCA_944392845.1. GTDB lineage: Bacteria > Pseudomonadota > Alphaproteobacteria > CAAGCB01 > CAG-977 > CAG-977. Next base: position 1,836 of record CALXYE010000123.1, read on the forward strand.
TCCGTTTCCGTCGGGCGCGCCGATTCCGTTTTGGCAAAGGTTTCGGGGCGAATCGAATCGCTTGTTCCGTTGAACGGAGCCGCGGCGCAGCTTTCCGTCGCCGCGCCGAACGTTGCGGCCGTCAAAGGCTGGGAAGCCTATACTCTGGCGCCGTTATACGTTTCCGCCAATGCTTCCGCCGTCGGCGGCGTATATTCTCTGAACGATTTGTCGGTCAAGGCCTCGCAGTCGGATCTGAGCGGCTCCCTATCCTTTTCCGAAACGGGCGGAGCGCCCTTCGTCCGTTTAAAGTTGTCATCGGGGCTGATTAATCTGGCGGACCTGATTCGGGAAAAAGACGACACTCGGATCATTTCCGCGCAGACTTCGGACATGCCGCAAACGGCTCCCGTTATGCCGAATGCGGCGCAACGCCCGCAGCCGCCTGCCGTCGTCAAGGCTAAAGCTCCCCTGTTTTCAGCGGATCCGTTGCCGTTTGACAAGCTTAGGAAGGCAAACGCGACGGCGGACGTTGAAATTTCAAAACTTATCGCTGCGGACGAAACCGATCTGGGGGCCGTTTCCTTGAAAGCGACGCTGAAGGACGGCATTTTCACGTTGCCGGCCTTTAAGGTCGCGGACGTTTTAACGCTGTCGGCAAGAATGGATGCTTCACAGGGCGATTCGGCGCGGGTTTCTTCTTCCTTGAGGATTACGAATCTGCCGTTGACGCTGCTTTTTGCCAAAAAAGGCGTTTCGGAGGGGATCGTTGTCGCGGACGTCCGTTTCGACGGACAAGGCGATTCTGCGAAAAAGATCGCCTCTTCTTTGAACGGAAAGGTATTGCTTTCCGTCAACGGGCTGGTTTTGAAAAGCGGTTTGGTGTCCGATTGGGAACGCTTTATACCCGACGGCCTGACCGACGGAAAGGGCAATCTGACGGCTCAATGTGTGGTCATCAATACGCCCGTCCGCAACGGCATGCTTTCCAGCGACGGACAAATCGCTTTCGAGGCTTTGCCGCTGATGGGGCAGCTGAACGCCAACGCCGATCTGGGAACGGAACGCCTGGCGGGCGAGCTGTTGCTGGCGTCGTCCAAACCGAATGTCTGGTCGGCGCTGACGGGAACGGCGAAATTAAGCGGTACTTTGGCGCGCCCCAGACTGACGATGAGTCCGCAGGGGATGCTGGACAATGCGGTTTCTTACGGGCTGGCATTTCTGGTCGGCGGGAAAAAGGCTGCAGAGCAAACAATCGCCGTCAAGCTGAAGGATCCGTGCCGCGTCGCTTTGGAAGGCGGAAATAAGAAATCCGAAAAACAGGCGCAAGACCCCGTTTCCGCGACGGACCCGCAGGCGGAGGAAATGATTCGCAGCCTTGACGGCATTCTTGGCCGTATTTTCGGCGGAGCGCAATAGGGGGCCGTTTTGCGTCGTTTTTTCAAACAGGTTTCCGTCGCGGAAGGAAAGGAAGGTTTCGCCGTTTTTCTGGATTCCCGACCGTTAAAAAATATGGCGGGCGGCGGCGGATTTTTCCTGCCGTCGCGCGCGGCGGCGGAGCTGGTCGCTGAAGAATGGCGGGAGGCCACGGACGAATTTGATCCGCGTTCAATGCCCGTGACGCGTCTGACGATGGGGGCGGAGGCGTTGAATGAAGAAGATCGCCGCGCCGTTATCGCAAAAATGCTTGAAGCGGCGAAAACGGACGTTTTATGCTTTTTTGCCTCTTATCCCGAAGAACTCGTCAGGCGTCAGGAAAAAAGCTGGCGCCCGTGGGTGGAACGGATTAACGCCCAGGGGTGCGATTTTGACGTCAGGCGGGATTTAAGCGTGTCCGCTTTGTCGGAAAACACGTCGCGCTTTCTGTCGGACAAGCTGGAAGCGGAAAAAAATGTTCCGCTGGCGTGCCTTCAAATATTGTCGGGGCTGTTCGGATCCGTCATTTTGGCGTTGGCCGTCAGGGACGGCGCTTTGTCGGCTAAGGAAGCCTTTGCTTTGTCCCGTTTGGAAGAAACGTTTCAAAACGAGCAGTGGTCTGCCGACGGGGAAGCGCTCAGGGTTCGGGAAACGCGGGAAGGCGAGGCGTTGCTGGCGGAAAAAGTTTTGTTCTCGTACGGGAGGTAAATGATGGCGGAAGAAACGTTTCATGTGCGTATTCACGGGCGCGTTCAAGGCGTGTTTTATCGACAATGGACGATGTCGGAAGCGCGGGCCAGAGGCTTGTCGGGATGGGTCAGAAATCGCGTTGACGGAACGGTAGAGGCCGTTTTTAAAGGCGATGAAAAGCTCGTCAGGGATATGTTCCAAGCTTGTCGCCGCGGCTCTCCCAGAGCTTTTGTCACCAAGGTCGAACACCAATTGGCGCCCGACGCCCCGATGGAAGAAGTCGTCAACGGCGTTTTCGAACAAAAACGGACGGTCTAGGGCGAATCCGCAAAAA
>CALXYE010000124.1 GCA_944392845.1 uncultured Alphaproteobacteria bacterium
TTACTCGATGATTTTAGCGACGACGCCGGCGCCGACGGTGTGACCGCCTTCGCGGATTGCAAAGCGCAGGCCTTCGTCCATCGCAATCGGCACAATCAACGATACCGTTATCGTTACGTTATCGCCCGGCATCACCATTTCCGTTCCTTCAGGAAGTTCTATCGTGCCCGTAACGTCCGTCGTACGGAAGTAAAACTGGGGACGATAGTTCGAGAAAAACGGCGTATGACGGCCACCTTCTTCCTTCGTCAGAATGTAGCATTCCGACTTGAACTTCGTGTGCGGCGTGATCGTCTTCGGCGCTGCCAATACCTGGCCGCGTTCAACTTCTTCGCGCTTCGTTCCGCGCAACAATACACCGATGTTGTCTCCGGCTTCGCCCTGATCCAAAAGCTTGCGGAACATTTCAATACCCGTGCACGTCGTCGTCTGCGTCGGCTTGATGCCTACGATTTCAATCGCGTCACCGACTTTGATAACTCCGCGTTCTACACGACCCGTAACAACCGTGCCGCGTCCCGAAATCGAGAATACGTCTTCTATCGGCATCAGGAACGGTTTGTCTTTCGGACGATCCGGCTGCGGAATATAATTATCTACCGCGTCCATCAACTTAACAATCGATTCTTCTCCGATCGTCTTGTCGCCGTTCTCCAAAACCGCCAGCGCTGAGCCGCGAATAATGGGAATCTCGTCGCCGGGGAAGTTGTACGAGGACAAAAGTTCGCGAACTTCCAATTCCACCAGATCCAACAATTCAGGATCGTCTACCTGATCAACCTTGTTCATGTAAACGACAATCGCGGGAACACCAACCTGACGAGCCAACAGAATGTGTTCGCGCGTCTGCGGCATCGGACCGTCCGCCGCGGATACGACCAAAATCGCTCCGTCCATCTGCGCGGCTCCCGTAATCATGTTCTTTACATAGTCCGCGTGTCCCGGGCAGTCAACGTGCGCATAGTGACGCTTCGCAGTCTCATATTCCACGTGCGACGTGTTAATCGTTATACCGCGGGCGCGTTCTTCCGGCGCCTTGTCAATGTTCGCGTAATCTACAAACGCTGCTCCGCCCTTCTCTGCCAACACCTTCGTGATCGCCGCCGTCAACGTCGTCTTCCCGTGGTCTACGTGACCTATCGTACCTATGTTGCAATGCGGCTTCGTCCTCGAAAATTTCTCTTTCGCCATTTTCTTTTAAACTCCAAATTCTGTTATTAACCGGCCATCTTGGACTTGATTTCGTCAGCCACGTTCGCAGGAACTTCAGCATAGTGAGAGAACTGCATCGTGTACTGAGCGCGTCCCTGGCTCATGGAACGAAGCGTGTTCACGTATCCGAACATAGAGGACAGAGGAACAGTCGCATCGATGACGCGGGCATTGCCGCGCTGATCCATGCCGGAGACCTGGCCGCGACGGCTGTTCAGGTCGCCGATGATGTCACCCATGTAGTCTTCGGGGGTAACGACCTCGACTTTCATAATCGGCTCCAACAGTTTGGGCTTTGCTTTTGCGATCCCTTCGCGGAAAGCCGCGCGAGCCGCAATTTCAAACGCCATCGAGCTGGAGTCGACGTCATGGTAAGCGCCGTCAAACAAGTTTGCCTTGAAGTCCGTGCAGGGGAAACCGGCGATAACGCCCGTTTCCAACGCCGAACGAAGACCTTTTTCAACGGCGGGAATGTATTCTTTGGGAACGTTGCCGCCGACGACGGTGTTCTCAAAGACGAAACCCGAACCGGGTTCCAAGGGTTCGAAACGAATCTTGACGCGGGCAAACTGACCCGAACCGCCGGATTGTTTCTTATGCAGGTAATCGATTTCATAAGGCTGCGAAATCGTTTCGCGATAAGCAACCTGCGGCTGGCCGACGTTCGCATCGACTTTGAATTCGCGTTTCAGACGGTCAACAATGATCTCCAGATGCAATTCGCCCATGCCTTTGATGATCGTCTGACCGCTTTCCGTATCGGACGTAACGCGGAAGGAAGGATCTTCCATCGCCAAACGGTTCAAAGCCAAGCCCATCTTTTCGACGTCAACTTTCGTTTTGGGTTCGACGGCGACTTCGATAACGGGTTCGGGGAATTCCATCTTTTCCAAGATGACCGGCTTGCTTTCGGCGCAGAGCGTTTCGCCCGTCGTCGTTTCCTTCAGGCCGACCAAAGCGACGATATCGCCGGCATAAGCTTCCTTGAGTTCTTCACGGTGATTCGCGTGCATCAACAACATACGGCCGATACGTTCTTTCTTATCCTTAACGGAGTTCAGAACATAGGAACCGCTGGTCATGACGCCCGAATAAATACGGGCGAACGTCAAGGAACCGACGAACGGATCGTTCATGATCTTGAACGCCAGAGCGGACAGAGGTTCGTCGTCCGAAGATTTGCGAATCGCAGGATTGCCGTCCAAATCAACGCCTTCAACGGGAGGAATGTCAATCGGAGACGGCAAATAATCGACAACGGCATCCAACATCGGCTGAACGCCTTTGTTTTTGAACGCGGAACCGCAAAGAACGGGGACGAAATGCATGGCAATCGTTCCCTTGCGCAGGCATTTCTGCAAGGTTTCCAGAGAAATTTCCTTGCCTTCCAAGTAGTCTTCCATCGCCTGATCGTCTTCTTCAACGACGGTTTCAACCAACTTGGCGTGCAGTTCGGCCGCCTGTTCCTTCATATTCGCAGGAATTTCGGCGTCTTCGTATTCCGCGCCCAATGTTTCGCTTTTCCAAATAATGGCTTTCTGGCGCAAAATATCGACAACGCCGACAAAATCGGCTTCCGTACCGATCGGCAACGTCATGACGACGGGACGCGCGCCCAAACGGTCGGAAATCATATCAACCGCGCGCATAAAGTTCGCGCCGATACGATCCATCTTGTTGACAAAGCAAATACGGGGGACGCGATACTTATCAGCCTGACGCCAAACCGTTTCGGATTGGGGTTCAACGCCTGCCACCCCGTCGAACACAGCGACGGCACCGTCTAAAACGCGCAAAGAACGTTCCACTTCAACGGTGAAGTCAACGTGTCCCGGAGTGTCGATAATGTTCAGACGATGGCCTTTCCAGTAAGCAGTCGTCGCGGCGGACGTAATCGTGATACCGCGTTCCTGTTCCTGAACCATGAAGTCCATGGTTGCGGCGCCGTCATGAACTTCACCCAGTTTATGAGACTTACCCGTATAGAACAAAATACGTTCTGTTGTTGTCGTTTTCCCGGCGTCAATGTGCGCCATAATACCGATATTACGATATTTTTCAATGGGGGTTGAGCGAGCCATTACACGAAACCTTCTATAAAATCAAACCTGTTGTTACCAGCGATAATGCGAGAACGCCTTATTCGCTTCAGCCATGCGATGCGTGTCTTCGCGCTTGCGGACGGCGCCGCCGCGGTTAGCCAGAGCATCCAAAAATTCGCCGGCCAGACGTTCTTCCATCGTCTGTTCGGAACGGGAGCGGGCGCTGTTGATGATCCAACGGATCGCCAGAGCCTGCTTTCTGTCCGGACGGACTTCAACGGGGACCTGATAGGTCGCACCGCCGACGCGGCGGGAGCGGACTTCAACGGAAGGCTTAACGTTTTCCAACGCTTCGTTAAAAGCCTTCAGGGCATCCTGCTTAGATTTAGCGGCAACGCGTTCCAAAGCGCCGTAAACGATCTTTTCGGCGGTAGCCTTGGCACCGTGCTGCATAATGCAGTTCATGAATTTTGCGACGACCAGATCGCCGTATTTGGCATCGGGCACAATCTCGCGTTTTTCTGCTGCATGACGACGTGACATATTCTTATTCCTTCCTTACTTAGGACGCTTTGCGCCGTACAAAGAACGACGCTGACGACGAGCGGATACGCCCTGAGTATCCAGCGTACCGCGAATGATATGGTAACGAACGCCCGGCAAGTCCTTTACACGACCGCCGCGAATCAGAACAACGGAGTGTTCCTGCAGATTGTGACCTTCACCCGGGATGTAGCTCAATACTTCAGCACTGTTTGTCAAACGAACGCGCGCAACTTTACGAAGAGCGGAGTTCGGTTTCTTCGGAGTCGTCGTATAAACGCGGGTGCAAACGCCGCGCTTCTGTGCGCAAGCCTGCCGAGCCGGAGCTTTATTACGTTTGACGCGCGGTTTACGCGGACTGCGAATCAATTGGTTAATCGTGGGCATTAAAAATTTCCTTTTCCATAAGCCTTCTTTCGAAGGGCCACTAACCATCACAATACTTACTCGATTCCCGCCCTGCGACGGGAAGCGCGAAAGCTATAACCTGTTAAACGGCGGAAATCCGCCGTTTTTCCCTTTACCAAAGCATCGGACGAACGGATAAAAACACCGACATTTCCATACTTTAGGCAGTGCATATTCTCAAATACGCCGCACAGAGTCAAGGGAAATAAACGTTTTTTTGTCAAACGACGAAAACGGGGAACGAAGGGGAAAAATCTTTCCTCGGGATAACTGCCGCCATGCGTTTTTATATTTTCTTCCGTAAAAAAAGCTGATGTGTCCGTCGACTTCTTTTTTATCGCGTGCGCAGGGTTGCGGAAGGTAAAAGAGCAGAGGCTTATAAAAAACGCGCTCATAAACTACCGCAAAGGGAGGAAAAGTCAAAGCGCCCAAACCAGTAAAACTGCGGCAGAGAAGGACTCAAAAAGTTAGAGTGTCTTTCAGACACCCGAGGGGTCCCGGTCCGCCGCATCGGCGTGCAGG
>CALXYE010000125.1 GCA_944392845.1 uncultured Alphaproteobacteria bacterium
CCGATCGGGACGGATTCGTTTTGCGCGAACGCGAAAATAAAGCCCTGTTCCTGCCGTCGGTCTGGGATACGTTTTCGACGCCGAAGGAATTTTTGATGCACTTGAAGCGCAAAGCGGGGCTGCCTGCCGATTATTGGTCTCCGACGCTGAAAATGTACCGATTCGAGGTCATCGACATTAACAGCGGCGATCTGCCCGATCCGAAATCCGTATGGGAAGAGCGCAGAAGATGAACGGCAAAAGGGAATTGAACGTTGTTGCGGCGGCGTTGGTTGACGAAAGTTCGGGAAGTCTTCTTTTGGCGCGCCGTCCCGAGGGAAAGAATCTGGCGGGAATGTGGGAATATCCCGGCGGAAAAATCGAAGCGGGCGAAACGCCTCGGGAAGCGCTGGCCCGCGAATTGAAGGAAGAGTTAAACCTGAACGTTTCCCGCGGCGATATGATCTCTTTTGCCAAGACCGTTTTTGAATACGAAACGTTTGTTTTGCGCATGGAGCTTTTTGTTTGCAAACGTTGGACGGGAGAGCCGACTCCGACGGAAGGGCAAAGAATCGCGTGGGTTAATCTGAAAACGGTCGGTACGGACGCCGAAAATTACCCGATGCCGCCCGCGGACGATGTTTTGTCCGAACGCTTGAGAAATGAACTATCTGATTGAAAATAAACGGTTTTATCAATATATAACTTTGGGCATAATTTTTAAAAAATGGCGGATTTCCGCCATTTATGCCGTCAGATATATGCTTTTTTCGTTGAATTTGTCCGCCGTATCGTTTTAGCCTGAAAATAGACGGGAAGGTTTTTGCCGTGCGCGTAATTTGTCGGACGGCTCGGAATCAAAAGGAGTGAAAGTCATGGCAGAAAAGATCGTGAAAAGCAGCGACGAACGCGGCGCGCTGATGCTTGAAGCCATCGCGCTGTTGGGGTTGATGACGATGATGTCTCCGATGGTCGTCCGCCAAACGGCGGATCGCACGTCGGAAATGGAAGAAGTCGCGGTGGCGGGGCAAATGAAAACCCTGCGCGATGCGGTTTCATCCTATATTGACGCGAACTATGCCAATATTGCGGCGTGGGCGAGCGGAACGGATGCCCAGACTTTGCCCCTTAATGATCTTCGGCCTTATCTGCCTCCCGCGTTTTTTCAGGACGACGGAACGCTGGGTAATAAGCTGATCGACAATTATCAGGTCGGCATTCGCCGCGAACGTCCGTGCGCGGATTTAACAAAGGACGAATGTAACCGTTGGAAAATCACGGGCTTGATTTCTTCAATGGGCGAAGAACTGGACGACCGCCGTGCGGCGCGTATTGCGACGATGGTCGGCGCGGACGGCGGTTATATTCGTTCGACTCAGGCTTTGAACGCGTTGTTCCCCGGAAATGAGGCCGAAGCCAAGAAGGCGATCGGCGCGCAGGGTATTTGGGAAATTGACGACGTAACGCAATTCTTCCCCGGAGGGAATGTGGGCAAAGGGCGCGTCGTGGCGACGACGACTTATACGTCGGGGCTCGGCGGCGACTTTTTGTACCGTCATGCGGTGAACAGCCTGCCCGAAGCGAACAGCATGTTTACCGATATTGATATGTCGGGTATGGGATCGGGCGCCCATCGCATCAGACATTCGGGCGGATTGGAAGTTGTGAACGGCAAGATTATTGTCCGCGATTCCCGCAATAACGATTGGGATGCCGACGCGGCGACGACGATTTCCAATAAAGAATTGACGATGACGGACGCGGATGTCTTAATCACAAAGAACAATACCGAATTTTCGTTGGGCGACGGCGAAGTTTCCGCTCAGGTCGGCGCGAACAGCGCAATGGAGATTACGGGAAGTTCCGCGCTGTTAAAAGGCGGAGCGGGAAAAGTTGAGGTGAACAATACCGAAGCCCGTATTGAAGGCGGCCATCTTGCCATGGTCGGCAACACCAGCGCCACGCTATCGACAGGCGGCCGATATACTCAACAAGTTCAAGGAAATTTCAGCGGCTATACGGGCGGAACGCATACGCTGACCTCAACGGGTAACATGTCGGTCACGTCCAACGGTACGGTTTCAATCGGTGCGGCGGGAGATGCGACCATATGGAGCAACAGCGATGCCAGAGTCGCCGGTTCGTCGCAGGCGTCTTTGACGGCGGGCGGTTCCGATCCGTCGGTTGATTCGGATTACGGCTTGGTTGTTAAGAACGCCAAATCGACGGCAACGGGCTTTGACAATACGGCAAACCGCATCATCGGAGGCCTGACGGTTAAGGATAACAGGATCACCCTTTTAGATTCCGGTAATACCGTAAGGGCTCGTTTAGAAGGATCTTCTTCAACGATGTTTTCTATGTATTCACCTGATTCCAAACTCTTGGCGGAGATGGGGACGGGAAGCAGCGGTTATCTCAGCTTCGGAAATCAATATCGGGTAGTGGAAGCAGGTAATCCTGTCGGAACGGGCGTGGCCGGTATTGACGGTTCGGATGCCGAGGTATTCGGTTCGCATTTCACGCCGCAGTATGTTGCAACGGATACGTCAAATACCTCTTTCGGATATCCCGTTCGCAATTTCGTAAGGGCACGCTATACCAATATGGGTGTGAACAATACTATGACTCCGACTCTGCAGAACAGCCCGACGATGCCGAACCAGCTTTCGGACGACGGCGGCATCGCGTCTAAACTTTACGGCGGAAATACGGTGTCCGAAAGAATCAACGGGCGTAATGTCCGCTATGACCGTTACGAGGTTGATCCGGCTTTCGTATCCGTCATGAACGATATCAAGCTGACCTCGCGCGGCGGCGCCCATTTGGCGGACATTTTGCCGAACTACATCAACAAAGGCATTTACGTCCTGTCGAATACGTATGCTTCGGGTCCGTGGCCGTGCGACAGTTCGACATGCTCTTTCACCATTCCCCGTTTGGAAAAAACGGACGGTTCCGCGATTACGACGGGCGCATGGGAAAACGATTGCGATACAATGGATGATTACTTGGGAACGGGAGCGTCATGCCACGATGACGGGGCACACGGTATGCGTGTCAGTTACTATTCTTCCGGTTCTTACAATTCTTGCGGTTCGGGGGCGTGCCTGACCCATCCGTATCTGGGCGTGGTTCCCGCGCCGGGACATACCGTAACGGTTGCCGGCGATACTACGATTTCCGGTAAGGACGAAGGGCCGTGCCCCGACGGTTATCTGCCCGTTATGACCGTTACGCCGACGGCGATTGAAGTCGGTAAGGTCAACCACATTGATATGCGGGTGTCTATGGGCGGTACCGAAGAAGACAGCTATGTGTACTACAACCTTGAAAACATTGATTTCGCGGGGAACCGCGCCTCCATCTATCAGCCGGCGACGGCCGTCAGTACGGCGGTTTTGACGGTGGACGCAACCGGCAATCCGGTCGGTGAAACGGGAGAAGTGTACGGATGGAAGGTCGCTTTGGGAACGATCAGCACGACCAGCAGCGGTTACGTCTGGAACCAAGGCGGCGTTTGGCAGGACAGTATGAAGGCGGTCGCTCATACGTACTGTTACTTCAACCCGTCCCGTTTCACCTTCCCGAACATGGTTGTTGATAACGGCTTGTTGCACGCGATGCCTTCGCCGCGCAAGTACTGACTTCCCGAACACGGGGGGAGGATTTCTTCCCCCCGTGTTTCTTTTTTTTAACGGCGGGAGAAAGCTCATGTATTTCTGGTTGCTTTTGGCGTCTCTGATGGGGATAATCACATTCGGTAATCTGCGCGAAAAAACGAAAGACGCGGATTATTACGTCGTTCCGATTTATGAATCTTTGTCCCAAAACCTGCTGATGCAACATAATGCTTTCGTTTCGCAGCTTCGTTTGCGTTACCTTAACGAAGGAAGCTGGGATTGGGCGGGAACGGGCGATTTCACGACCGTCATAACCGTCAGCGAAGCGGGGGATCCGACTTTTAACGAAGAAACGAACGATCCTAAGCAATATCTGCCGTACGGTTTTAAATACATGCCGGGATATACGAGCGTTTATTTCTGCGTGAACAAGGCGTTTCAGGATACGACGCTGCCCTGTTCGGACGACAATGCGGTCATGTATGCGATAACATATGCTTCCGTTCCCGTCCGCTATGCGGGGGCGAACGCCATGTCCATTCCTAAGGCGATTGCGGCGGGAACCGAAAACTCAAGGTTTGTCGGCCTGATTGAAAGATCTTCCGTTCTGCTCGGCGACGGATACGGCCAGCCTTTGGGGGCGGGGTTTTACATTCTGTCCGCGGGGTATTCTCCCGCAGCCAGTACGTACATCCCGAATTATTTTATTTGCCAGCTGAACCTTCCGAATCCGCGAGGGCTGATGATTGCTCAAACGATGGTCAAAGGCTTGGAGAACGGGGAAAATATGATTTCAACGGGGTCAAGCTGTTTCTGGGATACGACTTCTCCCTAAAGGATTTTCGGCATATAAAAACCCCCGCGCCAAACGCGGGGGTTTCTTTTTATCCGTTTATTTTTTCGCGTCGGATGGAATTTCTTTCGCGCCTTCCTCCGTAATTTCCAAGGACGGCAAAGAGGTTTCTTCTTCCTCAACGACGGTTTCTTCTTCGGCGGGGATGCCCGATATGCGGATGACGAAGTCTTGATACGCCCGCATCAGTTCGGGGTCTTCAAACACGGGCTGTCCGTTTTCAAAACGGTATTTGCCGTTTGCTTCGCTGAAAAAGGAAACAATGTTTTCCAACATGCTCAAACGCATGCTTTGTGCAAACCAGTGCATGCGCAGGGCTTCGGAACGGGCGTCAACCTCGTGGAACAAGCCGACTTTGTCGGCGGTTTCGGGCAAATTTCTGATGTCTTCCAGCTGTTTGACGTAAAGGTCGTCGTAACGTTCATGGTATTTGACGATCAACTGCTGGAGCTTTTTCAGGTTTTCCGCCGTTTTTGCAACGCTCTCGGGCGTTGAGAAAGCGTCCTGAGAAATGATTTCTTCCATGACGGGTTTGCTTTCTTCCCAGTATTCCAGCAGGATTTCGTTTTCAACGCTCATGCGGTTCATGTCGCGGAACGTTTTAACGGCGAATCCGAAGCCCGTCAGCAGGACGGCGTAAAAAAGGACAAGGCAGACTTTCGCCGCGACGGAAGGCTTTTCTTCGCGGACGACGGAGGCGCATTTCTTATCCCAAAACATTTCTTTGCCTTTGACGGCGAAATACAACGCGACCAAAGGGCAGACGAGCGATACGACGGGCAGAAAACAGCCCAGCCCGACCGCATAAACGAGATACGCGCGCTTCAAAGACGTCTTAAAAGGCAGTTTTTGTCCTTCGGCGTTCGAAACGGACAGCCCCGTCAGCTTGGCTCCGATCGTTGTGCCGAAACGGCTGACCGAGAAGGCTTCAATCAGCGGATAAAGGGCAAAGGCGGCAAACAGCGCCGCATATAAGCAGTGAAAATAAAAAAGATCGGGAATCGCGGCGTTTTGCATCAGGGGCAAAATCAGCAGGTTGCAGATAATTCCCCAAATCAGATAGTCGGTAAAGCGGGCAAGGCAGCGCTTTACCCAAAAAAGAAACGTCGCGTTTTTGGTTTCGGTCATGGTTTTTCGTCCTTTGCTGTTTCGGTCTTTGCCACGACGGCGGCGCAGACCAGATCACCGGTTACGTTCAGACAAGTTTGCCCCATATCGAGCAAAGCATCAATACCCAAAAGTAAGGCATAAGCCGTCGCGGCGGCGGAACCCGGAACGGGAGAAAGCCCGATGCTTTCCAAAACGGCCAGCAACATGATTACGGAACCGCCCGGAATGCCTGCCGTTCCGACGGAAGCCGGCAAAATGACGGACAGGACGGTCGCCTGTTGCCCGATGTCAAGCGATACGCCCGAAACGGCAGCGATGAAAAACACGCTCAGGCATTGCTGTATCGTTACGCCGTTCATGTTGACGGTCGCTCCCAAAGGCAAGGAAAACGACGCGATGTTTTCGGGGATGTTTAATTTTTCTTCGGCGGTTTCAAGGGCGACGGGAAGCGCCGCGCCGCTGGAACGGGTAACGAAGGCCGTCAGCATGACGTCGCGGGAACGCGCGAAAAAATCCGCGACGTTTCGTCCCGCCAGCTTCAATAAAAGGCCGTATACGACAATGATCTGAAAAATAAAGGCGCCGTATGCCGTTCCGACAAATTTTGATAACGGCGCCAATGCGTCGGCGCCGTTTTTGCCGAAGGCGTCAACGGCCAGGGCGAAAACGCCGATCGGCGCGTAAAGCATAATGCAGCGGATCAGGATGAACATAATTTCCGAAACGCCCGAACAAAAACGGAAAAGCGTTTCCGCTTTGGCTTTTCGGATTTCCGATTCGGATTCGCGCTGGAAGGACAGGGCGATGCCGAAAATGACGGCGAAAAAGATAACTTGCAGGATATTTTCCGAGGCCAGCGCTTCAAACGGGTTCAGGGGAATGGCGTTCAGCAGGGTGTCTTTGAGCGAAACGGGGCGAAGTTCCGATATTTCCGCGGCGGCGGAGGAAGTTTCGGGCAAAACGGCGTCAAAGGAAACAAAATTGCCGAGCGCCAGACTGACCCCTCCCGCCAGTAGTCCCGTCAAGGCATACAAAGCGACCGTTTTCAAGCCGATCCGTCCCAGAGAAGACGGGGGAGTCGATGCGGCGGCAACGATCAGCGAAAAAAATATGGTCGGCGTCGCGCACATGCGCAACAGGCGTATGAACAGCGTTCCGAACGGCGCGGCAATATCGCTTAAGGCAAGAGTTCCGATTCGTTCTGCGCCGAACAGGGCTCCGACGGCGGCTCCGGCGATTAAAGCGGAAAATATCCGCGCAAAAGGGCTTTTCATCATGTTTTATTGTCTCCGCGTTTTTTTGCGTCTTCCCGCGAAACGGAAAAAAGAAACACAGATTCTTTTTCTTTTGGTCTTCCAGCTTTCCCTGTTTTTCGGATCGGCCAGTACAAAGGCGGAAGACTTCGGACGGACGAGAATCTGGGTCGGGTACAGGCTTCGGTGGCCCGACAGCACGTAACAAAGGGCGCAAACGCATCCCGCAAAGGGAGCGACGGAGGCGCCGAACAGCTCCGTTGCCAAAAAGATTGCGGCGATCGGCGTGTTGACGCATCCCGCGACGCAGCCGACAAAGCCGAGAGCGCCGAAAAACGCGACGTCCAGTCCGAACGTTTCGGCAAACAAAGCCCCCGCCGCGGCGCCGACGCAGAAAGTCGGCGTCAGAACGCCGCCGCTGCCGCCGCCGGACAGCGTAACCGCCATCAGCAGGGATTTGAGGGCAAAGGCATACCAAACGACGGGAATGCCCGACAGGACGGCCGAAACGCTTTGTTCCCCCTGTCCTAAGAATCCGCCGCCTCCCGCCGCGACGACGGACAAAATGATTCCCGACGCGATCAGGCTTTTTATCGGCACGGGAACGGAAAGTTTTTTAAATGCACGTCCGACGGCTGCCGTAAATTCGATATGAAAAATGCAGACCGCCGCGAAAAAAACGGCGGCGGCCGCGCACCAAAACAACAGCCCGAGCGAAGGTTCGGGAATGGTCAGCGAATAAACGGCATACGGAACGCCGAGTTTTAAACAAACAAAATAGGACGCGATGCTGCTGAGGACGGAAGGCAACAGGACGGCATAGAACATTTCGCCGACGAACAGGACTTCAATACCGAAGACGGCGCCTGCGATCGGAGCGCCGAAAACGGCGGACAACGCGGCTGAAGCTCCGCAAATGACCAGCTTTTTCCTTTCATCGGGACGCAAGCGCAAGAGGCGCGCCGCGGCGGACATCAATCCCGCGCCGATCTGAACGCTCGGGCCTTCGGTGCCGACAATTCCTCCCGGCGCCAGCGTAAATAAAGTGGACAGCAGTTTTCCCGGAACGACGTTGAACGGAATCTTTGCCGCGCGAAAATGGATGTCTTCCAGAACTTTTTCCGTTCCGTGTCCTTCCGATTCGGGCGACAACAGACGTACGCAATAACAGCTGGCCAAAAGCCCCGCGGGAATCAGGGCGTATCTCCATGCGGGAAGTTCCGAAACGGCTTCGGCGCTTTTGTCAAGCAGGATTAAAAAGCCGCCGACGGCGCCTCCCGCCAGCGCGCCCGTCAAACAAGCCAGTATCAGCCATTTCAGAGCGCCGTAAAGCAAAATCCCTTCATCTTCCAACGTATCGCGAATCATGTTTTTTTCCCGTTGTTGCCGCGATTCGCAAAGATACTCTTTCTTTTGAAAAAAGAGGAGATTTATTCTTCGCCCATATTCATAATGCCGAAAGGAACGTGGACGGCGGGGGCGACTTCCGCGACGGAAGAAATGTTTGCCTGATTGTCGTCGAAAAAGATGTGCGGCTTGAATATTCTCAGAACGCGCGCTTTGTCGATTCCGCCTAAAAAGAAAGTTTCGTCGACGCGAACGCCCCATTTGCGCAGG
Source organism: uncultured Alphaproteobacteria bacterium (assembly GCA_944392845.1). GTDB lineage: Bacteria > Pseudomonadota > Alphaproteobacteria > CAAGCB01 > CAG-977 > CAG-977. The sequence goes on from CALXYE010000125.1 coordinate 8,436, forward strand.
GTCGTGATGACTCTGTGGTGTGCGGGGGCGTTTCTTGCCGTGGCGAGCGCGACGCGGATGCACGGCTGATAATTAATGTCGTCGTATTTCATCTGTTTTTCCAGCTTTTGAAGCATCGAAATGCCGTCCAAAAACGGTTTTAAAGGTCCTTGCCGGAGCGGGATGTCGGCTTTCGTCCTTTCGGATTTGAAAAATTCTTCCATGCCGACGTCCTTGCACATTTGTTCCGCCGAATCGTCCGCCAGAATGCCGTCAAAATCAAAAGCGATTCGAAATTCGGGGTCGTTTTCGTCGTCTTCGAACGGATGGCCGTAAATATACCCCGCCGCATAACCTCGGGCGATCGCGTCCGTTACGTCGCTGCGGTTTTGGGAAAGGAACAGACGCGAATTAAAGGCGGGCAGATAATCATAAGACGGTTTGCCCTTCGTAAAAGCCGCGCGCGTAATGTTCAGGCCGTAATGTTCAATGGAGTTCAAAACGCGCAACCCCGTTTCCGCGTCGTTTCGGGACAGCAAAACGACTTCGACGGGATCGGCGGGCAGACGGTCGTTCAGCCCCAGAAAACGCTTGACGAACGGAAAGGCCGCTCCTTTCGGCAAAGGTTCGCTTTCGTGGGCGATCTGATATTCCCTGTATGCGTCTTCGCCCTGTTCCAAAAAGATCATGTCCGTTTCGCTCAGGTCGAACAAAGCCCCCGAAGAAACCGTAACGACCAGCTTTTGTTCGATATAAAATACCATGGAACGGCCTCCCTTTTTGCTTTCTGATGTCTATTTTAGAATAAAATCAAGAGGATATAAATCAAAAAAGCAATTCGGGACGACAAAATATTTGACAGAAAAAACAATTTTATTTGTCTAAACCTCTTGACGGGAGGGGGAGGAAAAGTACATACTGGCAATATCGGAAATTTTTTATGCGTGATTGGAAAACACTATGCCTGAAACAGAAAAGAAACCGGAAGCCGAAAAGTCTTTGTTGGAACAATTCATGGCCGCGGGAAAAGTAACCGTTTTTGAAAGCGGTTTGGATCGGCCTGATTATATTCAGGACCGCCCGTTTTTTAATTTGTTGCCCAAAGGAAAGACGAGCGTCATTGAAGCGGGCGAAAAGCCGAACTCCCTGACGGTTACTTCAGGCGAGCAAAAGGGCAAATCGCCGTCGCTGCGTACGGAAGCTCACCAATTCTTCGTCAACATGGAAAAGCGTTTCCGTTCGGTCGTTCCGGGAATCACGGTGTTCATTATTGATCCCGATGCCGTTCAGGGACGCTACCTGATGGACGAAAAGGAAGACCGTAGCTTAGGCAAGTCGTTGTTCCTGCACGTTGAACAAAAGTTGCGCGCCGCCAAGGCGGATAAGGAAAAGACCTTTTTAACGCAGCAGGATGTTCTGAAATCGGTTGCCGAAGCGGGCATTACGGGACGCAACCCGTTTTCGATGGCGGCTTCGATTTCTCCGACGTATGATGCTTTGGAAGGTATGGGGCGCGTCAATCTGGTCGTCGGCGATAATCCCGACAGCATGGAGCCGAACGTTTTGAGCGATGCCGTCGTCGGCGCGGACGAACGCATGGCCAAGGAAGGCATTACGCCCGACGAATTCCGCCGTTTGGTTCTGTATCACGAATTGGGGCATGCGACGGACGAGGAATATACGGGTTATTCGTTCGATAAAGTAACGCAGAACGACCTGTCCGACGTGATGCGCCGCCACAGAACGGAATGCATCGCCGACGCGCATGCGACGTTGCAGCTGGCGCGTGACTTCGGGAATACGAAATGCGCCGCGCTGTGGGGCGATTGCCGCATAGAGTATCTGCGCGTCTGCGTCGATAACCGCTTGGAAGACACGAAGTATGAAAGCGATTTTATGAAAAAGCTTCGCGAGGCCGAGGAAAAAACAACGGGCATTCAGCCCGGCGACCCCGACTTCGAGGTTAAGTACAAGCAATTGATGAAAGATAAAAAGACGGCGGCCGTCGTTACAAGGCTGGGGTCTCCGCTGGCGTATCACACGACGGACGTCGTTGACGCCGCAATCAAATTCGCCGAAGAACACCTGAAAGACGGATCGTTGCAAAAAATGACGGACGCCGAAGTTATCAAAGAAGCGCGCCGTCTGTCCGAAACGTACGGTTTGACGCGTCAGCAGATGGCGGAAATTTCGGTCGCTTTGGCGGAAGGCAAATCTCATCCCAAATATGAACAAATGATGGCGCGCGACGAAGAGGCGCGCAGCCGCATGCCTTTATCCAAGGCGGAAATCGAAAAGGAATACGAGCTTCGCCGCGAACTCCGCGCGTTCAAGCAGGAAGCGCAACTGGCCGCAAATTTGGGTCTGCCGCAGCCTGATCCGAACAAATGCCTGTCCAAAGATTTGTTGCGCAAGCTGATAAAAGAGCAGGCGCGCAACAGGCAGATGCAGGCTTATGCCCAGATTGTCCTGATGGATTACCAAGACGCCGTTTTCGACGTTTTGGAGGAAAAGGGCTTTTCGCGTAAGGCGATGCATCAGCTGATCAGCCGTCAGAAGGAAGCCTTGCGCAAGGCCGGCCATGACCCGAAAAAACCGGATAAATTCGCGGCCTATAAATTAAAGACGCTGGACGCGATTATTCAGGAAGCGCCGGGCGTTCAGACGTCATTGAATGCGAATAAGATCGTCAAAGATAAACTGGCGGCAATCCCGTCCAAAACGGAAGTTTCGGGACCTGAAGCTCTGGCTCATTTCGTCAAGCACGAATTGCGCTCGCTGAACCTGATGAAGGACGTTTTGGCAAAAGCCGTGCTCCGCGATCCCGCGAAGCTGACGATTGACGAACAGATTGACGCCCTGCGTTCCGAACGCAAAGACTTCATCAAGGCGATGGAAAGCGAAAAAGAAACGCAGATCGCGGCTTTCGCTCTCCGCAGCGACAAGGATATGTGGGCAATGGTGTCCCAGAACGAGGTATTGGCCGCATTGGTGGATAATAAGGCGAAACAAAAGCCTGCGGTCTGGTTCGCCCAGTATCAGATGATGGCGGGGCATCCCGATAAAAAGATGGCGGAAACGCTGATGCAGGGGATTATCCAACAGCATCAGTACGTCGCCGGCGCCGTCGTCATGAGCGAAGGCATCGCTCCCGCTTTGGAAAAAGAAGACAAGCGCATGATGAACAGTCTGAAAAATTATGTTGCCCTTCTTGAGAACTCCGCCGTGAAACGGGCGCCGAAGCTGTCGGCCTTGAACCTGAAACAGGCAAGATCCGGAAAGGCGATGTAATTTTCTAAAAACATAAGGAAAGCCCCTTTTGTCCGAACGACGAAAGGGGCTTTTTATTTTTGAACGGAAGAATATAGACTTTTTGTTAACGGAATCGGAAGCTTTTAGTGCTGTTCCCTAAGCGGAGTGCCGGAACAAGCCGGAATAAAAATATCCGTTTTTTACGCATGCAAAAAATTTTTAGAGGCTGTTAATGAATTTTTGCGCCAGTCTTCGGGGCGGGAGGTTCCCGCTCCGGGGATGTGGTATCCGGGTGAGGACGCGCGCTTATTTTAAGGAATAGGAACTGCGCTCCGCGGCTTCGATACGGCGGAGCATTACGGCAACGGCGGCGCGGAGGAGAGGTTCGGCGAATCGCTTCCGATCGCGGCGAATATTTTCGGCCGAAGACGAACTTTCGGCTTTATCCGCGGCCTTTCCGCCGCCCCGTGCAAAAACAGCGTCGAAAAAATGAGGAAACGCTGGATTTATTTTTTGAATTGTGGCAAATATAGGGGGCTTAAAGTTTAAAGAGTCGGCGGGCGGAGAAATGGGTTCTTCGCTGCGGCGATGTGGTAAATATGAAGGAGAAAAATACAATGGCAGTTCGCGTTGCGATTAATGGATTTGGCCGTATCGGCCGTTTGGCTTTCCGTGCTATCGCCGAATCCGGACGCAAAGACGTCGACGTTGTTGCGATCAACGACTTGGGGTCGCCCGCAGCTAACGCTCATTTGTTGAAGTTCGATTCCGTTCACGGCATTTTCCCCGGCGAGATCTCCGCTACGGAAAATTCCATCACGGTCAACGGCAAGACGATCAAAGTTTTGGCCGAACGCGATCCGCATAACCTGCCCTGGAAGGAAATGGACGTCGATATCGTCTATGAATGCACGGGCATT
>CALXYE010000126.1 GCA_944392845.1 uncultured Alphaproteobacteria bacterium
TGTTGGTTCAACCTAGGGATGACATGGCTTTTTCGCGGATTGTCAACAAACCGCGGCGCGGAGTCGGCGACGCGGCATTGCAAAAGATACACTTGCGCGCGAAAGAAGCGGGCGTTTCCCTTGCCGAAGCCGCCGAAACGATGATCGGCGACGGAACGCTGAAAGGAGCGGCGAAAACGGGGTTGGAATCCTTGTTTGAACTGATGCGTTCTCTGCGTTTGATGCTGAACGATCGCCCGCCCGCAGAAATTTTAAGCGTCATGCTGGAAGACAGCGGATACCTTCAAATGTGGAAAACGGACAAATCGCCAGAAGCCCCCGGAAAAATCGAAAACCTGCAAGAACTGATCGGCGATTTGAAAGAACGTTTCCCTTCCTTTGAGGAATTTTTGGAATACGTCAGCCTTGTGACGGATAACGATATGACGGCGGGCGAAACAGGCGACTACGTTTCCGTCATGACTTTGCACGCCGCCAAAGGATTGGAATTCGACGTCGTTTTCCTGCCCGGATGGGAAGAAGAGCTTTTCCCGCATAAAAAATCCTTAGACGAGGGCGGTTCCAAGTCTTTGGAAGAAGAGCGGCGGCTGGCTTACGTCGGCATCACGCGCGCCAGAAAAAAAGTCTTTATTTCTTATGCGAACTCGCGCCGCGTTTATAACCAGTGGCTGAACAATCAGCCCTCCCGTTTTATTTCCGAGCTGCCCCGCGAACACGTCGAATCGGACGGCGCGGCGCCCTTCGGCGAAACGAAGAGGCATTTTGCCCGCGGTTACGATTACGAAGAATATGAACCCGAAGATTCGTACGACCGTTTTTACAGCCGCGAAAAATATTCCTCTTCCCGTTTTCGCGACGACGAATACGGCGACGGATACCGCGGCAAAGATAAAAGCTATACAAACGCCGAATATTCCTATAAAAATAATAGTCGGAGCCGACGGACGGGCGGATTCTTTTATCGGAAAAAGCCCGCTTTCCCGATCGGCGCGGAGGTCTATCACCAAAACTTCGGACACGGAACGGTCATCGAAGCGGAAGGCGACAGCATCCGCGTCCTGTTTGACGAAGTCGGCCCGAAAAAAGTAATGGCCGATTATTTGGAAAGCGCATAATGAAGACCGAACCCGCCAGCAGCTGGCAAATATCCATGATCGTTCCCCCCGACGCCATGCCGTACTTTGAACGCGCGTTGGACGGCGATGACGCCGCCCTTTTGGCGTCGGAAATCGAAACAGGCAAAGACAAAGGAAAATGGAAGCTGGAAGCCGTTTGGCAAAACAAACCCGACGCGCCGCTGTTAGAAGCGGCTTTGGCGGTCGCGGCGACGGCGGCGGGCGTTGAGCCGCCCGATTACGAAATCAAAGAGCTGGCGCCCCGCAACTGGCTGAAAGAAAACCTGATCAGTTTTAAACCCGTATCGATCGGGCGTTATTACGTGTACGGTTCGCATATCAAAGAACCGCCCCCGAAAACAAAGCTTTCTTTAAAAATAGATGCCGCTACCGCTTTCGGTTCGGGAGAGCATTTCACGACGAAGGGGTGCCTGACGGCCATGGAAGACTTGGCGCACCGCTTTACGCCCCGCAACGTGCTGGACATGGGTTGCGGGTCGGGCATACTGGGGCTTGCCGCGGCCTTAACGTTCCGCGTTCCCGTTTTCGCAACGGACATTGATCCCGAATCCGTACGCGTCACGTTGCAAAACGCCCGAAACAACCGTTTGGAACGTTACATCACGGCATGGGTCGGCAACGGCTATAAACCCGTCGAAATCCGCCGTCATGCCCCTTATGATCTGGTCTTTTCGAATATTTTGGCGCGGCCGCTGACCCTGATGGCAAAGGATTTGGCCGCCAATCTGGCTCCGAACGGATACGCCGTGTTGTCGGGACTTTTGAACCGTCAGGAAAACTGGGTATTAAGCGCTCACCGCCGCGTCGGGCTTCAGCTTAAAAAACGTTACCGCCTTGAAGGGTGGAGCGCGTTGGTCGTCGGGCGATAAATTACGGGAGAAAGCCGCATGAAGGAAAAATTTGGCGCTTTGCGCGAATGGATGCTGAAAAACGGCCTGTTCGGCTTTATCGTCCCGCGCGCCGATAAATATCAGGGAGAATACGTTTCTCCCGCCGAAGAACGCTTGGCTTGGCTGACAGGTTTCACGGGATCTGCCGGAGAAGCCGTCATCCTGCTGGACAGGGCTTTCCTGTTCGTGGACGGACGTTATACTCTTCAAGCGCAAAAAGAAACGGACGCGAAACTGATCACAGTCGTCCAAACGGCGGACGCGAAAGCGGGCGACTGGCTGTTTTCCGCCCTGCCGGCGGGCGCGAAAATCGGTTACGATCCTTGGTTGCACACGCCGAACGACGTCAAGAGGATGGCCGCCGCCTGTGCTAAAAACGAAGCGGCCGTCCTGCCTTTACCCAAAAACCCGATAGATTTGTTATGGACGGACAAGCCTTGTTCTTCCGTTGAAAGAGCCGTTCCCTTCCCCGAAATTTATGCGGGCGAAGACAGTACTTCCAAAATCGCGGAGATCACGTCGACGTTGGGATTTGACGCCGACGACGCCTTGGTTTTGTCGGCATCGGATTCGATCGCGTGGCTTTTAAACGTACGCGGCCGCGACATTCCTTACGTTCCCGTCGTGCAGTCTTTTGCCTTGTTATACAAAAACGGCACGGTCGAATGGTTCGTAGATCCCTTGAAAATCACGGACTACCTAAAGGAAAAGCTGAGTACTCTGGTCGAAATTAAAACGCCCGACGCTTTGGCGGAAGCTTTGGACGCGCTGGGCAAAGACAAAGCGCGCGTCCAGCTGGATACGGCTTTGGCGCCCGCCTGGATATACGAACGCCTGTCAAAGGCGGGCGCGAAGATCCATCCGAAGGAAGACCCGTGTCAACTGCGCAAGGCGTGTAAAAATACGACGGAACGCGACGGAGCGGTCATCGCCCACGTCAAAGACGGCGCGGCCGTATGCCGTTTTTTGGCTTGGTTTGACAAAGAAGCCCCCAAGGGACGCCTGACGGAATTGCAGGCCGCCGAAAAAATCGCCGAATTTCGCGCCGAAAATCCTCTGTATCGCGGAGAAAGTTTCCCGACGATCGCCGCGTCGGGCAAAAATGCCGCGATTGTTCATTATCATACCTCAAAGGAAAACAACGCGCCGATTAAACCGGGAACGGTGTTTCTGATTGATTCGGGCGCGCAATATCTGGACGGAACGACCGACATTACCCGCACGATCTCCGTCGGTCCCGTCAGCGCGCTGGAAAAAAAGCGCTATACCCAAGTTTTAAAGGGGCATATCGCCATTGCCGTCATCGCGTTTCCCGAAGGTACGACGGGTTCCCAGCTGGACATTTTGGCGCGCCAGTTCCTGTGGCGCGACGGCGTTGACTATTCGCACGGCACAGGACACGGAATCGGTAGCTATCTGAACGTTCACGAAGGCCCCCAGCGCATCTCGAGAGTCAGCAACCGCATCGCTCTTTTGCCGGGAATGTTGGTTTCGAACGAACCGGGATATTATAAACCCGATTCCTTCGGCATCCGTATCGAAAACGTTGTTATGGTTGAACCGTTACCGCCGACGGAAGGCGCGGAAATCAAAACTCTGGGGCTTTCGACGCTGACTCTGGCGCCGTTTGACCGCCGCCTGATTGACAAAGCCCAGCTGACGCCGCGCGAAAAAGCGTGGATTGACGGCTATCACGCCCGCATTCGCCGCATCATTACGCCGCTGGTTGATTCCGAAACGGCGGCATGGCTGACGGAAGCGTGCGCTCCTTTGTGAGTCAAGTGTCATGCGTTTGGGCATCCCCTTTTTTGTTTCCGGCGTCGTTTTGCTGATTTTCGGCGTAGCGATGCTGATTCCCGCCTGTTTGGACTTTGCGGACGGAAATACGGCTTCGGCCTGTTCATTCTGTTTGGCCGCCGCCGTAACATGTTTTTGCGCTTTGCTTTTTGCCGCGACCTTTTACAACGTTTGGGAAAAACTGTCCGTTCGGGAAATGTATCTGACAACCTCCGTCGTGTGGTTTTTGGTATCCGCTTTTTGCGCCCTGCCCTTTTTCTTTTCCGTTCGCCCGTTAAGCTATACGGATGCCTTTTTTGAAACCATGTCGGGACTGACGACGATGGGAGCAACCGTTATAACGGGTTTGGACACAATGCCGCGAGGTATTCTGTTGTGGCGGGGAATGTTGCACTGGATCGGCGGTTTGGGCATTATCGTTATCGCTTTGGCGATCCTGCCGCTGTTAAAAATCGGCGGCATGCAGCTGTTCGCGACGGAATCGTCGGATAAGTCGGGAAAAACACTGCCGAAAACATCCCAGATCATCGGTACGCTGATGATGATTTACACTTTATCCACAATCGCTTGTATCGTTTCGCTGAAAATCGGCGGAATGACGAACTTTGATGCCTTAACCTATGCCATGGGAACGGTCGCTACGGGCGGATTTGCGCCGCATGATTCCTCGGCAATGGCGCTCAGCCCCCGTTTGCAGTGGATTTTGACGTTTTTTATGTTCACCTCGGGGCTTCCGCTGTTTTACCTCTTTTTCATTTATAGAAAAGACTGGCAAAAAGTTAAAACCGATATGCAGGTCAAAACTTATTTCTGTTTTGTCGTTGCCGTCAGCCTGATTTTAACCGCATGGCTGCAGTTTTGCTTTCCCGACAGAAACTTGGAAGAGTTGCTTCGCACTTCGTTTTTTCAAGTCGTTTCCGCCGTAACGTCGACGGGTTTCGTTTCAGAAAATTATGAAACCTGGGGAAATTTCGGCATGTTGGTTATTTTGCTGTTGCTGCCCGTCGGCGCTTGCAGCGGGTCAACGTCGGGCGGCATAAAGATGTTTCGGCTGGACATCCTGTTTCTGTCCTCGTTGCATCATTTGCGTTCAAAGATACTGCCTCACGGCGTTTTCGTCCCGAAGTATAACGACACCCCCTTAAATGAGGACGTCGTTTCGGGCGTCATTGTCTTTATGACGATCTTTTTCGTTACTTTGCTTTTATCCGTTTTGGCTTTATCGGCTATGGGAATCGACCTGATAACGGCATTGAGCGCAACGGCGTCCGCCATCGGAAATACGGGGCTCGGCTTGGGCGCCGTCGGTCCGACGGGTAGCTTCGCCGTTCTGCCGCCCGCGGCGAAATGGGTGTTGTCGGCGGATATGATGCTCGGCCGCTTGGAATTTATGACGGTTTTCGTTTTATTATTGCCGCTGGCCTGGCGGCGGGAAAAGAAAAGCGCGTCAGCCTCTACTTTTTGAACTCGGAAGAAACCGCGGCGATCTCCGCGCCCCACTTTTCAATCAACTTTTTTTGCCGTTCTTTCAAAGTGATGACCTTACGTTGATCGGCCAGCTCCAAAAAATGAAGAACTAACAACGGGATACAGCGGTAAAAGACCCACCCGATCCCTGCGGCGCCGTACGCGACAATAACCGTAGAAGGTTGCATGAACAGGCCGACCGCAGCGTCCAGCGAATTGTCGCCGAACCACATCCCGAACAGGAAAGGCAAAGCTCCCGCAACATTCATTCCGCCGATGCACAGCCATTTATATTTATGCTTGTGCCCGCCTTCCTGCCGATTATCGGCAAACATTGATACAAGCGTCGGAAGCATTGCCAAAAACAAAAAAACGGTCGTCGGCAACATCAAAAGAAACATTAAAAATAAGATCAGAAAGGATACGGCCGGCCCGGCAAAGGAAACCTGAGAACGTTTGGCGCGCACCGTGCCTCGCAATTCCGGAAGCGTTCCGGAACCGGCTTCGCTTTCTTTTTTTTCCCCGATCATGGCTTACCTCACCAAATTCTTCAGCAAAAACAGGAACATCGTCAAAAGGGCGACGCCGAAAGAAAACATCGCCGCGATCTGATTGCCTAAAAGCAAACCGTATTCTTCGCGTTCCTCTCTGTTGCCGTCCAAATATTCAATCTGTGCGACGATTTCGGCGTATTCCTGCCTGGCTTCCAAAAAGCCGTTTTCATCGGCGACGCGTTCTTCGCGATTATCCAAAAAACGGTACAAGTCCGCAAGATTGCCGCGACGGATGTATTTAGGAAGCTCTTTTTCCATCAGCTTTTGCTTTTCCCTGTTATGGTAGCTTTCGATAATGGGGGAAACAAGCCCGCCGACCCAGCGACATAAAGAATAAAGCTTTTCCTGCCCGAACGTCCATTGAAGCATCGCCAAAAGGTTTAACATTCCGCTTGTCGCAACGCTGGCCTTCGGGCGGTTCAGAGCTGCCATCGGTTCCGTGATTTTCGTCCCGAACTTCGCAGCGATATACGCCGTTATATGGCGATCCAGCGGCCACGAACGGGGATCGGCTTTTTTGGAAACGGCATCCAAAGCCGGCAGTAATCCCCGAATATCGTCAATATATTCCCGTACGATCATCGGACTTTGGCAGGGCAAGCCTTCGTTCAATTCGTACAGGCACCGCTCCATCCCCATGCCCAGTTCGGGATTTTGCAAAATCATTTGAAGGCTTCTGACGGATTGGCGCGATACTTTATCATGCTGCAATTCATACCAGCTTTCCAAATAGCCCGTCGTGATAATGCCGATCAGCGGCTTGACGTCCCGATTTTGCATCATCGCGGTTGCAATTACCGTTCCCAGTGCGTCGGGCATGAAACACCACGAACACATCCTGAGCGGCGCCTTGCGATCCAAAATCATGCACGTCCGCGCTACTAAATAATCGTCTTGGCGTTCTCTGATGGAAAAGTTCGCCGTAGCGGAATTGATCGTTCGAACGATTTCGTCCGCCGAATTTTGGTCTTCAAAGCCGCGCTTTACCCAAATCAGCAGCTTTTCGCCGCGAATGGCGTCCGCCGCCGTATCCCAATGGCGTACAAAAGCTAATGCCAATTCCCGATACGAAAAATATTCCACACCGTTAAAAAGAAACGGCCTTTGCGAATTTTTGACGGTTCTGGACTGAATGGGGGTCATTCTGCGCCCGTCCATCCACATTTCCACCGAAGAAATGTTCCAGCGCTGTTCGGGATTATCCAGCAACAGGCCGCGCAACAGTTCAATCAGGGATAAGGATATCCGCTCTTCGCCGATTAAAGCGGCATAAGACCCCTTTTTAATTTTTAAATCCATC
>CALXYE010000127.1 GCA_944392845.1 uncultured Alphaproteobacteria bacterium
TTTTTGCAGCAACGGAAGCGTTGTATGTTTTGCTTCAGCCGAACAGATGGAAACGTTGGATTTACAGTGATCATGCCTGTTGGGGGTGTGTGCTGGTTTTTTTGTATTTTATCTTTTTATACATAAATGCCTTTCCTGAAAAAAGCTGTGCACTCTTCTCTTTTTATGCTGTGTTGCCGCGGGAATTTTTGTTTGCCTTTTGGATGCTTCCCATGATTGCCCGTTGGGTGAAAGGCACAGAAGAGTATGAGAGGATAGAAGGCGGAACGCATTTGGTATTGCTGGGCTATACATGGAGTGCGTTTAACGGTCTTGTGCAAAAAATAGAGATCGCATGCAAAGGCGACGATACGTTTTTTTTCGGCTTCGATTCGATAGTTTTTTTTATATTCGCATTACCGCTACTTTGTTTGGCGTCGTTCGTATGTTATTTTGTCAGGCATCGGAAAACGGGGACGCCGTACCGTCGCAAATTTTTTATTAACTGGAGCCCTTTTCTTTTTTTAGTTTTGTTTTGGGCGATCTATTTGTTGATCGCGTATATTATAAGAAAATTTTAAGAAGCGGCTCTTGTCATTTTCAGGAATTTGTCCTGACGTTCCTGACGAACGGAATCACGATCCATACGCATCAATTCCTGCAGATATTTGAACAAGGCGTCTCCGACGGCGGCGACGGCTTCTTCACGGGCGCGATGCGCTCCGCCGACGGGTTCGGGAATGATCTCGTCAATCACGCCCAGTTCTTTTAAGTCTTCCGCCGTCAGGTGCAGAGCTTCGGCGGCCTTTTGAGCCTGAGATCCGTCACGCCACAAGATGGAGGCGCATCCTTCGGGGGAAATAACCGAATAGATCGAGTTTTCCAGCATCAGGATACGGTTCGCCGTTGCAATGGCGATTGCGCCGCCCGATCCGCCTTCGCCGATGACGCAGCTGATCAGCGGCACGCGCAAAGACAGGCATGCGTCAATGCACGAAGCAATCGCTTCAGCCTGCCCGCGGGCTTCGCCTTCGATTCCCGGAAAAGCTCCCGCCGTGTCAACAAACGTAATGACGGGCAATCCGAAATGGTCGGCCATTTTCATCAGGCGGATGGCTTTGCGGTAGCCTTCGGGCTTCGCCATGCCGAAGTTGTGCTTCATGCGGGTTTCGATGTCGTGGCCTTTTTCCTGGCCGATAACGACGACGGAGTATCCCTGAAAACGTCCGATTCCGCCTAAGATGGCGGCGTCTTCTCCGAACAGGCGGTCGCCCGCCAGCGGGATGAAGTCGGTAATCAGCCCGTTGATGTAATCAATGCAGTGCGGGCGGTTGGGGTGACGCGCAACCTGCGTTTTCTGCCACGGAGTCAGCTTTGCATACAGTTGCTTAACCTGTTTGTCCAGCTTGCTCTGCAGGCGGCCGATTTCTTCGGCGATGCTGACGCCGTCGGCGCTGCTTAAATGGCGCAGACCTTCGATTTTGCTTTCCAGTTCCGCAATCGGCTTTTCAAAATCCAAATACTGTTCCTGATCCATGGCTGTCACTTCCGTAAGTTTTTCGGACGTCGTTCCCCTTTTTTACACTAAGTTCGGGGTGCGGGAAAACATAAATATAGCATATCGGGCATAATTTGTAGCAAAATTATAAAAAATCGCTACAATATTTTTCGTTGCGGTGTCTTTTGAACGCTTGGGATAAAAAAAGTGATCGGTTTGATTCTTTTGTTCGGCTTTGCCGTTTCGGCTTCTCTGCTGTGGTTGTGCGGCGTTTTGTTTTATGTCTATGCCAAGATCGGCTTTCCGAATCTGTTCGCTTTGCCGATGACGGACCTGACGATGCTGTCGGCGACGGCTTTTCTGCCCGTTATCTTTTTATGGATGGCGGTCAGCCTGATTTATAACGTCATCACTTTGAAAAAACAGGGGACGACGATTACCCTTTTGCTGACGCAGGCCCGCCGTTCCGCTGATCACGCCGAAGCCATGGTCAGGACGCTGATGGAAACTCAGCTCCAGTCCCGCAGCGCGATGGTTTTGCAGAATGCGGATCTGTTTATTAACGAATTGAATGATTTGTTGGCGGATATCGTCGTTCGGTTCGGATTGATTCAGCCCGCGCATACGGAATTGGTTTGGCAAAGGGTCGGCGACGGGAACAGATGGGCTTTTTGCAAGGTCGTTTTAAATAACGCCGAAAATTCTCCGAAATTTCAGGACGATCTGAAGGAACAGCTGCGCCGCGACAAAATTCTGGCGCATGCGGTACGGACGTTCTGCTACCGTTTTGAACAGATGTTCACGATGTTGGAGCGTCACGATATCGAGCATTATTTGACCAAGATATTTGAAGAAGGCGCGATGGGGCGCGTTTATCTGCGCTTTGTCGAGGCTTGCCGCGCCGTTGAACGGATCGAATCCCAAGCGGCGGAGGCAACCTACGCCCCCGATCCCGAACCTGAACCCGTTGAAGAAGAAGGCGTTCCCGAATACGAAATACCGCGCGCCGAGGATGTTTCTTCCGTCGTCGCCGAGCCTCCCGCCGAAGAAGAACGCATGCCCGAACGCGAAGTTTCCCGCGACCGTCCTTCAGAAACGGCGGCGCCGTTCGGTTTTTTGCGCCCGACGCGCTGAGTCCGTTCTTTTCCGCTTGAGAAAACAGCGCTTCTGTACTAAAAAATCTCCGTTTACGTCCGTCCGTCATAAAAGGGTACCTCCATGATCGAGTTTGATTTCGACATTCCGACCAGAATACTTTTCGGTGCGGGAAAACTTGACGAGCTGAAACGCGAAAGGCTTCCCGGAAAATTGGCTCTTGTCGTTATTTCTTCGGGAAAGACGATGCGCGACAAAGGCTATTTGGACAGAGTTCTGGAAGCGTTAAAGCATCAGAACGTTGAATGCATGATTTATGACGGCATTTCTTCCAATCCCACAAAAGCGCAGGTTATGAAGGCGGCTCAGTTCGCCCGCGACAATTTTTGCGAATTTGTCGTCGGCTTAGGCGGCGGCAGTACGATTGACGCGGCGAAAGCCATTGCTCTGATGGCCAGGAATCCCGGGGATTATTGGGATTATATCGTTACGGGATCGGGTAAGGGGTTGCCCGTAAAGCATGCCGCTTTGCCGATTGTCGCGATAACGACGACGGCGGGAACGGGAACGGAAGCCGATCCGTGGGCGGTCGTAACGAACGAGGAAACAAACGAAAAAATCGGCTTCGGCGTGCGTTCAACGTTTCCCTTCCTGTCAATCGTTGACCCCGAGCTGATGTTGAGTCTCCCGCCTTTTTTAACGGCGATTCAAGGTTTTGACGCGTTTTTCCATGCGGCGGAAGGCTATATCGCAAAGATTGCGACCCCCGTCAGCGATTCTTTGGCGTTGAAGAGCATCGGCCTTTTAGCGAAAAATCTGCCCCTCGCGGTCAGGGACGGAAACAATTTGGAAGCCCGCACGAACGTTGCTTTGGCAAATACGTTGTCGGGAATGGTCGAATCGACGTCCAGCTGTACTTCCGAACATTCCATGGAACATGCCATGAGCGCGTTTCATCCCGACTTGCCGCACGGCGCGGGGTTGCTGATGCTTTCGGTGCCTTATTTTACGTTTTTTGCCAAATATGTTCCCGAACGTTTTGACGATATGGCGCGGGCCATGGGCGTTGATACGCGCGCCTTGTCCGAAAGCGATCGCCCCGCAGCTTTTGTGAAGGCGATGAAAGAGCTTCAGGAAGCGTGCGGCGTCGCCGATTTGAAAATGTCGGATTACGGCATTCGTTTCGACGAAATGGAAACGTTGGCGCGCAACGCTCATAAAACAATGAGCAATCTGTTCGCAATGGATCGTTATACGCTGTCTTTAAAAGAAACGGTCGGCATATTCGAAACGGCGTATAAATAATTACGGATAATGCAGCGGACGAAATGAAGCGCCCCGTATTTTACGGGGCGCTTCTGAATATAATCTTTCTCGGATAAATTCCTTAACGTGCTTGGCATTTATAACAGCTTGAATTGTTCGGAGCCGTTACGATGTAGCCTCCTCCCGGACAACTTGACGGTCTGCTTTTAGAGTATCCGTAAGGACAGGTAGAATTGTCTTTGACGCATCTGCAACAGTTTCTAAGAGCACTTGAACCGGTGTAGCATTCGCGTTTATATCCGGAGTTGCAGTATGTATAGTTAAAGCTGTATCCTGAAGGACAAGTGTTGTTAAAGACACATTTTCCGCAGGTTTTTGTTCCTGATTTTCCGTTTGTTTGGAGCGTATATCCGCTACCGCACGACGTTACGGAAGTGCTGTATCCTGAAGGACACGAAGCGGCGGTGCATTTTCCGCAGGCCTTTCCGCCGGAAGATCCGCTGGTGGTCAGCGTATATCCGCTGCCGCATGACGTAACGGAAGTACTGTATCCTGAAGGACAAGGCGTTACTAAGGCGCCTTCACAAATATTGCAGGGTTTTCCGCCCGAATATCCGACGGTTCTTATTGTTTGCCCGTTCGGACACGAGGTCGTAGAGGTGGCGGATGCCCCCGGACACGGCGACGCGATACAAGACCCGTTACTGCAATAAGAACCTGACGGGCAGGTTATGTTAGCACACGGATCGTCAGGTTCAACGTAGCATTCATAGCCGTTCCATGTCCCTTCATAGCAATAACAGCTTCCGTTGTTGCAATACTGTCCGATGCCGCAGGAAACACCGTCGCACGGGTCGGCCGTTTCTTCAGGTTCAACGTAACATTCGGATCCGTTCCAGGTTCCTGAATAACAATAGCAACTTCCGCCGCTGCAGTATCTGCCGTTTCCGCAGTAGACCCCGCTACACGGATCCGAACTCATGCACCCGCCGTTTCCGTCGTCCGTATATCCCGACGGACAGACGCATTGCTTCGAAGACGCATCGCATATCTTTCCGTTTGAGCAGGCATTATTATTGACGCATCCGTAGCAAATGTACGAATGCCCGCTTTGCGAAGAACACGCCTGATTTTTCGAAGCGCACGGATTGCCCGTACACGCATCGACA
>CALXYE010000128.1 GCA_944392845.1 uncultured Alphaproteobacteria bacterium
GTGCTATATACCTAACGATTCTTGCAATCCCAATCCCTGTCCGAGCGAAATGCCTACCTGTTCCGCTTTGAACGAAACGCAATACAGCTGCAGTTGCACCCCCGATTCATGTCCGGACGGAAAGAAATGTAATGATGACATGGCGTGTCAAAACTGTTCGGCGGGGGACGACTGCGGCTGTTCCTATTACGGTAAGGAAGCGGACGGCAACGGAAGCTGCCGCTGTCCCGGCGTGAAGATTGACGACGGCAAAGGAGGATGCAAGTGTCCCGCGGAATACGAGTCTGATGGCGCGGGAGGGTGCAAGCCCGTAGAATACGGCGCCCAATGCGTCGGACGGGACGGTTGCGAAGGAGATAATATCACTGCCGCCAAAACCTTCACAAGTCAGATCGGTACGATCAGCGCGGGTCAGCAAGGCGGGATATGGTGCAGAAACGGAAAATCAGAAGGTACTTCGCTTGATTTCAACGGTACATATTGGGTAGGTCCTGACGCCCATCTTGGCGGCGGCGTGCGCATTTCAGGAAATGCCGTCGTTTATCAAGGCGCCAGAGCCTACAGAGCAACGCAAATCTATGAGAATGCGCAACTTTTTGGACATGCGAACGTCGGAACGGAAAATGCTGACGCCTGCGGCCATGACAAATGGGAAAGCAGTGACGGCAGCCCGAAGATTCACGGCAATGCAAAAATCTACGGAAAGGCTTTGGTCTACGACAGCGTTGATATTTACGGCGATGCCGAAATCTACGGAAATGCCAAGGTTCACGGTAACGGCACCAAAGTCTACGGCAACGCTAAAATTTGCGATAACACGGACTTTACGGGCACCTTATCCACCTGCGACAAACGATACTGTTCCGAGTGTCCGTAAATTTTTAAAACGGGGAGAAGGTCGGTTTCTCCCCGTTTTTTTATTCTTCCCCGAAAGGGTCATACTCGACCGCGCGGCGCATTTCAAAACGTTCGGCGTTACTTTCTTCTTTCAGCCCCAACGCCAAATATCGAAAGGCATCAGCCGCATGGCTCGTCCAGTCGTGTTTCGGGCGGGGCATAAAATCACGGCGCACGGAATCCCATTCCTTTTGGTACTGACGCAAAGCCTCTAACCCCTTAGCGCATTTTTCCTTATCAAAGCGGCATCTGGGCAACAGCAGCCGAACCGCCGCAATTCCGCCGTCAACGCTGCTTTTCGGCAGGACGCGCCCGCGAACGCCCAGCCCCGCCAACAAATCAAGTCGGCTTTTCCCGCTGGAAAGTTCGTGAACGCCGACGTCATGCGGAAAAATGTTGACGTTCGTATACGTATAAGGCTTTGCCTGTAAAACGCGTGCATAATGGTCAAGCCCCGCCCCCGAAGCCTCGTAATAATCAATAACGTCAACCTCGCGTCCGCAAACCTGATAAAACCAAATTGCCGTCGCGTCGCCGATCCCCAAATCCCATGCCGTATAAACGGGCTTTGACGGATTATGCGGAACAAAGCCTATACGCCCTTCCGCTTCCGCCCGATTCAAAAGCGCCGCGTAATACGCGCCCTTAACGGCGGCATCAAAGGAACAGAAAAATTCCTGCCGTACAGTATCTTCGTCCATGCCCGCCGCACGTTCCGCATCAACGGCGCTTATCGGAATCGCTTTCGTATCCGAAACGCTCAAGCATTGAGCAAACCAACCTTCCGCCTTCCGCGCCGTTTCAAACAGGGAAAGCCCGTGATTTCTGCCGCGCGGCGTATAAATGAACAATGCCCAGCCTTCGTTTTCCGCCAAAATCGGACGGATAAAATCCCACGCGGCGGGATCGGCAATCGAATATTCCGAAAAAACGACGCCGACGGGGTTTGCCCCGACCAAAGAATTATAATTGTCCGACCCGACGCATTGCCAAATCGACCCGTTCAACAATTCGATTTTCATTTCCTGCGCGTTCATTGATTTACGCAAAGCGGGCGGAAAAACCTGATCAATCACGCGGCGCCCCTGTTTGTCGATGGCGTCCCAAACGACTTTTCTGGCTTGCGTCTGCAAAGGTAGCATATGCCAATAAACGCCGACGCGTTCCATAGCGGCGACGGCCGTCCAATTCAGCGCCAGACTGTCCTTTCCCGCGCGACGGTGCCACACGGCGACGGCTCTTTTGCCGCCGCTTTCCAAATAGCGCCACAAGGCCATTTGATATTTCCTCGGTTTCCACGCATGCGGAATCTTTATCTTTTTCATTTCGTCCTCACACAAAAGCATAAAAAAATCCCCCGAAAGCAACGCCTTCGGAGGACGGTTTTTAAAGTAACAAAATGTTATATTATTATTTTCATTTTGTCAAATTCTTTTTAATCGGACGTAACGGGAGCGATCAGCGGATCATGGCCGCAGTAACGGATGAATTTCATCAAGTCTTCGGGAGTTATCGTCGTCGTCGCCGTATTTGTCAGCGGATGGAAATTGATAATCGGCTGAGCCATCATCCATGCGTCCAACACGGGGCGCACCTCGCGGCGTTCCCTGTCGTTGACCAGACAGAACGGCGTTACGGACCCCGGCGTAATACCCAATTTTTCAAACAACAGATCCGCCGAAGCGAAGGAAAGGCGTTTGCAACCTATTTTTTCGGGCATCGCTTTGAGGTCTACGCGTTTTTCGGCGGGCGCGACGATTAGCCACAAAGCGCCTTTGGCATCCTTGCAAAACAGGTTTTTACAATGCAGCCCCGGAATATTTCCCCAATGTTTCGCCCCTTCTTCGGCCGTAAAAACGGCGGGATGGGACGTCGTTTTATATTTTATTCCCAGCCTGTCGAAAAGATCGAAAAGCATTTCGGGGGTCATCGGCAGTTTTCGTTGATTTTCTTCTGTCATTTTTTATGCATCCGTTATAAAAAAGCCTTGCGGCAAAGATAGCTTTGTCCCGCTAAAAACGAAAGAGTTTTTCCGATGTTTTTTGACAAGACTTACCGTTCTTCAAATTTCAGCGACAGAATGATGCCGATTGATATGATTCTGCTTCATTATACGGGCATGAAATCCGCCAAAGAGGCTTTGGAACGCCTTTGCCTTCCCGAATCTCAGGTAAGCGCCCACTACGTCATTGACGAAGACGGCAAGGTCTTCGCCTTGATTGACGAAGACAAACGCGCATGGCACGCGGGCGTATCCCTTTGGCGCGGCGAACGGGAT
>CALXYE010000129.1 GCA_944392845.1 uncultured Alphaproteobacteria bacterium
CCGCAAAGACGTCTTCCTGCGTTACGAACGCCATTTCAAAGTCCAGCTGGTAAAATTCGCCGGGAGAACGGTCGGCACGGCTGTCTTCGTCGCGGAAGCACGGCGCAATCTGGAAATAGCGGTCAAATCCCGACACCATCAGCAACTGCTTGAATTGTTGCGGCGCCTGAGGAAGAGCATAGAATTTTCCGGGATGCAGGCGGCTGGGAACCAAAAAGTCGCGCGCGCCTTCGGGGCTGGAAGCCGTCAGAATCGGCGTTTGATATTCGACAAAGCCTTCTTCGATCATGCGGCGGCGCAACGAAGCAATGACTTTGGAACGCAACACCATATTGTTGTGCAGCTTTTCGCGGCGCAGATCCAAAAAACGGTAGCGCAGACGAACGTCTTCGGGATTATCGTAATCGCCCGCAACCTGCATCGGCAGAATGTCGGCTTCGGAAAGAACCTCGGCCTCCTCAACGTGCAATTCGATTTCGCCCGTCGGCAAATTCTTATTTACCGTATCGCCTTCGCGCCTGACGACCTTGCCCGTTACGCAAATGACGCTTTCGGGACGCAGACGCTCCAACACTTTGAAAACGGGACTGGACACGTCAACGACGCATTGGGTCAGTCCGTAATGGTCGCGCAGGTCGATAAACACCAGATTGCCGTGGTCGCGTTTGCGGTGGATCCATCCCGACAGGCGCGCGGTCGTTCCCGCGTCCCCGATACGAAGCTGGCCGCAGTTGTGCGAACGATAAATATGCATGGAAAATTCCTCGCTGTATAAGAAAAAAGACTGTGTGAATATTGGTTTCGCGGGGAGTCTTTGTCAACAGAAAATTAAGGGTTCTTTTCCGAAGGAATGACTTCCTTCATCGCCTTGGTTTTCAGGCGGACGACCTCTTGAAAATACGCGCTGTCCCCCTCAACGTCCAACAAGCGTTCAATCGCCCTTCTGAACGTAAAGTTCACGAATTCCGACGACGCGAATTTTTTTGTCACCTGAGGATAAAGGTCAACCAGCTTCGTCATAAACAAAACCGCCCGATCTTTCGGAAGACGCAATAAACGGCGGAACGTCCGCGAAGCAACGTTCAACAAATCTTCGCCGAACAATTCCAATATTTCGCGCGGCGTTTTCAAAACATCATCGAACAGCTCGCTGTCACGGCACAAAAAGGCGTAAATCTTATCGTGCAAAATGTCGGACAGCTCTTTGTACTTTTCGGGAGAACACTCCAACAGGTTCCGAATGCCGACGGGATTCATCCTTAAAACGTCGCTGAATTTTTCATGCAACAGCGACCGCGCCTTGACGATTTCTTCGTATTTCAGGCGCATCAGCGCGTTCAGCCCCCGTTTCGTCCTGATTTCCAGCAAATCGGGCCCGACTTCCAAAATGATTTCCTCGCGCATATTTTCGTATGCCTGCAAAAAAGGCAGCTGCCACGAATACGCCAAATACGGCGCGACCATCGTCAGCTTGCGGGCATCCATTCCTTCGGGCAGATACTTGTTGAATTGAACCTTGGCCGTCATATAGACCAAAAACTGCTCGATCTGTTTCAGGAACAGCCCGTTCGACATGCGGGTTTCGGGTCCGGGAGACGACCGGCGGGCGTCATCAAAAACGTCGTCCGCGTACAATTCGGGATGCCTGTGGCAGATCTCCAAAAAACGGTACATCAGGTCATAGGATTTTATCAGGGCTTCATAGGACAGGTTTTCGGGCCATAAACGCTCGTCCGCCCCCTTTTCCAACACGCGGTCGACTCCCAGAGAAATATTTTTTCTCAAACTTTCCGAAATGTCGGAAAGAGGAAGTATCCCGTATTTTTCCTTAACAAATTTTTCGCCGTCTGCGGCCGTAAACATAAACCCGATCCCGTCCGAAGGAATTGCCTCTTTCCTAAGATACCGCCTTACGGAGAAAAGGCAAGGGATTGTGACAAAAATCACGACAAAAAAAATAACTGTATTTTTTTACGGCTTTTTTATGTACAAAGAATCCGTGTTCACATTTTTCAAACGGGCCGCATCATGTCGGTATTAATACAAAAAAACGAAGAACTTAAAGATTTCTGCCGCAAATTGAAGGGACACCCCTTCATTACGGTTGACACGGAATTCATCCGCGAAAAAACGTACTGGCCGCGCCTGTGTTTGATACAGTTGGCCTCGACCGAAGATGCCGCCTGCGTTGATCCGCTGGCCGACGGCATTGATTTAACGCCCGTCTTTGAAATCATGCAGGACGAAACCATCGTCAAGGTCTTTCACGCGGCCCGTCAGGACGTCGAAATCTTTTACCATCTGACGGGTAAGGTACCCTCCCCCATTTTTGACACTCAGGTCGCGGCAATGGTCTGCGGCTTCGGCGAATCGGTCAGCTATCAGACTTTAGTGTCAAAGCTGGCGCATACGGAGATTGACAAAACCATGCGCTTTACGGACTGGTCCCGCCGCCCTTTGACGGAAAAACAGGTCAAATACGCCCTGCACGACGTGACTTACCTGCGCGACGTATACGCCCGCCTGACCGAAATATTGGCGCAAACGGGTCGCGAAAGCTGGGTCGCGGAAGAGATTGCCTTTCTGTCCGATCCCGCAACGTATGAAAACGATCCGCAAAAGTCGTGGCTGAGAATTAAACAGAACTCGAACAACCCCGAATTTTTGGCCATTCTCCAAGCGCTTGCCGCCTGGCGCGAAGAGGAAGCCCAAAAGCACGACCGTCCGCGCAAGCATATCATGCGCGACGAACTGCTGTTGGAAATCGCCGCCAGCGCGCCGAAAACCCTTGAAGAAATGAAAGGAATGCGCTCCCTTCCCCAAGGGTTTGCCGAAGGGCGGCTCGGCACGGCGGCCAGAAATGTCATCGCCGAAGTCATCAGCCGCGATCCTTCGACCTATCCCGCGTATTCCGCCCGCCGTGACCTGCCGAAAGGCACGCGCTCCCTGGCGAAACTTCTAAAGTTGCTACTGACCGTAAAGGCGGAACAGCATGACGTGGCGGAAAAACTGTTGGCCTCTTCCGACGACGTAGACCTGCTCGCATCCGAGGATTCTCCGGACATCCCCGCCCTGAAAGGCTGGCGCTTTGACGTTTTCGGCAAAGACGCCCTTGCTTTAAAAAACGGAAAACTGGCCTTATGCTACAATCCGAAAAAGCATCGAATGGAATTTCGCACGCTTTAAACGTTCCTTTTCGGAAGTTTTTTCTGTTATAATCGAAAAACGCTACGGAAGGGAACCGATCATGACACGTTTTTTCATCGCCGCCGTTTTATCCTTTTTTTGTATGACGGAAGTTTCCGCCCGCGTCGTCAAGTTGGGCGACACAAGCACTTCCGCCCCCGCGAACCCGACGATGGTGCGTCCTTCCAACCAACAGATCACCTGTACGGAAAACGAAGACTGCAAATTTTCCGAAGAATGCGTCGGCCTGCGTTGCGTGAACATTTGCAAGCCTAATCCGTGCATAGACGGAAAATTCTGTATCCCGACGGGTCCCGAAGAACCGCATACCTATAAATGCGTTGATTGCCTGTATCACGAAGACTGTCCCGAAGGGTTGGAATGCGTCAAGGGTTTCAAATGCGCCAAACCCGACCCGTGCCGCGACGCCGTATGCTCCCCCGGCGCGCCGTTCTGCGTTCCCGTACCGTATAAAACGCTTCCCTATACTTGCGTTCAATGTACGGACGACACCCATTGCCCTCCCGTCGGCGGCTTGTCCCGGCGTTGCGTTGACCATTTCTGCCTGTTCAACGTCGCGGGAAACATTCCGCAGGACGCCCCTTCTTCGGAAGCCCCCGCCGACATGACCGCCGCCGAAGAAACGGAATATTTTTATTAACCCCTTCTCCGCCGGCCACCGCCCTTTTTCAAAAAACTTAAAGCGCCCGAGGGGCGCCGCCCCTTAAAAAGTCAAAGAGCTTCGGATGCTCAAGCCTATAAAAATGCGACAGAGAAGGACTCAAAAAGTTAGAGTGTCTTTCAGACACCCGAGGGCCGCCCTTTTTCAAAAAACTTAAAGTGTGCCCGAGGGGCACTCTTTCGGATGCCGCCCTCTTTCAAAAAAGTGAAAGTACCCCTCGGGTACATCTTACACTTTTTAAGTGACTCTTCTTTTCAAATCGCCGCTTCCGTGGAGCAAATGTCAAAACCCTCTAAAGGCGGAGTGAGCAAAGAAGCCCTTTTCGCCTTACCGACGCACAAAAAAAGCCCTCCGTTCCGGAGGGCTTTTTTCGTTTCGATTATTTCAGCAGGCCTTCGACCGCGGAAACGACGGAACCGACGTTCGGGTCAACGGGCTTTCCCGCCACCGACACAATCGGGTTTTCGCCCGCCTTGCCGAAGGTTACCTTGACTTTGACCTTGTCGGTCCATTTGTTTTCGCGAACCTTTGCCAAAACCTCGCCCATCAGCTTTTCGGCGCCGTTTTTCATGTTTTGCCCTGCAAAGTTTAATTCGACTTCAACGGGGTTCAATCCGCCGCGAATTAAATCAGTTTCCATATCCAATATCTGCGGACGGGAAACATAATGCGTATGCAGAACTTCGTGCGCCTTGTGAGAAGCCGCACCGCCGCCCAGATACTTTTCATAGCATTCCTTAACGGCGGGATTTTCTTGCGCCTTGCGCATTTGGTTGTTGCGATCGGACGCGAACAAACCTTGAGCGCGCATCTTTTTCTTTACGGCTCCGACGCTGACGGGCTGTCCCGCGCCGCCGACGCATCCCATCGGACACGCCATCACTTCGATCAGGTCATACTTGCACGTCCCGTTGACGACCTGCTCCGCAATTTTGCGCGCGTTCGCCAATCCGTGAACAACGGCGAGATGCAACGGTTCTCCGTTCAGCATAACTTCGGCCTCGCGGATGCCCGCTTCGCCGCGAACTTCTTTGAATTCAACGGCGTTCTTTTCACCGCCGACGACTTCCTCGGCAAAACGCAGAACGGCTTCCATAACGCCGCCCGTCACGCCGAAAATAATGCCGCCGCCCGTCGATACGCCCAAAGGCTTATCGAGCTCCATCGGCGGAACGTGAGCCAGATCAATGCCCGAAGAAGACAGCAATTCTCCCAATTCCTGCGTCGTCAGGACGTAATCAACGTCGCGTTGCCCGTCATGCTCGAATTCCGGACGGCGCGCTTCGAACTTCTTGGCCGTACAGGGCATAATGCTGACCGAAACGATGTCCTTATTGGGTTTTCCGCTGACCGACGGCATTGCTTCGCGGACGACGGAACCGAACATCTGTTGCGGCGAACGGCACGAGCTGATGTTCGAAAGCAATGACGGATAGTACGTTTCCGCAAACTTGATCCAAGCGGGGCAGCACGACGTGAACATCGGGAAAACGCCGCCGTTCTTTTTGCGTTCGACGAATTCCGTCGCTTCCTCAACGATCGTCATGTCCGCCGTAAAGCAGGTATCATAGACGTAATCAACCCCCAACGCCTTCAAAGCGCTGACGATCTTTTTCGTGCAAAGCTCTCCCGGCTGCATGCCGAACAGCTCCCCGATCGCCACATGAACCGCCGGAGCAATCTGGATAACCACGACCTTTTCGGGGTCGTTAATGGCATCCATGACCTCTTCGACTTCGGAACGAATCTGCAATGCGCCCGTCGGACAAACGGCGGCGCACTGACCGCAGTTGACGCATTCGGTCTTGCTCATGTCTTTGCCGAACGCCGTCGTAACGACGCTGTTCGATCCGCGGTTAATAAAGTTAATCGCGCCGATTCCCTGTATTTCCGCGCACATGCGGACGCAGTTGCCGCACAAAATGCACTTCGCGGGATCGCGTATCAAAGAATACGAACT
>CALXYE010000130.1 GCA_944392845.1 uncultured Alphaproteobacteria bacterium
TTGCGCCTGTTTTTCCCGCTCTTCGCGTCGTAACGCGCGGGTGCGTGGAGACGTGTCGGGGTGTGGGGGATAGCGTTCGAGCTTCAGCCCTTCAACGTGCAGGATGCGGTTGCATACGCCGTTCAAAAGGGAACGGTCGTGGCTGATGATCAGCAACGTGCCCGAATAACGCTTCAGGTACGTTTCCAGCCAAAGAGCCGCTTCCAGATCCAGATGGTTCGTCGGTTCGTCCAACAGCAAGACGTCGGAAGGCACGAACAGTGCCGCCGCCAGGGCGACGCGCATCCGCCAGCCGCCCGAAAATGACGACAGGGGAAGCGCCTGACGTTCGGACGAAAAGCCCAGCCCGTACAGAACGGCTCCCGCCCGCGCGGCGGCGGAATTGGCGCCGACGGCGTTTAAACGTTCGTGAAGTTCGGCGATGCGCGTTCCGTCTTCCAGCGCTTCGGCCCGTTCCAAATCCGCCAAAAGGGCGGAACGCTCCTTATCCGCTTTGAGGACGAAATCCAAAAGGCTTTCGTTTCCTTCCGGCACTTCTTGGGCGACGCTTGACAGGCGCGTCCCCTTGGTCAGTCGGATCTCTCCGCCGTCGGGAGACAGCTGCGACAGAATTATGCGGAACAGCGTCGATTTTCCGCAGCCGTTCCTGCCCGTCAGGCCGACCTTTTGCCCGTCGGGTATGTGTGCCGAGGCTCCGTCAAACAACGGGCGCCCCGCAAAACGCAAAGTGATGTCATTTATATCCAACATGACGGGGAATGTACCTTAGCGCTTTACAAAAAGAAAGGATTGCTTGATTATGGAATGTCGTTTTTTTCGGGGACGTACGGATGAAAGTCAAGGATTTCCTCAAAAACCGCCTGTATTACGCGAAAGTGTTTTTCCTGCAGCACAGGGTGTTCATTTCAGGCGTTCTGCTGTTCGCCGCGGGGTTCGGTGCGGCAATGCTGACGGAACGGGATCATCCCCCCGTGACCGAAGAGGAGTACGCCGAGGCTTTGCGCGCCGGGACGGAACTTTATAATGCGGAGCGCTACGAAGAGGCTTTCGAGCTTTTGGTCTATCCGGCGCAACAGGGGTATGCGCGGGCGCGCTATCTGTTAGGGCTGATGCATTATTACGGCCGCGGCGTCGATCGCGATTTTAAGCTGGCTTACGAAAATTTTTCCGCGGCGGCGGACGGATCCGACGATGCGGGGTATATGGCGGCGCGAATGGTCTTTCGCGGAGAAATAAAAAGCGGCAAGAAAGGGGCGGCGACGGGGCGGCTGACCGAAACGGCGTACAGGGGGCATCCCGCCGCTCAACGCGACATGGGGATCTATTCGCTGATGTCGGGCGATGCGGGGCAGGCGTATTATTGGTTGTCGCTGGCGGCGGGAGCGGGGGATGAAAAGGCGGCGGCCGCTCTGCCCGAGGCGAGCGCAAAGGTGTCGGATTACGAACGCCCTTTGCTGGACGCCGAAATAAAAGGATTCATTCCCCGAAAATAAATTTGCCGCTTGAAGACGGATGGCGTCAAAGGTATAAAGAAGGGGAACTTTTTTAACCACTCCGTAAACTTTAGAGGATGAAAATGGCTGTACAACGTACGTTATCTATTATTAAACCCGATGCTACCCGCCGCAATCTGACGGGAAAGATCGCCGCGAAGTTGGAAGAAAGCGGTCTGCGCATCGTGGCGCAGAAGCGCATTCGCCTGACGCAGGAACAGGCCCGCGCTTTTTATGAAGTCCATAAGGAACGCCCCTTTTATGACAGCCTTGTCGCCTTTATGACGTCCGGCCCCGTCGTCGTTCAGGTGTTGGAAGGCGAAAACGCCGTTTTGAAAAACCGCGAAGTCATGGGCGCGACCAACCCCGAAAAGGCCGCCGAAGGCACCATCCGCAAGGAATTCGCGGAATCCATGGAAGCCAATTCCGTTCACGGTTCGGATTCCGACGAAAACGCCGCGCGCGAGATTTCGTTCTTTTTCAGCGAATGCGAGATTGTCGGCTGATTTGACTTGAATTTGACGGGAGCTTTTAATGAATATATTTAAACGTTTCGCGACGGTTCTGTTTCCGATGTGCGCGGTCGTGTGCGCCGCGTCGGCGGTGCGGGCGGCTCCCGTCGATTCGAAAATGTTTTCCGCCAGCGGGATTCAGGTGGACGTTACCGCCGAAAATGCCGCGCTGGCGCGCGAACAGGCTTTGTCCGACGGGCAAAAGCGCGCCCTGATGGTCGTGATGGAGCGCATTACGCCTTCGTATGTCGTCGAACAGCTTCCCGAGCTGGTGCCCGACGACATCATCAATATGGTTCAGGATATGAGCGTCCTGAACGAAAAAACGTCTTCCGTGCGTTATATGGCAACGCTGGAAGTTCGCTTTAATCCCGATTCCGTGCGCGAGCTGTTGCGCCAAAACGGCCTGCCTTATGTGCGCACGTCGGGAAAGCCTCTGCTGATTTTGCCCGTTTATAAGAAATCGGCCTCATCGTCTCCCGTTTTATGGGGCGACGACAATGCGTGGCTTCGCGCGTGGGTCAATCGAAAAACGGAAAGCTACATGGTGCCTTTGATGGTGCCGATCGGCGATCAGTCGGACGCTTCCGTCCTTGACGTTTCAAAGGTCAAAAGGGGCGATCTGGCTTCGGCTTCGGCTTTGGCGGGGCGTTATGACGCCGAGGGCATTCTCGTCGTTGAAATGGTTCGCAAGGGGGCTTCCTTCTCCGTCAGGGGAAAAGCTATGGACGAAACGACGGCTTCCGAAATTCCGAACTTTTCCTTTACCGTGCCGATGACCAAAAATACGCAGCGCACGCTTGCTCTGGCGGTCAGGAAAGTCGTCGAGCATTTGGAAGGCGTTTGGAAACGCGAACAAATGGTTCAGTTCAATGATGCGGCATCCATCGTCGTTATGGTGCCCGTATCCGATTTGAAGCAATGGGAGCTGATCCGCTCCCGCCTGACCCGCATTCCGCTGATCAGTTCGTACAAGCTTCAGGCGGCGCGCGCGGGCGTGTTGCAGCTGACGATATTTTTCGCCGAAGGTTTGGATCGCCTGCAAAAAGAAATGCAAAAGCGGATGCTGACCCTTTCCGTTATGCCGAGCGGCGTATTTAAGTTGCAATCTTCGGAACAGCAAAATTTCTTTCCGATGAACGAAAAGGCGGCCGATGCGCCGCGGCCCGAGGATACGACGATGATGCCCGCGGCCGAAGAAAAGGGCTTTACGCCCCAAACGCCGGATGCGGCGCGCTTTTCCGTTCCTTCGGCAATGTAATTTAAGGAAACGAAACGATGACGACCGTTCAAAAAATATCCGCTTGGGGGATTGTGTTCGCCCTGTTTATGTGGGGCGTTTTCGAATTGCGCGACATTTTGCTTCCCTTTGTCGCGGGGATGTGCATCGCTTATTTTCTGGATCCCGTTACGACGAAACTGCAAAAATATTTCCGTTCCAGGATGATCGCGGTTGTTGTCGTTTCGGCCGTATTGATCCTGTTGGCGCTGATGTTCATTTTTATTTTGGTTCCCGTTATTCAAAAACAAACGGCCGTTTTCGTTTCAAACCTTCCCGTTTACGCCGCTTTGTTATGGGATAAGGTTGAGCCCTTCCTTACCGAGATGAAGCGCCTGTTCCCCGATCAGATGCAAAACCTGCACGATACAATTCAGGAACATCTTTCGGGGTCGTTAAAGATTTTGCTGAAGATCGTTCAGCGTACTCTGTCGGGCAGCATGGCGGTCATCAACCTGATGTCTTTGTTGCTGATTACGCCGATCGTCGCTTTTTATCTGTTGCGCGACTGGCCCAAATTCTGCGCGATTTTGCGTTCTCTTTTGCCGCGCGACGAAGCGCAGACCATCCGTTGTCTGTTAAAGCAGATTAACGATACGATTTCGGGCTTTGTTCGCGGACAGGCGACGGTTTGTTTGTTCTTGGGCGTTTTTTATGCCGTCGGCCTGACGGCTGCGGGGCTGGATTTGGGGTTGTTGCTCGGCATGGGGATCGGCATCCTGTCCTTTATTCCCTACGTCGGATCAACTCTCGGCTTCATCACCAGCGTCGGTTTGGCGATCGTTCAGTTTAACGATTGGAAGCGGGTTCTGGTCATCATGATTATTTTCTTTACGGGCCAGATGCTGGAAGGGAATGTTTTGACGCCGAAACTGGTCGGCGAAAAGGTCGGATTGCATCCCGTCTGGGTGATGTTCGCCCTGTTGGCGGGGGCGGCTTTGTTCGGTTTCCTGGGCGTTCTTATCGCCGTTCCCGTCGCTGCGATCATCGGAGTGCTGGTGCGTTTCGGCATCCGCAAATATTTGCAGAGCCCGTTGTATCTGGGAACGGAAAAAGGGAATGCCGCAGAGTAGGTTTCGTCAGGAAACGCTTGATTTTCCCGTAAAAACCATGTTGGGGCGCGAGGATTTTTTCGTCGCGCCCTCCAATCGCGAGGCCGTTGCCCTGATTGAAAATCCGTCGGGGGCTTTTTCTTCTTTGCTGATCGTCGGCCCCAAAGGAAGCGGCAAGACCCATCTGGCGCATCTGTTTGCCGCCGCCGTGTTTGAAAAATTCGGAGAAAAACCCGTTTTTATTTCCGAACTGACGTTGTCTGCCGTCGAAAAAGCTTTGGATGTGTCGCGTTTCGCCGTGTTGGACGAGGTGCGTTCTCCCGTCGGGGAAGAGGCCTTGTTTCATTTGATGAACGGGGTTAAGAACCGCGGCGGCGTTTTGCTGATGACGGCGGAAAAGAACTATCCGTCTTGGGGGATAAGGCTGCCCGATCTGATCTCGCGGCTGTCCGCCGTGCCGTCGGCGGAGCTCGGTATGCCCGACGACGCTTTGATGTCGGCCGTTTGGGTCAAGTTTTTTGCCGAACGGGGGGTGAGCGTAGCTCCCGACGCCGTTGCCTACCTGTTGAAAAATGCCGAGCGCTCCTTCGGCTTTGCCGCGCGCGTTGCGGCGGCGGCGGATAAAAAAGCGCTGTCGGAAAAACGGGCGGTGACGATTCCCCTGCTGAAGGACGTTTTAAAAAGTATCGCGGCGCCGCTTTCCCGATAAAAAACGTTGCCAAGAGCTTTGCGATTGCCTAAAGTTCCCGCAGAGGGTTTCTTGCCCCGTTGACTTTCATTGTTTGTTGATGAAGAGAACCGTTATGCGTTTATCCAAATATTTTATGCCGACCCTGAAAGAGAATCCGGTCGAGGCTCAGATCGTTTCCCACCGCCTGATGCTCCGCGCGGGCATGATCCGCCAATGCAGCGCGGGCATTTATACTTTCCTGCCGCTGGGGCTGCGCGTTTTGCAAAAGATTGAACGGATCGTTCGCGAAGAACAGGACAGGGCGGGGGCGCAAGAGCTGTTAATGCCGACTCTGCAAAATTCCGACTTGTGGAAGGAAAGCGGCCGTTACGACGCGTACGGCCCCGAAATGTTGCGCATCACCGATCGCCACGAACGGACGCTGGTGTACGGGCCGACGGCGGAGGAAGTCATCAACGACATCGTGCGCAAGGAATTAAAAAGCTATAAGGAAGCGCCGAAGATTCTGTATAACATCCAATGGAAGTTCCGCGACGAGGTTCGTCCCCGTTTCGGCGTAATGCGCGGCCGCGAATTTTTAATGAAGGACGCTTATTCTTTCGATCTGACGTACGAAGGGGCGAAACATTCCTATAACAAGATGTTCGTCGCTTATTTGCGCACGTTTGCCCGTATGGGCGTCCGCGCCATTCCGATGAAGGCTTCGACGGGACCGATCGGCGGCGATCTGAGCCACGAATTCATCGTTTTGGCGGATACGGGGGAAAGTCAGGTCTATTGCCACAAAGATTATCTGACAATGGAAATTCCCGACGAAAACGTCGATTATGACGGCGATTTGGAGCCGATCTATCAAAAGTGGACGTCCCTGTACGCCGCGACCGAAGACAAATACGTCAAGGAAGAAGCCGACGCCGTCGGAGAAGACCTGTTGAGCGCGCGCGGCATCGAAGTCGGTCAGGTCTTTTATTACGGCAAAAAATATTCCGTTCCGATGAACGTCGGCGTTGCGGGCGAAGACGGCAAACCCGTTTTGTTCGAGGGCGGCTGCTACGGCATCGGCGTGTCGCGTTTGATGGGGGCGATCATCGAAGCCTCTCACGACGACAACGGGATTATCTGGCCCGAATCCGTCGCGCCGTTCAAGGTCGGGCTGATCAACCTGACGTCGGGCAAGGCGGAAACGGATACGGCTTGCGAAGATTTGTACAAACGTCTGACGGCGGCGGGGGTCGAGGTTCTTTACGACGACCGCGACGAGCGCGCGGGCGTCAAGTTTTCGACGATGGATCTGATCGGATTGCCGTATCAGCTGATTGTCGGTTCGAGAGGGTTGGCGAACGGCGTCGTCGAGATCAAAAACCGCAAGACGGGCGAACGCCGCGAACTGTCCGTTGAGCAGGCTTTGAGCTTTTTCGTCAAATAAACCGTAAGGGCGGGGAAGAATGATTTTTTCGGCTTTTGAAAGGATGCTGGCGTTTCGCTATTTGCGGGCGCGCCGTAAAGAGGGCTTCGTTTCCGTTATCGCGGGGTTTTCCTTTTTGGGAATAGCCTTGGGCGTCGCGACGCTGATCATTGTAATGGCGGTCATGAACGGTTTTCGTCAGGAGCTTCTTTCCCGCGTTTTAGGCCTGAACGGGCATCTGGGCGTTTATGCGGCTCAGGGAACGCTTTTGGGCGGATATGAACGTCTGGCGGACGAGGTGCGCAAGGTCAAAGGCGTCAGGATGGTCATGCCTCTGATTGAAGGACAGGTGATGGTCAGCTCAATGCGCAGCGCGCAGGGGGCAATCGTTCGCGGTTTGGCTCCGGCCGATTTTGCAAAGCGCGCCATTTTGGTTGACGGGCTCAAAGGCGGGACGCCCGCGGCTTTTTCCGAACCCGATACGGTCTTTGTCGGCGACCGGTTGGCGCAAAAGCTGGGCGTTTTCGTCGGGGAAGAAATCACCCTGATTTCTCCCAAAGGGTCCGTTACGGCTTTCGGAACCGTTCCCAGGATGCGTTCCTATACCGTCGGAGCGACATTTTCCGTCGGCATGTACGAATATGATTCGGGGTTTATATTCATGCCTTTGGAACAGGCGCAGAAATTCTTTGATACGGACGGCGCCGTAACAAACTTGGAAGTCTTTGTCGACAACCCCGACAAAGTCGGAGGCATTCAAAAACAAATTGCAAACATGCTGGGCGGCGGCGTGCGCGTTTATGATTGGCAAAAGTCGAACGCAACGTTTTTCAACGCGATTCAGGTCGAGCGCAACGTGATGTTCCTGATTTTGACCCTGATCATTCTGGTCGCCGCCTTCAATATGATTTCGGGGCTGATCATGCTGGTCAAGGATAAAGGGCGCGACATTGCCGTTTTAAGGACAATGGGCGCGACCAAGGGAATGGTCATGAGGATATTTTTCGTCAGCGGCGCGTCGGTCGGCGTGTTGGGGACGGCTTTCGGCGTTTTGTTCGGGCTTTTGTTTTGCGACAACATTGAAAACATTCGCCGTTTTTTGCAAAGCCTGACGGGAACGGATTTATTCTCTGCCGAAATTTATTTCCTTTCAAAGCTGCCTGCAGAGGTTGATCCCGTCGAAGTCGTTTCCGTCGTCGCGATGGCGCTGTTTTTGTCCTTCGCCGCGACGCTGTATCCCGCGTGGCGCGCCGCGCGGCTTGATCCCGTGGAGGCTTTGCGCTATGAATGACGCTCCCCGAATGTCCGTGAATCTTTCTTCCGTTCCCGTATTGGTGTTGCGCGGCGTTCGCCGTCATTATACGCAGGGACGCACCGTTATCGACGTTTTGCGCGGCATTGATTTGTCCGTTTCCCAAGGCGAGATGGTCGCTTTGGTCGGTCCGTCGGGCGCGGGAAAATCGACGCTGTTGCATGTGACGGGGTTGCTTGAGGCTCCCGACGAGGGTGAGGTCTTTTTGAGCGGCGCGCCGTGCAGCGACATGGATGACGATACGCGTACGAAAATGCGGCGGGAATATTTGGGCTTCGTATATCAAAGCCATAACTTACAGCCCGAATTTTCGGCTTTGGAAAACGTGATGATTCCTCAGATGATTGCGGGAAAGAAAAAAGGCGCGGCGGCGCAATACGCCGAATTTTTGCTGGAAACGATGGGGCTGAAGGACAGGATGAAACATCGCCCCGCGCAGCTGTCCGGCGGAGAAGCTCAGCGCGTCGCCATCGCCAGGGCTTTGGCGAACAGGCCGCATATGCTTTTGGCGGACGAGCCGACGGGCAACTTGGATCCGATGACCTCCGATTCCGTTTTCGAGGTTTTGGTCAATATTGTAAAGCAAACGGGGCTGGCGGCTTTGATCGCGACGCACAATCCCGAACTGGCGGACAGAATGGACCGTAAAATCGCTCTGAAAGACGGCCGTTTGGAGGAAATGGATACGCTGGGGATGAGCGGGCGCATTGCATTCAAGCAGCGTTTCGTCTGACGGGCAGGGGCATGGCGGAAGAAGCGGAAAACCAAACGCCGAAAGAGCCGTTGTCGGATTTCGTGCATTTGCGCGTCCATACGGCGTATTCTTTGCTGGAAGGGGCGGTTAAGCTGGGCACGCTGATGAAGCTGTGCGAACAATACCGCATGCCCGCCGTCGGCATGACCGACACGAACAATATGTTCGGCGCCTTTGACATGTCCCATGAATGCGAAGATCACGGGATACAGCCGTTAATCGGATCGCAAACCGCGGTGGATATGGAGCTGGAAGACAGGCGTTTCGCTTCCGCCAAGGAATTGATGAACGTCGACAGCATTGTTTTGCTGGTTCAAAATCAGGCGGGCTATGAAAATATGCTCAAGCTGTCGCGTAAGGCTTATATGGAAACGGAGCCGCCCGCAAAGCCGAACGTTCCGTTTTCGTATTTAAAAGAACATGCCGAAGGATTGATTTGCCTGACGGGCGGATGCGGCGGCCCCGTCGGGCGTTTACTGCTGGACGGCAAGACCGATAAGGCGGAAGAAGCTCTGAAAATGCTGAAGGACGTTTTCGGCAACAGGCTGTACGTCGAACTGCAAAGGCACGGTTTGGATGCCGAGCGGCAGATTGAAGATACGATGATTGATTGGGCGTACAAGTATGATATTCCGCTTGTCGCCACGAACGAGGTCTTTTTCCCGACGAAGGATATGTACGAGGCGCACGACGCTTTAATCTGCATTGCGGAAAAGACGTATATCAACGTCAACGAACGCCGCCGCCTGACGCCCGAACATTATTTTAAGTCTCCCGCGGAAATGAAAGAGCTGTTTTCCGATTTGCCCGAAGCGATCCGAAACACGCTCGTCATCGCGAAACGTTGCGGGTTTATGGTGACGAAAAATCCTCCCGCTCTGCCCCGTTATCCCGATTGCGGTGATAAGACCGAGGCGCAGGTGTTACAGGAACGTGCCCGCGCGGGGCTGGAAAAACGCCTGCAGGTTCATGTCTTTAAAGAAGGCATGAGCGATGAAGAAAAAGACGCGTTGCGTAAAAAATATTCGGAACGGTTGGAATATGAGCTGGGCGTCATCGTTCAGATGGACTTTCCCGGATACTTCCTGATCGTCTCCGACTTTATTCAATGGTCAAAGGCGCACGGCATCCCCGTCGGGCCGGGACGCGGATCGGGGGCGGGGTCGGTCGTCGCGTGGTCGCTGACGATTACCGATCTTGATCCGTTGCGTTTTAATTTGCTGTTCGAACGCTTTTTGAATCCCGAACGCGTCAACATGCCCGACTTTGACGTCGATTTCTGTCAGGACAGGCGCGGCGAAACAATCGAATATGTGCGTCACAAATACGGCTTGGACCAGGTCGCTCAGATCATCACGTTCGGAAAGCTGCAGGCCAAAGCCGTCATCCGCGACGTCGGCCGCGTGCTTCAAATGAACTACGGCGCCGTTGACCGCCTGTCGAAAATGGTGCCGAACGTCATCGGCATCACTTTGAAAGAAGCCTTTGAACAGGAACCCGAGTTCAACAAACAGCGCGCCGCCGATTCTCAGATTGACCAGCTTTTGGACATTGCCGTCAAGCTGGAAGGCCTGTACCGCAACGCTTCGACTCACGCGGCGGGCGTCGTTGTCGGTCAAACGGCTTTGGACAGGATCGTGCCGATCTATCGCGATCCGTCTTCGGATATGCCCGTGACTCAGTACAATATGAAGTATGTGGAATCGACGGGGCTTGTAAAGTTCGACTTTTTGGGGTTGAAAACCCTGACCGTCATTGCCGAAGCCGTCAAAATGGTTCGCCGGCGGGGGATTGAGCTGAACATTTCGGAAATTTCCTTAGACGACAGGGAAACCTACGAATTGCTGCACAGGGCGGAAACGGACGGCGTGTTCCAGCTTGAAAGCGGCGGGATGCGCAAGGTTTTGCGTGACTTGCAGCCCGACACGCTGGAAGACGTCATCGCTATCGTGTCCTTGTACCGTCCCGGCCCGATGGACAGCATTCCGACGTACATCAGCCGAAAGCACGGCAGGGAAAAGCCCGATTATATGCATCCGATGCTGGAAGACATCCTCAAGGAAACCTACGGCATCATGATCTATCAGGAACAGGTCATGCAGATCGCCCAAAAGATGGCGGGTTATTCCTTGGGCGGTGCGGATCTGTTGCGCCGCGCGATGGGCAAGAAAAAACCCGAAGAGATGGCTAAGCAAAAAGTCATCTTTATTGAAGGCGCGGTGAAAAACGGCGTTGAAAAATCAAAAGCCGAAGACATCTTCGCGCGCATGGAAAAATTCGCGTCTTACGGCTTTAACAAATCGCACGCGGCGGCATATGCGCTGATTGCGTATCAAACGGCGTATCTGAAAGCGCATTTCCCCGTCGAATTCATGGCGGCGACCATGACTTACGACAAGCAGAACACGGACAAACTGTCCCAGTTCAAAAGGGAATTGAAGCGTTTGGGAATCGAGCTGCTGCCGCCCGACGTCAACCATGCCGCCGTTCAGTTTTCCGTTGAGAACGGCGCCGTGCGTTATGCGCTGTCCGCCGTAAAGGGCGTCGGCGAAGCGGCGATGGAATCCGTCGTCGCCGAACGCGAAAAGAACGGTAAATTTAAGTCGTTGTCCGATTTTATCCGCCGTCTGGACACGAAACAGGTCAACAGGAAGTGCATGGAAAGCCTTGTAAAGGCGGGGGCTTTCGACGGATTGGAGAAAAACAGGGCTTTGCTGTACGCCAATCTGGATCTGTTGATGCAACACGCGGCGGCGGCGGGAGACGAACGCCGCAGCTCTCAAATCAGTTTGTTCGGCGGGGCGGAACAGGCCGCGGATATCAAGCTGGCGCCGACGAAGGAATGGTCTCTGGTTGAAAAGCTGAAAATGGAGGCCGAGGCAATCGGTTTTTACCTGTCGGCGCACCCGTTGGACAGTTATGCCAAATCGCTGGAACGGTTGCGTATTATGACGTACGGAGACGTCGTCAATACCGTTGCAATGGGCGGAGCGTGCCGCGCGAAAATCGCCGTTATCGTCAGTACCGTGCGCGAACGGATGAGCCAAAAGGGAACTAAGTACGCTTTCGTAACGGCGTCGGATTCGACGGGCAGTTTCGAGTTGGGGATTTTTTCGGAATCTTTGTCGGCGAACAGAGACATGCTGAAATCGGGAAAGCCTCTGATCCTGTCGGTCAACGCCGAACGCGAAGAGGGTTCCGACGTTCCCCGCATGGTCATTCAGCGCGCCGAGGCTTTGGACGACGTGATCTCAAAGATGGCGGGG
>CALXYE010000131.1 GCA_944392845.1 uncultured Alphaproteobacteria bacterium
GCTGACAATTAATTTGACCGGGGTTTTTTCTGTCATGATAGCCTCACTAAAAAAACGTTGCCTTGTTAGATTCAGTTATACCGAACCTTTTTCCCTTTTTCAACATATTTTTTGTCTATTTCGAGGATTTTTTTCAACGCCTTTTTCGAAAAGAGCGGAAACCTTGGGATTCTCAATAAGATTTCGAATAAAATAATCCGTTTTAAAGGCTCTTTCAAGCGCTTTCGGAGCAGAAAAATAGAAATAAATATGAAAATTTCAAAAATAGACAAAAGTTTTCGCCGTAGGCTGAAACGCTTTGAAACCTTCGAAAAACATGATTTCACGCTTGTCAAAAAAGCCCGATGTTTTATATATACTTTAAAGAAAGGACAAAAACATGGCTTTTCCCGATATCCTTCCTTTGGAATATGACTTTATCGACAACGGCGCGGGCACGCTGATGATGGTTACGCAGAGCTTCCCCGAAGCCCCTGAAGACGCCGTTTTTTATTTCGACGGAGCTGAACAGGCTCTGTTTTGCCGCAGGAGCGACCGGATCGCCCCTCTTTCTTATATTCCCGCCGCCGTGCGGCGCATGCTGGCGGAAATCGGCGAAATACTGGTCGTTGAAATAAATGAAAATGAAGAACTTACCGAAGTCTATCGGGCGCGCGTCGTGATTCCCGAAGACGGCCTCCTGCCCTATCCTCCCGAATTTCTGAATGCCGTAAACGTTGAGGAGGACGAAGAATGACCGACGTTGCGCCCGTGGAGCGCTTATTATATATAATGGAGCGCCTGCGCGACAAAAACGGCGGATGCCCGTGGGATATTCGTCAAACGTCCGAATCGATCGCAGGATACACCGTTGAAGAAGCCTATGAAGTATACGACGCCGTAGAACGCCGCGATGACGATGCCCTCAAGGAAGAATTGGGCGACCTCTTGCTCCATGTTGTTTTTCACGCCAGAATCGCCGAGGAAAGCGGCAAATTTGACTTTGCGGACGTCGCGCGAACCGTCGCGGATAAAATGATCCGCCGTCATCCGCATGTTTTCGGAACGGCGGAAAACGTCCCGAATTGGGAAGCCCTCAAGCGTTCGGAACGCGAACAAAAGCACCAAACGGGCATTTTGGACGGCATCGCGAAATCCCTGCCCGCGGCGACGCGCGCCTATAAACTCCAAAACAGGGCGGCCCGCGTCGGTTTTGATTGGGATTCGCCTTCTTTGGTTTTGGATAAGATTGAAGAAGAAATGGGCGAACTGAAAAACGAAATTGCCCAGTCCTCCCATGCCGACCAAAGAGAAGACGAAATGGGAGATTTGTTGTTTGCGTGCGTCAATCTGGCGAGAAAACTGGGGATTGACCCCGAAAAGGCCCTGAAACGAACGAACGCAAAATTCGAAAGGCGTTTCGGATACATCGAAAAAACCTTAAACGAACGGCAAAAAAACTTTGAAGAAACGACGCTGGACGAAATGGAAGCCCTGTGGGTTGAAGCTAAAAAGCTGGAAAGAAATCAGCGGTCGTAAAATTTGCTCATCAGGTTGCTTTCGCGGCGGATGC
Organism: uncultured Alphaproteobacteria bacterium; assembly: GCA_944392845.1. Classification (GTDB taxonomy): domain Bacteria; phylum Pseudomonadota; class Alphaproteobacteria; order CAAGCB01; family CAG-977; genus CAG-977. The sequence goes on from CALXYE010000131.1 coordinate 1,553, forward strand.
GCTTTCCTTTGCCCAACCGCCCCGTTCCGATGAAATAAAGGCACATTTCAATCGTTTTTTCGCGTTTTTGCAAAAAGAAATGAGGAACGCCGACGGTCAGGAAATCTTCTCGCGCATTTTGAACGAAGGCCTCCGACACTTTCAAAACGCCGTCGTTATCGCTTTTGAACCACGGCAGATAACCTTTCCCGTCGTCTTTTCCGCTCATCAAAACGGCGAATTCTCCGCTCATCGGCGCCAGATTTTCGGAAACGAAAGCGGGCGTCAGGTTTGATCCCATCCGTCCGAGCAGGAATCGGTACCACTTTTTTCCGCTCCATTTTTCCGCCCAACAAAATCCCGCGTTCGGGACGGCAATCATAACGGCGCGCCCGAACGACGGCAACCATTCGGGTTTCATCATCAGAGCGCGGCGCAAAACCAGCCCGCCGACGCCGTGAACGATGAAATGGATCTTTTTAAGGTCTTTGCGCCGTTTCAGCGCGGCATTCAGCTTTTTGGCGGCATCTTCCAAATCGGATCGAAGCTGCGGATAACTGAAGGAAAACGTTTCATAACCCTTGTCGTAAAAAGCGACTTTCATATCGTCGAAAGATCCCGACGTTTGGAACAACCCGTGGATAAAAACGACGGCTTCGCCTTTCGGAGCGGGTTCTTCCCACGTTTTCAAAAAATCGGGCAGCTTTTCCAAACAGGCGTCAAATTTCCCCGAAGCGCGGCGGACGTCGTGCGGATCCAACAGACGGCAACGATGCGTCCAAATGTTTTCCTGAATGCGCCATCCCGCATATTGGTACCTGTCGAACCACCAAAACATCCCTCCGCACGTGATAAAAGGTATCGTCATCCGCATCTTTCCTTATTCGCCGTTTAGATAATAGTAGATTTTCGACGCGCGAATCAAGTAATCTTCCAAAAAACGAACGGCGGCCAAGATCATGAAAAAAATAGAAATATTTACGGACGGCGCATGCAGCGGCAACCCGGGAATCGGCGGATGGGGAGCGGTTCTGCGCTACGGCCAAGCAGAAAAAGAGCTTTCGGGAGCAAGCGACGCGACGACGAATAACCGTATGGAAATGACTGCCGTCATCCGCGCGATGAAAGCATTAAAAGAACCCTGTGAGATCGACCTTTATACGGACAGCCAGTACGTTGTAAAAGGCGCGACGGAATGGATGGACGGCTGGGTCAGGAACGGCTGGCGCACTGCCGATAAAAAGCCCGTTCAGAACAGCGACCTGTGGCAAGAGATTTTTCATTTAAAGCGTACGCATCGCGTTTCCTGGCATTGGGTCAAGGGTCATGCGGGCCATCCCGAAAACGAACGGTGCGATCTGCTGGCCCGTACCGCCGTTCAGGAATTGAAGGAAGCCTTAAAATAACGTTCGTCTTGAACACGGCCGCCGGCTCGCGGAAAAAATGACCGTATCGTCGGGCACGGCGATGCGGCGGACGACAACGCCAATTTGACTTCGGCGCCTTTGAAGGCGGATGCGAAAGCGTTTAAAATACCGCGATATTTCTCATATCAAAGGCTTTCGCGTCCTCGGCTTCGTCCATGTCATTTTAGGGCGCGGGCATAACGGCATTGCGTTACAAAAAACCGTTATCCGGGAACGTAGCCCGTCAAATGCTCTTTGTTTTCCTCATAGCTCTTAACGGCGTCAATGATGACGGAAAAAGCCTCGTGCTGCCCTAAAAAGCCCTCGACGACGACCGTTTTGTTTTCCAGCTTTTTATAATCTTCGAAAAAGCGCTGGACTTCGATCATCCTGTGAGGCGGCAGTTCGTCTATGGAGGAATAGTGCGCATATTCGGGGTCGTCCGCGTGAACGGCGATAATTTTATCGTCCGCTTCGCCCTGATCAATCATCTTCATCACGCCGATCGGACGCGCCGCCAGAATCGTCAGCGGATATACGGGTTCTTGCCCCAAAACCAAAATATCAAGCGGATCGTGATCGTCGCAATACGTTCGGGGAATGAAGCCGTAATTTGCGGGATAATGCACGCTGCTGTACAAAACGCGATCAACGCGGATCAGCCCGCTCATTTTATCCAGTTCGTACTTATATTTGGATCCCTTGGGAACCTCTATGACGGCGGGAACGAATTGAGGAACCTTTCCCGCCAGTTCTACGTCATGCCACGGATGCATATTCAAATCTCCTAAATTTTTTCAAAATGATAACACCCTTGCCGCCGCGAAGAAAGCGCAAAACGCGCCCTTTTAAAACCGTTTGCCCGACGGCGTCCGACGCGCTATACTTCACCGATAAGGGGAGATAAGAGTTTGTCCAAAAAGCCGGAACAGGAATCGTTCTACGAAATCCACTTGAACAAGCGCGGCGAGATCATGATATCCGTCCGCGCCAAAGAAGGCGAGCCGTCTTCGCCCGTGTTGCTGTACGACGGCGGAGAACACGCGCTGCTTTACAGAACGCCCGAAAATACGATTCTGCTTGATTTTATACATCCCGACGCCCGTTCCGCCTTGTACGAGGCTCCGTCCGTTTTGATCGCCGAAACGAAACGTTTCAAGGTCGTGCGCGAATACGAAGCCGTGTGCCGCCGCGTGAAAAGCCTGCCTTTGGACAATGCGGGCATTGCCCCCCTGTTGGACAGAGAAGCGGCGAAACGGATTGACGAACGGCATTTATACGAATGAAGCAATATCAAACGACGCTGGCCGTTCAAACGGAAGGCGGCCGTTTTACGGACATCACCGCGGCATTAAACGAAACCGTCGCCCGAAGCGGCATCCGCACGGGGCTGATGACCCTGTTCATCCGTCATACCTCGGCAAGCCTGATCATTCAGGAAAACGCCGATCCCGACGTTTTATACGACCTGAAAAACTTTTTTGACAGAACCGTCCCGCAGGACAACAGCCTGTACGTCCATACCTATGAAGGGCGGGACGACATGCCCGCCCACATCAGAACGGCTTTGACGGGCGTATCGTTGAGTATTCCCGTCACGGACGGCAGGACGGCGCTCGGAACGTGGCAGGCCGTTTACGTCTGCGAACACCGTAACCGTGCCAACATCCGAAACGTCGTTTGTCACATCATCGGAGAATAATAAGGCGACCATGTGCCGCCGCAACAATACTCTAAAGGATGATAAGCGCTTTTATAGGCCATATTCGGGCATTCGGGAATAAAATATCCCAGATAAACATAAGGCAGCCCGCGCCGCACGGTTTCTTCAACCAGCTTCAGAATCAGATAGCGTCCTAAACTTTTCGACGGCGTTTGCGTGTCGAAAAAGCTGTAGACAGCAGACAGACCGTCGTCCAAAACGTCGGTCAGCATAACGCCCTTCAGCTCTCCCGTTTGCGCGTTTCTGGCTTCCGCCAAAACGGTTTCGACGGGAGAATCTTCAATCATCGCCCTGAATTCTTCAAAATACATCGCGTTCATTTCGCTGTCCGCATGACGTGCCGCCAAATAGCTGCGAAACAACGCGTATTGTTCGGAATCGGCAACGTTCGGCAAAACCGAAAAAGACAAGTCTTCGTTCAAACGAAGCACTTTTTTCATTTTTTTCGACAAACGGAATCCGTTCGCGACGATTCGGACGGAACCGCACGAACGGCATCCCTCGCATACGGGGATATAGCAAACCGAGTGGCTTCGCCTGAACCCCGCCCGGGACAACACGTTCGCCCAGCGCTGGCCGTCGGCGCCCGAAACGTCCGTCGCAAGTTTACGTTCCGTCCTGTCGGGCAGGTACGGACAAAACACGGGAACGGTCGTATAAAACGCCTTTAACTGCGAAACGTTTCTGTCTTTCATTTTTCCTCCGAAACATCGGCGATAAGCAGTATGCGCCTTAATTTTTTAAAAAAATGATAACGGGCTTTTATATTGACAACCGTCCGATGCTCAGATATTATAATCAGGTAATTTATTTGACCGACCCGTTGAGGGCGGAAAATCCTAAGGTCTCCGAAAGGGGACCTTAGTTGTATCAGAGGCTGTTTTGGTGAAGATCTGCTATATTGACGAATCCGGAGATTTAGGCACGATGCCCGAAAATCCCCCGCCCGACGGCAATCATCAGCCCGTTTTGGTCATCGGCGGCATTTTCATTGACCATACCGCGTTGTACGATCTGACACACGATTTTATCAAGCTGAAATACCGTTATTATCCGGGGTTGAACTATCCGACGGACAAATTCCTTGACCGCATCATTCCGGAAATCAAAGGAGCCGATTTGCGCCGCAATGCCTTGCGCGGATCAAAAAAGCTGAAACGTCACGCGTTCGGATTCCTCGACCGCATTATTGAACTGTTTTTCAAATACAACATTAAAACCGTCGGCAGAATATGGGTCAAGATTCCGGGAAAAGCCTTTAACGGCAAAGCGGTTTACACATCGTCAATCCAAAGCATTTATACTTATTTCGACCATTATTCCCGATCGGAAAACGATTACGGCATTTGTATCGCCGACAGCCGCGATCAGATCAAAAACGTCAGCGTTTCCCATTCCGTTTTTACGCAAAAATTTCAGCATCTGCACCCGTTGTATCCGAACATTGCGGAAATGCCCTGCTTCGGACACAGCAACAATCTGGCGGGGCTTCAACTGTGCGATATATTATGCTCGGCCTTTCTGTTCCCGATCGCCAGCTATGCCTACTGTGCGGATTTCGTCCGCAACGTCCACGTTCAGGAAACGGCGTACGACTTCAGGGAACGCTACGGACGCCCGTTGCGCGAACTGCAATACCGTTATTCAAACCCTCAAGGATACAATATGGGCGGTATCGTCGTTTCAGACCCGATACAAAAGCAAAATGCCATAGCCATGTTCAAGGACATCCGAAAAGACTGAAAAAGCCCCCGTTTCCGAGGGCTTTTGTTTATTGTGCGTCCTTTTGATAGCGTTCCATGCGCTTTAAAAGTTCCTTTTGACGTTCTTCCTGCCGTTTTTTGTTTTCCTTGATCCGATCAACCAGCTGAACGGCCAAAGCCTGACCGCTCCTGATTTCCTGCGGCGTCATGGAACGAATCAGACGTTCCAGATCGGGCGAAACCTGCACCAAATCCTGCGCGCTCGGAAACATCGCCGACAGGCTGACAACCATCCAGGCATATGCTTTTGAAGAATCGCCGCGCTTATAAGCATAAATGTCCGCCAGCTTCCTTTGCGCTTCGACAAAGCCGCCTTCCGCCGCCTTGTTCAGCCAGTACGTCGCTTTTTCATAATCCAAAGGCACGCCCTGCCCCGAAGCATACAGGCTGCCCAGCCCCGCTTCGGCCTGAGGAATCCCCGCTTCGGCGGCGATTTTATACAGATCGGCGGCGCGCTTATAATCTTGGGGAATACCTTCGCCTTTTTCCGCCAAAACGGCCAAACGCGCCGCGGCTTCGGCATTCCCCTGCTTTGCCGAAGCGTCCAGCCACGACAGCTCGTCATTCGTTTGAACGGCTCGGACATAACCGTCCTTAACGTTCTCATACAGGTTTTCGATCTGGAGCATTGCCGTTTTTGACCCCTTGGCCGCCGCCATATCATACCAGATCTTTGCTTTGGATAAATCCTTGGGGATTCCGCGGCGGCCGAACTGATAGATCTTTCCCAGCATCAGCTGTGCTTCAATATGCCCCTGAGTTCCCGCCTTTTCCAACCAAGCGACGACTTCTTTGTTCGGGTGTTTGCCCTCTCTTGACGCATCATAAATTTTGGCCAAACGGTACTGAGCTTCGGCATTTCCCGCGTTGCCCGCCGCATAAAACCACTTTTCGGCTTTCTTAACGTCTTTCTCAACGTCCTGATAATATTTTCCCAAATCGGCCGCAGCGGCGACATCGCCGTTCGCCGCCCTCGCCCTCAGCTCAACGGGATCCGTTTCCGCCAAAACGGGCGCCGACAAACAAAACACCGTCAAAAACAATAAATATTTCATTCCTTTTCCCCTTCCCTTTCTTGAGTTTCTTCCTTAATCGGGCTGACGATCATATCGTCCGAGAAAGGTATCGTTTCCGTTATCGGATACCACAGGTTGACCGTATCCTTGATCACGCGAACCGTATTCGGTTTCCACCAACGCGGCCATACCAGCTCTTCCGGCAGTTTATAAGGCAAAAAGCGGCTCATATTCTTCGGAAACACCGTGAATTGGTCAATGACCGCGCGATCGAAACGGTTGAAAGCGTCGTCAATCGTTGATCCCGCCAAGTTGGCTCCGCTGAGGTTTGCCCCTTTGAACGTAAAGGCGCGCAAATCGGCATTTGACAGGTCCGCGCCGCGCAGATCCGTCCCCGACAGGTCAATATCATAAGACGGATCTATTCCCGCGGCGGGATCCGTCAGGATGAACAGAGCCGTCTGAACCTCGGGTTTCAAAGGCGTGTAGGGTTTAAACAAATCTTTTGAAGAGTCCCATCGCGAATGCCGGCGAACGAATGCCGCCAAAATATCGATCTGAGAAGGCTCCAGCTTCCTGTCATAGCGGGCGATGCATCCCATTGTGCACAGCCCCCAAAGCTTTTCATCCAACGTCGTGTTCGGCGCGTCAATAAACGACATGGCCCGAAGAGCCAGATTCGTGTTCGAAACCCTGCCTTTCAGACGGTCTTCGCACATTTTTTGCGTACAGCCGTAAGCGGGATAACCGAGCGTTTCAAGATTTTTATGAAAAATATCGACGTCATAGGAGGCCGCTTCAAAATCTTCGGGCGGCGACGGTAAAAGCGTGTCCGCATCAATCAACGTCAAACGGAGCGTTTCAGCCGAAAATCCGCTTAAATTCCGCATATCGGCGCCCCTGAAGTCGGTGCCGTAGATTTTCGCTCCGTCCGAAACAACGGGAGCCTCGAAACGGGCTTTTGAAAAATTTGCGCCCGACAGATCGGCGCTTTTAAACGACGTCCCCTTAAAAGACGCGTCGTAAAATTGCGCGCCTTGGGCTTCCGCTCCCTGAAAACGACAATCCAGACAGGTCAACTTCGAAAAGTCCGCGCCTTCCGCTTCCATCTTTTCAAATAAAACGTTGTTGAAAACGGCTTTCGTCAGATCAGAATCACTGAAATCAATCTGTCCGCCGTTTACGTCCTCCCAAGCCGTATTTGCCAACTTTGCCTGCGAAAAATCCGACAAAATCGCCGATGAACGCCTGAACTGCGTATTCGTCAGATCCGCATCCTGAAAATAGGTCATATCGGCATTAGAATCGATGACGTGCCCGAAACGCATTCTGACGCCCTTTAAATAAGCCTTTTCAAAAGAGCTGTTCTGTATCAGGACATTATCCATTTCCGCTTCCTGAAACAGGGAATTCGGCATTTCGGCGTCTAAAAAGGTCGCTTCGTTAAAATTGGAATACGAAAAGTCCGCGCCGTCAAAACGCGCGCGAATAAAATCATTGCGCCCGAAATTAACGTGCGTCAGGTTCAAGGAACAGTATTCCTTTGAAAACCGCGAAGACAAAACCTCTATGGCCATGCGGACGACCTGAATTGTTTCGGCGGGCATTTCAAATTTTGCGGGCGTGTAATAAACCGACGGCCACGGATAGCACTTTTGAAGGAACTTTGCGACCTCGCGCTTGATTTCGCAATCGGTCTTTCCCAACGGCTTTTTATCCGCCATCATGCGGTAAAGCGTCGCCAGAACGAAAGCCTTTTGCGTCCCTTCGCAGGTATTCAGCTGACGAAATATCCAAGCGGGCCATTCCGTTTCCAAGTACGGACGCGGATCGCCGTCATCCTTTTCCTTCGCCGTCTTTTTTACGATTTCGGGAAACAAAGGTTCGTCTTCCTTCGGCTTGACGGCTTCTATTTCCTTTTTCGGATCGGCAAGGGGAAAAATGCGGATCGGCAAGGGCAGAACGCTGTCAGGCGTCCCTCTGACGCCCGAACGCCCTTTTTTCATCAGGTTTTCGGGGGGAAGAATCATGACCTTTGCGGGCGCCAGAACATTTTCCTGCGCCGTCGCCAGAGGCGTTTCCCCTTTATCGTACAAGGAAACGCCGACAGGCGTTTTAATGCCGTGCTTTTCGTCGATTCTGCTTTTTTCCGGCAGGTTGTCCGTCGTTTTGGCAATAACGATACCCGTCTTGCGCGGTTCGTATTTCGATGCATGAGGCGAATCGATGCTTGCCGAATCCTGAACGGGCAAAAAATACATAATGACGGCGTTCGGTTCAACCGCGGCGACCGCGACGGAAACAAAAAACGCCGTAAAAACAACGGGAAAAATGTATTTTTTAATCCGGTTTATTAGCATTTCGTTCAACCGTCGGCAACCCTTTGCGCACCCATTGGGAAAATCCGTAATTTAAAATGGCAACGTCGGTAAAGCCCTTGTCGCGCAATGCCCGATAGGCTAAAAAAACTTTGTTTTCATCGCGAAGCCCGATAATGACGATCGGCGTTTCCTTAAATCCCGCCAGCCTGTCCGCCGTTTCGTTCAAACGGAGCATAAACTGTTCAAACGGCAGGTTGATCGCATTGTCGATATGGCCGAACATGTCGTAAAAGTTGGCCTTAGGACGGATGTCAATCATCAAAAGATCCGTCTTTGACGCTATTTTCTTTTCCAAATCTTTCGGATCAATATAGATTACGCCCGGCCCGCGCATCAGTCGCCTGATATAAGGGATGATGTATGTAAACAAACAGAAAACGGCGATAACGGCGATCAGGACGTTCGTAAAATTCGCATTCATGGCGCAATCCGTAAAAAAGTGTTATTAAGGTCTTTAGTATAAAGGTATATTTGAGATATACAATATATCGGACGGCAAAAAAAAGAAAGAAGGAGATTTTTGCCCATGACTCGACAAGCGGTCGGCGTTATCGGAGCGGGATTGGCGGGAAGCGAAGCGGCTTGGCAGATTGCCGAGGCGGGAGTTCCCGTTGTTTTAAAGGAAATGCGCCCGCTGCAGTCCACCCCCGCGCACAAAACGGATATGCCCGCAGAGCTGGTTTGCTCTAATTCCCTGCGCTCCGATGACGCGGCGCATAACGCCGTAGGGCTGTTGCACGAAGAAATGCGGCGTTGCGGTTCTTTAATCATGAAATGCGCGGATATGACCAAAGTCCCCGCGGGCGGAGCTCTGGCCGTGGACAGAGAAGCCTTTTCAAAAGCCGTATATGACCGATTAACCTCCCATCCCCTGATTACTTTCGTCCGCGAAGAACTTTCAGATCTGCCTTCGGAAAACGACGGTCCGTATGTGATTGCGACGGGGCCTTTGACGGGCGAAAAACTGGCGGAAAGCATCAAACGCCTGACAAATTCGGATTCCCTGCATTTCTTTGACGCGATCGCCCCGATCGTCGAAGCCGATTCCGTCGATATGTCGAAGGCTTGGAAACAATCCCGCTATGACAAGGGAGACGGAGACGACTACATCAACTGCCCGTTGGACGAAGAGCAATACAACGCCTTTATCGACGCGCTTTTATCGGGGGAAAAGGTCGCTTTCAAGGAATGGGAAAAGAACACGCCCTATTTCGAAGGGTGCCTGCCGATTGAAGTCATGGCGGAACGCGGACGCGAAACGCTGGCGTACGGTCCGATGAAACCCGTCGGACTGACCGATCCGCACACGGGAAAGCGCCCTTACGCCGTCGTCCAGTTGCGCAAGGAAAACAAGCAGGGAACGCTGTTGAACCTTGTCGGCTTTCAAACAAAGCTGACGTACGGAGAGCAAAAGCGCGTTTTCAGAATGATTCCGGGTTTGGAAAACGCCGAATTTGCCCGTCTGGGCGGCATACATCGCAACACGTTCATCCGTTCTCCGAATCTGTTGGACGGAACGTTGCGTTTAAAAGCCCGCCCCAACCTGCGTTTTGCAGGACAGATCACGGGATGCGAAGGTTACGTCGAAAGCGCTTCCGTCGGTTTGATGGCGGGACTGTTCGCGGCGCGGGAAATGCTGGGGGAAAAAATCGTTCCGCCGCCCGCCGAAACGGCTCTGGGCGCAATGTTGAACCATATCACTTCCGCCGCGGAGCCAGACTTGTTCCAGCCCATGAACGTCAATTTCGGGCTGTTTCCGCCTCCGCCCGTTCCCGAAGGCAAAAAAAAGATCAAAGGCTTGGATCACAAGCGGGCTCAAAGCGAACGGGCGCTGAACGCTT
>CALXYE010000132.1 GCA_944392845.1 uncultured Alphaproteobacteria bacterium
GGCGGTTGAAGGCATTCATTTTTCGGGCAGGTCGCTTTGGGATGCCGACAAAACGTCATGGAATTCTTACATTATCAGCGCGGCGGGAAAAAATGTTTTTTGGGGCGGCGACAGCGGTTACGGGAAGCACTATGCCGAAATCGGCGAAAAATACGGACCGTTCGATTTTGCGGCTTTGGAAATTGACGCTTGGAACGGGGGATGGCCGGACATTCATCTGTTTCCCGAACAAGCCGTCCGCGCGGCAAAGGATCTGAAAGCAAAAACAATGCTGCCGATTCATTGGAGCGTTTATGATTTGGGCTTTCATCCGTGGGACAAGTCGATAAAAAGAGTTGCGGAAATCGCCGAACGCGAAGGAATGCCGTTGGCGACACCGAAACAGGGGGAAAAGTACATCACCGAAAAAACGAAAACGTCAAAATGGTGGGAGGAGTAAAAAATGGAAAAAAAAGAGTTTTATTATAAATTCGGCGGATTCGGCCGTTGGCTTTGGTTGTCGTTCACGCTGCTTTTGGCGGCGCTGGCGGCTTGTTGCCTGATCCGTTGGCCGATTTGCATCTACTGGGGAAAAATGCAGATCGTTCTGGGCGTGATTCTTGTTTCTTTCGTTCTGTGGGGGCTGATGTACCTTAAGAAGCATCGGTTGGCCGTCATTGACGAAAACGGCATTACGTTTGACCATTGCGCGCCGCTGGCTTGGAAAGACATTGAATCGGCGGAGGACGCAACGGCGAAATGCTTGTTCCGCAAGCGCGGAATTATTATCGTGCATCCCAAGGAAGGGACGGAATATCCGTATAATCCGATGCAAAAATTCTGTATGAAGTCCGACTTTACGGCTTTTTCGTTTCCGCTGTACGCCATGAGGGCGGAAGATGAAGCCGAGGTTCGGGAAATACTGAAGGAAAAAGGCATTTCCTTTAAGGACAAGTCTTAAAAAAAAGCCCCCGAAAGGGGGCTTTTTCTTTTCAGTCTCTGCGCGATCCGAAGAAACGCAACAGATAAAGAAACAGATTGATGAAATCCAAATACAAATCCAAAGCGCCGAATATGGCTTTGCTTGTCATAACGTTTTCGGCGTCGCCTTCACTATACATGCGGCGGATTTTCCATGTGTCAAAAGCGGTCAGCCCGACGAACAAAAGGACGCCGATGACGGACAGGGTCAAATCGAACGCGGCGCTTTTAATAAAGAAGTTGACAAGCATTGCCAGGATCACGCCCCACAAGCCCATGATCAGGAAAGAGCCGAATTTCGTCAAATCGCGTCCCGTCGTATAGCCGTACAGGCTCATTCCCGCGAAAGTTCCCGCCGTGATCAGGAAGGTTTTAACGATGGACAGCGCGGAATATACCCAAAAGATTGTTGTCAGGGATACGCCCATCAGCGCGGAAAAAGCGCAAAACAGGACGAGAGCCTTTCCCGAATTGCCTTGAGAAACGGCGGAACTCATCATAAAAATCAGAGCAAACGGCGACAGGATGGCGATCCATCCCGCGATTGTCAAAGAGGCATCGGGTTTGTAAAAGATGCCGCTTAAAGACGAATGAGCCAAAGCAAAGCTGACGAGCGTCGTAATCAACAGCCCGATCGTCATATAGTTATAGACCTGAAGCATGTATTTGCGCAGGCCTTCATCAATCTGTACGGCAGCGCCGGAACGCACGATGACGTTTTCGCTGCGGTCGGTTTCCCAAGACATTTATGTTTCCTCCGTAATGAAAAGATATCGTCTTATATCACAGATGTATTCCGAAGACCAGATATTCAAGAGGATAAGATTTCGCGTTATGTCTTTGTTAACGTTTCTGTGTTCACATAAGGATATGTATAAAGTTTTGTTCGTATGCACGGGAAACATTTGCCGTTCTCCGACGGCCGAGGGCGTATTCCGCAAGTTGGCGGACGACGCGGGCAAAGGAGAGGCGTTTTTCGCGGATTCGGCAGGAATCAGCGGTTGGCATGCGGGAAGCGCTCCCGACGCCAGAGCCGTTGAGGCCGCTTTATATAACGGAGTGGACATTTCCGCATTGCGCGCAAGGCAAGTCGTTCGGGACGATTTTAAGGATTTTGATCTGATTGTCGCCCTGGATCAAAGCCATCTCAAGGCGCTCGAAGGAATGCGTCCGGGATTCAGCCCGGCGCATGAACGGGCGGCGCTGAAATTGATGATGGATTTTGCGCCCGAATACGGGATAACGGATGTTCCTGATCCGTATTACGGAGGAAAAGAAGGCTTTCAAAACGTTTTCAATATGATAGAATCAGCCTGTCGAAACCTTTTGAACAGCATTTCGCCGGAGTGAACAGGGATGCAGGTAGAGAAAAATACTTTATCGGCGGCGTTGACGCGAATCGTCGAGCATTCGACGGGAAAGCGCGTCGTTTCCGCCGCGACCCTGTCCGGCGGGCTGGTCGCGAACACGAAGCATGTCGTCCTGTCGGACGGTTCCCAAGTGGTCGTAAAAATCAGCAATTCCGAAAATTTGGAAGTCGAAGGCGCGGAAATGAAGTATTTGGAAAAGAATACTTCTCTGCCCGTGCCGAAATTGTTTTATTCGGGGCCAGACGTTTTGGTGCACGAATACGTCGTCGCGGACGGGATTCCCGATGAAGCCTCCGAAAGGCAGGCCGCCGAGCTGATCGCGGCTTTGCATGAAAACACGTCGGATTCATACGGCTTTGAGTACGATACGGCCGTAACGGGGTTGCACCAGCCGAACGACCGAATGCGCAAATGGTTGCCGTTCTTTACGGAAAACCGTTTGATGTATATGGCCGAAAATGCCGTTGCGGAAGGAAAACTTCCCGCCGATATGATGGCGCGCATTGAACGTTTCGCGGGACGCATCAACCATTACTTGGACGAACCGCCGCGTCCGTCCTTGGTTCACGGCGATCTGTGGGCAACGACAATTCTTTGCCGCGAAGGAAAGGTCAGGGCGTTCGTCGATCCCGCTTTGTATTTCGGCGATTCCGAGATCGAATTTACCTATTCGACGAAAAATACGACGTTCAGCAAGGCGTTTTTCGACCGTTATAACGAAATCCGGCCGTTCCGTCCCGGATATTTCGAAGCGCGGCAGTATATCTATAATCTGTATCCGCTGTTGGTTCACGTCAGGTTGTTCGCGCCCGACCAATATTTGGAAAGGATTGACGCCGTATTAAAACGCTTCGGATCTTAAAAAATGACACCCGATAAGATCAAAGAATTTTTCGCGCGTATGAAGCGGGAAAATCCCGAACCGAAGTGCGAACTGAATTATACGACCCCGTTTACTTTGCTGGTTGCGATCGTTTTGTCCGCGCAAACGACGGACAAAAACGTCAACAAAGCGACTCCCGAACTGTTCAAAATCGCCGATACGCCCGAAAAAATGGCGGCTTTGGGCGAAGAAAAACTCAAGGCGTACATCCGTTCCATCGGTCTGTTCAATACGAAAGCCAAAAACGTTATTGCGTTATCGAAAGAGCTGATTGAAAAATACGGCGGAAACGTTCCGAATGACAGGGACGTCTTGCAGACCTTACCCGGAGTGGGGCGCAAAACGGCGAACGTTTATTTAAACACATTGAACGGCGCGCCGACGATCGGCGTTGACACGCATGTTCTGCGTTTGGGCAACCGTATCGGCCTGGCAAAGGGCAAAACGCCCTTGGAGGTCGAAAAGAATATGGAAAAGGCGGTTTTCGGCACGATTCCCGACGAAGATTTGAAATATGTCGGGCATTGGCTGGTTTTGCACGGGCGCTATGTCTGCACGGCGAAAAAACCGCGCTGCGGCGAATGTCCCGTTGCGGATTTGTGCGAAAAAAACGGATTGTAGGTTTGGATTTTTTACGACAGGACCGGAAGAAAATGAAGAAAGCTCCATTATACGCATTGCTTCTTTGTTTATGCGGGTGTGCTGAAACGGGTACGTTTTCCGAGGCGGGAAAATCTCTCTTTTCTCGAACTGTCAAAAATGAGAAATGCGAGGATATTGAAGTAGTGAAAGTGTTTCAAGTTACTAAAGACTTTTCTTTAGGAAATGTTTGTGAAGAATCCTCTTACGGAATAAGTTGTTTTGGGCATGTTGTTTATATTCCTAAAGAAAAAGGAAAATTATATTACGATGATCAAATTATAAAGCCTGAATCTGGAAAATGCTTTTCGTATAGTAGTACATATCAATATGAAGATTGCATCGGATATTTGTGTCGCCAACGTACCGTTCCCGTAATCGAGTTTGTTGACGAAGAAATTTCCGTTAAAAACAGATGATGGTTTGAAAATTATTGATTTTTAAACGGGGCGACGGCATTTAAAAAATTAAAAGGGGCTGACCAGGCGGATTTCATCGTGATTGCGTTAAAATCCTTCGTCTGAATAAGGTCGGGTAAAGCGGCATGCGGGATAGCTTTTACATCCCCAAAATTTCCCGTATTTTCCTTCCCTTAATACAAGTTGATTGCCGCACCTGGGACATAAATCGTACCGTTCAATACGTTTTGATTCTAAAGTTTTGCGTTTAACGGCGGAAATATGTTTTTTTCGTATTTCCGGAGCGTCTTCATTTAGAGCCGTTAAAATACTCGTTATCAGGCCGATTTGGGAAAGAGTCAGTTTTATATCGGTATATCCGTATATATTTTTGTTTAATTCATTTAAGTATATAATATTACTTTCCGTATTTACACGTAAATTACAATCTGATGTAAAGACGACAATAGGAATAAACTTATCGTTGGGTAAACTTAAAATTTTTTGAAGAGCTAAAACATGGCTTTTATTTTGTTTTATCGGATTGTAAAACGAATACTTATGTCCGAATATATTTTGAGTCCAATTTTTCGAATTTTCGTTTCCTGAAATCCATCCCTTAATATGTTTCGTTTCGATAACGAAAATTCCATAGACCGAAATAACAATATGATCGATTTGAGTCGTGTGCATCCCCGAGTTTAAAAGAATATTATTTATAACGCGATATTTGTCGGCAGGTAAGGAAGAAAGCTCTTTCGCGACGCGGTATTCTCCCCAATCGCCTTTTGTTTTTATAATAAAATTTTTAATAAAAGCATCAATCGCAAGAATTATTAAGAATATTGCGATAAATAAAATAAGTGAAAAGATGCTTTCCAATGCGTTTTCCGTGAAAAGTGATTTAAAAAGGCGGGAACCGTGCCCCGCCTTAGGTGGTTAATTCCTTAAAAATCCGATCGTGTCATAGACTTCGTTCAAAACGGGTTGAGCCAGCGCGTCGGCGCGTTCTCCGCCGTTTTTAAGAACGGAATCAATATAAGCCGTATCCTGCGCAATTTTGTGCATTTCCTTTGAAATCGGTTCCAATTCCGCGACGACGGCGTCCGTTAAGACTTTTTTGAAGCGCGAAAATTCTTGTCCGCCGACTTCTTTTAAGGCCTCTTCAGTCGTAATGTCGCGGACGCCCGCATAAATATTAACCAGATTTAACGCTTCGGGGCGGCCTTCAAAGCCTTCGACCGTTTCGGGCAGGGGCATCGGGTCGGTCTTTGCCTTGCGAAATTTCAGCGCGATTGTGTCGGCGTCGTCCGACAGGTTGATGCGCGAGTAATCCGACGGGTCGGATTTGCTCATCTTTTTCGTCGCGTCGCGCAGGCTCATGACGCGGCGGGAAGTTCCCAACATTACGGGTTCGGGCAGAGGAAAAACATTGCATTTATAATCGTTGTTGAATTTGACGGCGATGTCGCGCGCCAGTTCCAGATGCTGGATCTGATCTTCGCCGACGGGGACTTTCGTCGCCTTATAAACCAAAATGTCCGCCGCCATCAGGCTGGGGTACGCGAACAAGCCCAAAGAAACGTTTTCACGGTTTTTTCCCGCTTTGTCCTTGAACTGGGTCATACGGCTCATCCATCCCATGCGGGCGACGCAATTCAAGACCCAGGCCAGCTCGGCATGGGCGGGAACGCGGCTTTGGTTAAACAGGATGTGCTTTTTCGGGTCCACGCCCGCCGCCAGCATACAGGCTGCGACTTCGTGAACGCTGCGAATCAGCTCGGCAGGCTCCTTAAAGATCGTTATGGCGTGCATGTCAACGACGCAGTAAATGCATTCGTAACCGCTTTGAAGTTTTACCCAGTTGCGAATAGCGCCCAGATAATTGCCTAAATGAAGGTTTCCCGTGGGTTGAGCCCCTGAAAAGATGCGTTCCATTTTTTTCGTCCGAAATAAGTTCTCCGTGAAAAACAGTTATAAAATCAACCGCGCCGCCGCGCAAGCAGACTTTTTATTTCCTGTAGTTTCACGCCGCCCGTGACGAGTACGAGCATTCCGAAAACGGCGGCGCCCGCGCCGATCAGCCCGCCGAGCAAAAGGTAACGCCGCATTCCTTCCTCATGCGGCCATAAGGGGAAGAAAAGCAACGTTTGCGCATAAGCAAAGCGGACGAGCCCCCCCATTGCAAGGGAAGAAATTAAGATTGAAAGGGCGCGGCGGCGAAATTTGGCGTCGGTTTTATGCAATCCGCGCTTTTTGATAAGGAAAAGATATTGAAAGACGTTCAGCCACGCGACAATCCCCGTTGCCAGGGCGATTCCCAGATAGCTCATGACGGGCAGGAGGAGCAGGCACAAAACGATATAAGAAACCAAAGCGGCGGCGGCAATACGTACGGGAGTCGCCGTATCTCCGCGGGCATAAAACGCGGGCGCAAGGGCTTTCGTCAGGATGTAAGCGGGCAATCCGACGGCATAAGCGGACAGCGCCAGCCCCGTTTTGACGGCGGCATCCGTTGAAAAGGCGCCGCGCTCAAACAAAACGGCGATGACGGGAACGTTTAAAGCAATCAGCCCCGCGGCGGCGGGCAGGGAAAGCAACAGAGCCGTTTCAAGGGCACGGTTCATGCTTTCGCGGGCGGCGGCTTCGTCGTTTGATTTCAGCTGTCGGCTTAAAACGGGCAAAAGAACCGTGCCGATGGCCGCGCCGATGATGCCGACGGGCAGCTGATACAAACGATTGGCGTAATACAGCCAGGATACCGCTCCCGTGGACAGAAAGGAAACGAACAGCGTATCCAAGAACAGGTTGATCTGATAAATTCCCGAACCGAACACTCCGGGCAGGATGCGCTTCATGAGCAGGGACACTTCTTCGGATTTGTTTTTGACGACGGCTTTTAAAGACATCAGGCCCAAGGGCAGCCCCGCCCGCCGCGTATGCCAAATCAGCCACAACAGCTGTAAAACGCCCGCGACGGTTACGCCCAGGGACAGGGCATAAGCGCAGTTGCCGCCGAACAGGGGCGTGAAAGCGAACAAGGCCGCGATCATTGTCAGGTTCAGCAAGGTCGGTGTCAAAGCGGCGGCGGCGAATTTCCCGACGGAGTTCAGCATCCCGCTTTGCAGGGAATTAAGCGATACCAGCAACAGGTAAGGGAAGGTGATGCGCGACATCAAAACGGCGGCTTCGGTTTTCGCGGGATCTTTGATGAAACCGGGAGCCTGAACGATAACGACGAACGGCATGAATATTTCCATCAACGCCGTAAAAAGCAGGACGACGTAAAACAGGCAGGAAAAGGCTTCTTCGGCGAATTTTAGGGCTTTTTCGCGGTTTCGGGTTTCCAGCATTTCCGAAAACAGCGGCACGAAGGCAACGTTGAAAGCCCCTTCGGCGAACAGGCTGCGGAACAGGTTGGGCAGCTTGAAGGCGACGAAAAAAGCATCGGCCAACATACCCGCGCCCAAAAATTTGGCAATCAGCACGTCGCGGATGAAGCCCGTTACGCGGCTGACCATGGTAAAGCCTCCCACGGCGGCGATGGATCTAACCAGCGAGTTCTGCGAAAAAGCCATTGATCGCGTCCAGTAAAGAAGTTTTAATCCGCGCCGTTTTTTCGGCGTCCGTGATTTTTTTGCCGTTTTTGTCGGTAACGTAAAACACGTCGACGACCTTTGAACCATAAGTGTAAATGTGCGCCGACACAATATTTAAATCTGCCAAAGTCATCGCGCGCGTGACGGCGTGCAGAAAACCGACGGCGTCCGAAGCGTTGATTTCGATCAGCGTACAGGAATTTGACGCCGTATCGTCAATCAGGACGCGGGGGTCGCTCCAAAAGGCTTTGCGGACGATTTTTTTGCTTTTCAGCTCTTTTTCAACGGCCGCGGTATCGGCGGAGCGGATTTTTTCTCGGATGCGGGCGATTTTTTTCGCCGAAGCGACGGGGCGGCGCGCGCCGTTGTCCAGCGTATCCGTTTCCTGTATTAAAAACGTGTCCAAAGCCATCCCGTTTTTCAATGTCATGATCTGCGCTTCGGCGACGGAAACGTTTTCCAAAGCTAAAATCCCCGTGATTTTTGCGAACAGGCCGTCTTCGTCGGGCGCCCAAACGGTCAGAGAGGTAACGCCCTTTTCTTCGTCGGTTTCGACGGCAAATGACGGTTCGCGCGACGGCGGCAATTCCGCCAGCCTTTTTTGAGCTTCGGTCAACGGACGGGGGCGGTCTTCGTTGCCTTGAATGCGTTCCAAAGCCGCTTCAAACAAGGTTTTTAAAAGTTGCTCCTTGAATCCGTTCCAAACGTTCGGCCCGACGGCGCGAATGTCGGCTTCGGTCAACGCGTATAACAGGCGCAACCGTTCGGGAGATTGGACTTCGGCAACGAAATCGTCCAACGTTTTCGGATCGAATACGTCGCGCTTGAACGCCGTGTGCGACATCAGCAAATGGTTTTCAACCAGCCAAACGGCGGTGTCCGTTTCTTCGCCGCTCATTCCCAAATCGCGGCAAACTTCTTTTGCAATGACGGCGCCTTTTCGGGCGTGGTCGCCGCCCCGCCCCTTTGCGATGTCGTGCAGCAATCCCGCGGTCAGCAGGCTTTTCCCCGACTGCGAGGCTTTTGCCGCATCGTAAAGAAAGCCTGCGGTTTTAAACGTATGTTCGTCCGTCGTATAGACGTGATACAGGTCGAATTGAACCTGTCCCGTTATTTTTCCGAAAGCGGGGATCAGCACATTCAAAACGCCGGCTTCGTTCATGCGGCGCAACGAGCTTTCGGGACGGAATCCCGTTAATATTTTAAAAAACAGGGAACGGATAACGTCCGTTTTTCTCAAAGGGCGCAGTAAATGCGCGCTTTTTCCGAGCTTTTCCGTCAGGGCGGGGGAAAACGGCAGATCCAGACGGGCTTTCAGGTCGAACGCCCGTAAAATCGCGGCGGGGTCGTCGGCAAAAGAAAACCCGTTTTTAATATCTAAACGGCCGTTTCTGACGATAAAAGCGGGATCTTCCGTCGGCTTCTCGGTATTTTGCCGTCCGTCTGCAAAATCTTCGATAACGGAAATGACCAGTTCCGACAATTCGGCAACCTTGCGCGATACCAGATAATAGTGCTTCATAAAGCGTTCAACGGCGGAACAGCCCGCGCGTCGGGCGTAACCCGTCCGTTCGGCGATTTCCTTTTGGGCTTCCAGCGTCAAAACGTCGCCCGCCTTTCCCGATAACAGGTGCAAATGGCAACGCACCGTCGCCAAAAAGCGGTGAGCCTTCAGGAACCGTCCGACCGTTTCGGGAGTCAGCAACTCCCTGCGGATCAGATCGGGCATTTCCGCCGTTCCGAAAAAGTATTTCGTCAGCCAGAACGCCAAATGCAAATCGCGCAGTCCGCCGCGTCCTTCCTTTATGTTCGGCTCCAGCATATATTTTGAACCGCCCGTTTTTTTCAGGCGTTCTTCGCGTTCTTTCAGCTTGGCGTTTAAAAAAGCCCGCGCATCCGAAGTTTTTCGCAATTCTTCGTATCGGGCGGCAAAATCGTCAAACAATCGCCGTTTGCCGCAAACAAAACGCGCTTCCAAAAAAGCGGTGCGGGTTTCGATATCCGTTTTCGCGCGTTCAATCCGTTCTTCGGGCGTACCGACGGAAGAACCGACTTTGACGCCCGCGTCCCAAAGCAGGTAAAGGATGAAGGAAACGGCCGACTGCGTACGTTCGTTTTTATCGTCTTCGGTCAAAAACAACAGGTCCGTATCCGAATAGGGCGCCAGCTCTTTTCTGCCGTATCCGCCGACGGCGCAGATTGCCAGATCGGGGCGTTCGGCAGAGGGGAAGACGTCGCCGAAAACAAGGTCGTAAAGTGCCGAAAACAAAGCGTCGGTCGCGTCCGCGCGGTCAAATTCGGCAAGCAGGCCGTCATGCGGCGGACGATTCAGCGCGACCTTCATCCGTTCGCGCGCGGCGTTCAGTTCGGCTTTGACCGCCTCCAATAAAGCGGCGCGCCCGCCCGTTTCCCATGCCTGTTTCAGTTCCGCGGCCATTCAGTCGGTTTCCGCCAGTTTTTTCAGTTCGTACAAAGCGTCCAAAGCCTGTCTGGGCGTCAGGTCGTCGGGGCACACGGCTTTCAGCTTTTCCAAAAGGGCGGACGGCGTTCGGGAACGTTCTTCTTCTTCGCTTCGTTCATGCTCTTCGTCGGCTTTTTTCTTGACAAGAGCGAACAGGGGCAGGTCGTTCATAAAATCGATTTCGTAAGATCCCTTCTTTTCCATTTGAACCAATACCTGCTTGGCGCGGGCAATGACGGCGGGAGGCAGTCCCGCCAGCCGCCCGACGTGGATGCCGTAGGATCTGTCCGCCGCCCCTTTGACGACTTCGTGCAAAAAGACGACGTTTCCGCGCCATTCCTTGATGCGCATCGTGTACAAAGACAGCTGCGGCAGGCGTTCCGCCAGGGCGGTCAGCTCGTGGTAATGCGTTGCGAACAAGGCGCGGCATTTGTTCGTTTCATGCAAGTGTTCAACGACCGCCCAAGCGATGGACAAGCCGTCAAACGTTGCCGTGCCGCGTCCGATTTCGTCCAAGATGACCAAAGAGCGTTCCGTCGATTGGTTCAAGATGGCGGCCGTTTCGACCATTTCGACCATAAAGGTTGAGCGTCCGCGCGCCAGATCGTCCGCCGCGCCGACGCGGCTGAACAATTTGTCAATCATGCCGATATGCGCCGATTTCGCGGGAACGTACGACCCAGATTGCGCCATTACGGCGATCAGGGCGTTTTGGCGCAAAAAGGTGCTTTTACCCGCCATGTTCGGCCCCGTGATCAGCCACAAGCGTCCGTCATGCGTGTCGGGATTGCCCAAACGGCAGTCGTTACCGACGAAATCCGTTTCTCTCGCGGCTTTTAGGGCTTGTTCAACGACGGGATGGCGGCCTTTTTCGACGTCAAAGGCAAAACTGTCGTCCAAAACGGGACGGACGTAGCCGTTTTCTTCGGCGACCTG
Source organism: uncultured Alphaproteobacteria bacterium (assembly GCA_944392845.1). Lineage (GTDB taxonomy): Bacteria > Pseudomonadota > Alphaproteobacteria > CAAGCB01 > CAG-977 > CAG-977. Next base: position 11,247 of record CALXYE010000132.1, read on the forward strand.
AGCCAGACCGCAGGCAACGTCCAGCATCGCCAAAGCGTGCGCCGTCCCCGCAATTTGCGACGCGGCGGATAGGACCGCGCCGACTAAATCGGCGAACAGGTTTAATTCCAAAGCCAGCGCCTTTTCTCCGACGCCGCGCAACTTCGTTTCCAGTTCGGACAGCTCGACCGTCGTGAAACGGACGGCGTTTGCCATCGTTTGGCGGTGCAGAAAGATTGAGGTGCCGTTTCGGGCGTCTTCCAGCATTTGTTTGGCGTTTTTGGCCGTTACTTCAATGTAGTAGCCCAGAATGTTGTTGTGAGAGATCTTTAAGGGGACTTTGGCGGCGTCGCAATATTTGGACTGCAGTTCGGCGATCAGGCGGCGGCTTTCGTCGCGCAGTTCTTTCAATTCATCCAGTTCTTTAGAGTATCCGGGGGCGATGAAACCGCCGTCGCGCGCCAATAAGGGCAGATCGTCCGCCAAAGCGCGCTGTAAACGGTCGGTCAGCGTTTCAAGAGGGTCAAGGGCGTTCAGGCAGTCTTCCAAGGATTTCGGCATTCCCGAAGTTTCCGCCGTTTTAATCAAAGAGTTTTTGATGTCGGGAACCTGTTTCAAGGTGTCCCGCAACGCCGCCAGATCGCGGGGGCCTCCGCGTCCCAAAGACAGGCGGGACAAAGCGCGTTCCGTGTCGGGGCATTGTTCGAAACGGTCGCGCAATTCGGCGCGCGCCAAAGGGTTTTGTACGAAAAAGGTAACGCGGTCGAGGCGTTTGTTGACGGCTTCGGCATCAGTCAGCGGCGCGGACAGGTAACGGCTGAGCAATCGGGCTCCCGCGCCCGTTACGGTGCGGTCAATCGCGGAGAACAGACTGGGGCTTTTTTCTCCGGACAATGAACGGAAAAGCTCCAAATTTCGGCGCGTCGCGGCGTCAATTTCCATCAAACGCCCCGCGCTGAAACGGCGCAACGGGTTCAGGCGCGGCATTTGCCCTTTTTGGGTCAGTTCGACGTAATCGACCAGCGCGCCCGCCGCGGCCAGTTCGCTTTTGTTGAAGGCGCCGAAAGAATCAAGCGTGCCGACCTTGAAAAACGCTTCCAGGCGCTTTTGTCCGTTTTCGGGATTGAAACGCGACGGCGGCAGAGGAGTCAGAGCGGCTTTCCAATCGTTGAAGACTTCAAAGAATTCGGGCGTCTGAAGGATTTTTTCCGAAACGATGATTTCTTTGGGATCCAAACGGGACAATCCTGCCGCCAGATTGACGGCTTTGCGGGCGGGCAGGGTCTGAACGGCGAAATCGCCCGTCGAAACGTCAACCCACGCCATGCCCATGCCTTCGTTCGTTTCCGTCAGCGATACCAGATAATTACAGGCGCGGGCTTCCAAAATGTTGTCTTCCGTCAGCGTCCCCGGCGTAATCAGGCGGATGACGTCGCGGTTGACTAACGCCGTTGAACCGCGCAGGCGGCGGGCTTCGGCGGGGTCTTCGGTCTGTTCGCAAATAGCAACCTTGAAGCCTTTGCGGATCAGGCGGGACAGATACATCTCGTGAGAATGGACGGGAACGCCGCACATCGGAATGTCCTTGCCGTTGTTTTTGCCCCGTTTCGTCAAAGCGATGTCCAGAGCGGCGGCCGCCTTGACGGCGTCGTCAAAGAACATTTCGTAAAAATCGCCCATGCGGTAAAACAACAGATAACCTTCCGTCTGTTTTTTGATGGCGAAGTACTGTTCCATCATCGGCGTCATTTTTTCGGCTTTGTTTTGCTCTTTCTCGCTCATGAGAATTCACATCCCTTTTTATTTGTGGTATGGATAACATATCATTTTTACTTTTGGAATAAAGACGGAAAAACATGACGGAACAGAAAAAAACACTGGGTGAAGAATCCCTTATTTTGCATGCGTCGGGAAAACCCGGAAAGATCGAAATCCGCGCGACGAAGCCCTTAAATACGCAAAAAGATTTGGCTTTGGCGTATTCCCCCGGCGTTGCGGCGCCGTGTCTGGAAATCGCGAAAGACGCTTCTAAGGCATATGCCTATACGGATAAGGGAAATACGGTGGCGGTCGTGTCAAACGGCACGGCGGTCTTAGGGCTGGGAAATATCGGCGCTTTGGCGTCCAAGCCCGTCATGGAGGGAAAGGCCGTTCTGTTCAAAAGGTTCGGCGACGTTGACGCCGTTGACGTCGAGATTGATTCCGAAGACCCCGATAAAGTCGTTGAAACGACGGCGCTGATCGCATCGGGTTTCGGCGGCATCAATTTGGAAGACATTAAAGCGCCCGAATGTTTTTATATCGAAAAAGAATTGCGTTCAAGACTCGGCATTCCCGTTTTTCATGACGACCAGCACGGTACGGCGATCGTCGTCGCGGCGGCTTTGCTGAACGGGTTGGAGCTGACGGGAAAAAAGATAGAAGACGTCAAAGTCGTCGTCAACGGCGCGGGGGCGGCGGCAATTGCGTGTTCTTCGCTGATCCGTTCCTTAGGCGTGAAGCATATCGTTATGTGCGATACCAAAGGCGTGATCTATAAAGGGCGTTCCGCGGGAATGAACCCGTGGAAGGAAACGTTTGCCGCCGAAACGGAAGCCCGTACGCTGGCCGAAGCCGTTAAAGGCGCCGACGTGTTTTTGGGCCTGTCCGTCAAGGGCGTTTTGACGGGCGACATGGTTAAAACGATGGCGGCCCGGCCGATGATCTTTGCCATGGCGAATCCCGATCCCGAAATCACGCCCGACGAGGCGCATGCCGCCGTTTCCGACGCGATTGTCGCGACGGGGCGTTCCGATTATCCGAACCAGATTAACAATATTTTGGGCTTTCCCTATATCTTCCGCGGCGCTTTGGACGTTCGCGCTTCAACGGTCAACGAAGAAATGAAGCTGGCGGCCGCGCATGCCTTGGCCGAATTGGCCCGCCGTCCCGTTCCCGAAGAGGTGAAGAAGGCTTATCGCGGCAAGGATCTGTCTTTCGGCCCCGAATACATCATTCCCGTGCCGTTTGATCCGCGTTTGATCGAGGTCGTGCCGCCCGCAATCGCGAAGGCCGCGGCGGATACGGGCGTCGCGCGCAAGCCGATCGCCGATTTTGCCGCTTATGCCGAAGCGCTGAAGGCTCGTTTGAAAGGATAGCCGTTGTTCAAAAAAAAGGAAGAAGCGCCGCAAGTCGAACCGTTGTACCGCTTTTCGGAGCGCGTATTGACGGTTTGCGCGCCGTCGGCGATTATGCTGCTGGCGCTGGTCTGGGCCGGCGAGGTTCAGCCGGGGTCGGCGGTTGTCGGGTTCGGCATGGTCGTGTCGCTTACGATCGTTCTGACGCTTCCTTTTTTGACAAACCTGCAAAATCTGGCGCAGTATACGCATAAACTGGCGCAGGACGAAGACGTTTCCGAAATACCTCAAATCGGGTCGGCGGATGACGAATCCGCCCGCATCGTCGCCGCAATCAACCAAATGCGCAATATTTGGACGTCCCGCGCGGAACAGCTGGAAGCGCAAACAATGTCCGACGCCGCCGTTTTGGACAGCCTGCCCGATCCGTTGCTGATGCTGGACGAAGACGGCATCGTAACGGGCGCGAATTTCGCCGCGCGCGGCTTTTTCGGGTTTAACGCCCGCAATAAAAAGCTGTCCGATTTGATCGAAGACGAAACGCTGTTGGCGGCGGCGGGGCGTATCCTTGATAAAAAATCGAAAAAGGAAACGCTGGAGATTTCCCTGCGCCAAAAGGTGTTTAATGCAAAGATTGAACGTTTGCCCGCCGAGGCAAAGGGCGGCGCGGTCGGCATTTTGGCTTTGTACGACATGACGGCGCAAAAACAGTTGGAACAAATGCAAGCGGACTTCGTCGCGAACGCCAGCCATGAATTGCGTACGCCTTTGTCCGTTTTGTCGGGGTTTATTGAAACGCTTCAGGGGCCTGCAAAGGATGATCCCAAAGCGCAGGAAGAGTTTTTAGGCATTATGAGCGTTCAGGCGCGGCGGATGTCGAAACTGATTGAAAGTCTGTTGTCCCTGTCGCGAATACAAATGAACGAACATTCAAAGCCTTCCGATATTGTCGATATATGTGATATTTTGGCCGGCGTCCGCTTTGCTCTCGGCGCCAAAGCCGAAAAGAACGGCATGGAAATCGTTTTGAAATCCTGTCCGCCCGAAGCGCCGATTTTAGGCAATGCGGGCGAGTTGATGCAGGTATTTCAAAATATTACGGACAACGCTATCAAATACGGGCGTAAAGGAAGCGCGATAACGATATCGTGCCATACTGAAAACAATATGGATTTCCCCGATATTCCTTCCGCCCGCCTGTTTTCCGTATCAATTCATAACAAGGGCGACCCGATTCCCGCGGAGGATCTGCCGCGGTTGTCGGAGCGGTTCTATCGCGTCGACGCGACAAAAAATAAAGCGGTCGGAACGGGATTGGGGCTGGCGATCGTTCAACAGATATTAAAACGACACTGCGGCGCTTTTCGGGTTCGCAGTTCGGCGGAAGAAGGAACGGTGTTTACTGTTTTTCTTCCGATGGGGAATCGTGACCGTTCGGAGGAAAACGACGATTCAACAGGTACAGAAGCAGTAACCCGGGAAGGCTCAGAAAAGCCGTAAAAACAAAAAACGACGGCCATCCCATGGCGACGACCAGCCATCCGCTTCCCGAAGACAGCAAATCGCGGGGCAAAGCCGTTAACGAGCTTAATAACGCATACTGCGTCGCCGTATAGGCCGTATTGCACAGCGAGGACATATAAGCGACGAAAGCAGTCGTCGCCATTCCCGATGCCATGTTATCCGATACGATTGACAGGCTCAGCCAAATCATGGAATTTCCGTTGAGCGATAAACCGGCGAACGGCAGGTTTGACAATCCCTGTAAAATGCCGCAGATGATCAGGCTTTTGAACAGACCGAAACGCACGACCAACGCACCGCCCAAAAAACCGCCGCCGATCGTCGCGATCAATCCCCATACTTTAACGACGGAAGCGATTTCGGCGTTCGTAAAACCCAGTTCTTTATATAATTTCGGCGTGACCGTTCCGATCGTCGTTTCGCACAGTTTGTATGTGACAATGAATAAAACGATCAGCATCCAGCCGGGATTTTTTAAAAAATCGCGGATCGGGGCGACAACGGCGTCGCGAAAGAAATTTTTTCCGTCTTTCGGAACAACCGTTTCGGAAGGATGCAGAGCCAGTACCGTTACGATGCCCAATATTCCCGATACCGCCAACGTTTCGTAAACGCGCGTCCAACCGATGACGTCGGAAAGGAACAATGCGCCCGCGCCCGCCGCCAGCATGCCGATACGATACCCGAAAATATACGAAGCCGCCGCAGCTGCCTGATCTTCTTTTTCAAAACATTCGATTCTCAAAGCGTCGAAAACAATATCCTGCGATGCTGAAAAGAATGCCACGGCAACGGCAAAGGCTCCCGTCGCCGCGGGGTTTGCCGCGGGATCCGTGTGAATCAGCGCCGTCAGGCAAAAAATCAGACAAAACTGGAAAAAAACCGCCCAAGACCGCCGCTGTCCCAGACGCTTCGTCAAAAACGGCAGAGGCGTGCGGTCAATATAAGGCGCCCATAAAAACTTAAAACTGTAGGGCAGGCGAACCAGAGAAAACGCCGCGATTGCCTTGACGCTGACGCCGCAATCCGCCAGCCAGAAAGACAAAGTTGAAAAAATCAGAACGAAAGGCAGAGCGCTGAACATCCCCAAAACCGGCATCGCGACCATTTTCGGGTTGCGATACACGGCGAAAGAAGATTTCCAGCTTTTCATGTCTTAATCTTGAGACGCGGCTTTTGCGGCACGTTTGCGCAGGACGGGATCAAGGATCGTTTTGCGCAGGCGGAACGTTTTCGGGGTGACTTCAACCAGTTCGTCGTCCTGAATGTAGGACAAAGCGTCTTCCAGACTCATTTTAATCGGCGGCGTCAGCGTGACGGCGTCGTCTTTGCCCGCCGCGCGGATATTCGTCAGGTGCTTCGTTTTGACGGGATTAACCTCGATGTCGTTGCCTTTGGTGTGTTCGCCGATGATCATGCCTTCGTACACGTCAACGCCGGGTTCAATGAACATCGGGCCGCGGTCTTCCAATTTCCAAAGCGCGTAAGGCACGGCCTTTCCGTTGTCCGTTGAGATCATTACGCCCGTGCGGCGCGTCGGAATGGGGCCTTTGAACGGTTCGTAACTGTGAAACAGCTTGTTCATCACGCCCGTGCCGCAGGTGTCGGTCAAAAACTGCGAGTGATAGCCGATCAGTCCCCGCGAAGGCACAAGAAACGTCACGCGCGTCTTGTTGCCGCCCGAGGGACGCATGTCCGTCATTTCGGCGCGCCGTTCGCCCATCTTTTCGCAAACGACTCCGACGTATTCTTCGTCAACGTCAATGACGACTTCTTCAATCGGTTCCAGCTTTTTGCCCGAAACGGGATCGGTCTGCATCAAAACGCGCGGACGGCTGATGGACAGCTCGAATCCTTCCCGACGCATCGTTTCAATCAGGATGCCCAGCTGCAACTCTCCGCGTCCCGCGACTTCAAAGGAATCCGTCGAGCTTGTGCGGGAAATACGCAACGCGACATTGCCTTCGGCTTCCTTGGCCAAACGGTCCCAAATGACGCGGGACGTCACCTTGTCCCCGTCTTTACCCGCCAAGGGAGAGTTGTTAATTGAAAACGTCATTGCCAGCGTCGGCGGATCAATCGGCTGGGCGGGGATGGGCTCCGTGACCGAAGGGTCGCACAACGTGTCCGCAACGGTGGCTTTCGTCATGCCCGCAATGGCGACGATATCGCCCGCCTGCGCTTCGTCCAGGCCGACGCGTTTTAATCCGCGAAAGGCCAGTATCTTGCTGACGCGGGAGTTTTCAAGCGTCTTTCCGTCGCGGGAAAGCGCCTTAACGACGGAATTGAGCTTGATTGACCCCGAATGAATCTTTCCCGTCAGAATGCGGCCGACGAACGGATCGTTTTCAATGGCGGTAACCAGGAAGGAAAACGGCGCGTACGGATCGCATTTCGGCGCGGGGACACATTCCATGATCATGTCGAACAGCGGAGCGATCGATTCGCGGGGGTCTTTGTCCAAATCTTTTACGGCCCAACCTTCGCGCCCCGAAGCGAACAGAACGGGGAAATCAAGCTGTTCGTCGGTCGCGTCCAGAGAAGCGAACAAATCGAACACTTCGTTATAAACCTCCATCGGGCGGGCATCGGGACGGTCAACCTTGTTGATGACGACAATCGGTTTCAGTCCGATCTTCAACGCTTTGCCGACGACGAATTTCGTTTGAGGCAAAGGGCCTTCCGCCGCATCAACCAAAACGATCGCGCCGTCCACCATGTCGAGGATGCGTTCGACCTCGCCGCCGAAATCGGCGTGTCCCGGAGTGTCAACAATGTTGAACCGCGCGCCTTTCCATTCGACGGAGGTGCATTTTGCCAGAATCGTGATGCCTCTTTCGCGCTCCAGATCATTCGAATCCAAAGCGCGTTCCGCAACGACCTGATTATCGCGGAAAGTGCCGCTTTGGCGCAGCATGGTATCGACCAGTGTTGTTTTGCCGTGGTCGACGTGGGCAATGATGGCAACGTTACGCATGGACAGTCTTCTTTAAAAAATCAAGACAAAACTCAAGTACTGCTTTTATGTACTTTTCGCCTTTTTGTCAATTCCCGAGCAGTGTTTTTTATGGTTTTCGGCACTGCCGCTACAGGGAGAATTCAATAAAAACTCCGACAAAAGTCAATAAATCGCGGTTTGCGATTTCTTAAGGACGGATTGTATGTAAATCTTTCGATTCCGAAACATAAAGCTAACGTTTTTTAAACGTTAGCTTTTATTTTGCGGTCAATCAGGTCGCGCAACGGCGTTTCGGGTCTGGCTCCGTAATGAGAGATAACCTCTGCGGCGGAAAGCGCCCCCATTTGCAAACATTCGGACACGGGACGGTTTTGGGCGTATCCCGTCAGGAACCCCGCGGCGAACAAATCGCCCGCGCCCGTCGTGTCGATAACTTTTACGATCGGTTCGGCGGGAACTTCGAAACGTTCTTCGCCTTTGACGGCAACGGCGCCTTTTTCTCCGCGCGTCACGACGACCAGTTCGCATAAAGTCTTGCAGCGTTCAAACGCTTCTTCGGGATCGTTGACGCCGAATAACGCCAGAATTTCGTCTTCGTTGCAAAAAACGATGTCAACGCCGCTTTTTATCAGGCTGACGAAGCTGTCGCGGTGGCGGTTGACGCAGTACGGATCGGACAGCGACAAAGCCACCTTTCGCCCGTGCTTGTGCGCCAGTTCGACGGCATAGGCAAGCGCGTCCTTGGCTTCTTCCCTGTCCCAAAGGTAGCCTTCCATATAAACGATCTTTGCCTGGCGGATCAGTTCTTCGTCAATATCCTTGCGGGAAAGTTTCGCGCATGCCCCCAGATAGGTGTTCATCGTGCGTTGGGCGTCGGGGCTGACGATGACCATGCAACGCGCCGTCGGCCGTTCGTTTTCCAGGCACGGAGTCGAAAAGTGGACGCCCGATTTTGTAATGTCTTCGCGGAAAACGCTTCCCAGTTTGTCGTCGGCGACCTTGCCGATAAAAGCGGGTTTGCCTCCTAAGGCGGCGACTCCGACGGCGGTATTGGCGGCGGATCCTCCCGAACATTCGCGGCCGACTCCGGCAATACGGCCGTAGATGATTTCCGCCAGATTTGCATCCACAAGGGTCATAACGCCCTTGGGCATATTATGTTCCTTTAGAAATTCATCGTCCATGCTCGCCAAAACGTCAACGATGGCGTTCCCGATCGCCACAACGTCAAAACGCGCCATTGCATCCATGTCAAAAACTCCGAGAGGGGACAAAAAGCAAAAAAGCAGTATAAAGAATGTTTCGTTTCATACAAGAGTCTGTTACAAAAAAATAAATAATTTATAGGGTGAAAACGATGTTAAACGCATTAAAAAAAGCATTTTCGGATGTTTTTAAACGCAATATCCGCGGATTGTTGTGGGCGACGGTCTTTATTACGCTGGTATTGTTCGGACTTCTTTTTTTCGGGTTTTCGGAGCTGTCGCGTTATTGGCAAATCAAGGACATGCCCTATATGTCGGCTATTATCAACGCCGTCGGGGTTTTGGCCTTTTTTGTTTTGGCGCTGTTTTTATTTCCGCCCGTCGCGACGTTTGTCGCGGGTTTTTTTATGGATACGGCGGTCGAACGTCTGGAAGCCGAAAACAAAAACCTGCCGCTTCGCGCCGTTCCGTTGGCGGAAAGCGTGAAAATGTCCGGAGTCGCAATGGCCAAAAGCGTTTTGACGTCTTCCGTCCTCGTTCCGATGAGCTTTGTTCCGATATTTACGCTGATTACGCCGATTTTGTTTTATTTTTTTAACGGCCGCCTGTTTGCCCGCGAATATTTTTTTACCGTGGCGTTGCGTTACCAAGATTATGAAAAGACGGAAAAAATGTTTCGCGATCATCGGAATTACTGGACGCTTGCAGGCGTCGTCATCGTTTTTTTGATGACAATTCCCCTGATAAATATAATATCTCCGTTAGTCGCCGTTGCATTTATGCAGAATCTGTTTTTGGAAAAACGGAAAGGAATGAAACAGTGAAACGCGTCTTTTATGCTTTGTTGGCCGTTTTAACGGCGTGTTCCAACGTTCCGCAGGAACTGCCCGTCGTTGCGGAAGAAGCGTTGCCCAAGCCCGTGAACGGAGCCGCCGTCAAGCCGCGCCGCCCGATTATTTTGAATGCGGACAGGATACTGAGCGTTTTGGGCGAACCGACGGTTCGACGCTTTGAGGCTCCGTCCGAAGTTTGGGTCTACTCCCAACCGTCGTGCGTTTTGTTCATTTATATGAACGACAAGGGCGAACCTTCGCCGCGCGTCAGACATATGGAAATCGGGACTCCGTCGTTCGGCATCCGTGAAAAACAGTCGGCGGATTGCCTGAAGTTGGCTTCCCGATTACGGTAAGATATGAAAAAGGCGCCCGAAACGGACGCCTTTTGATTTTAAAAAGAATACGTCAAACGGCGCTTTGCAGCCATTCAAGGACTTTGGATTTCGGCATGCCGCCGACTTTTGTGTCCACCGCTTCGCCGTTTTTGAACAGGATCATTGTCGGAATACTTCTGATACCGAAAGCCGTCGGCGTTTCGGGAGCTTCGTCAATGTCCATTTTAACGATCTTTAATTTGCCTTCCATTTCGTTTGCGATTTCTTCCAAAACGGGGCCCAGCTGACGGCAGGGGCCGCACCATTGCGCAAAAAAATCGACCAGAACGGGGACGTCCGACTGTTTGACTTCGGTTTCAAATTCGCTGTCTTTGATGACTTTCATATCCGTTTCCTTATTGTCAGGGTTTGTGAACCGTAAAATAATTTAAGTTTCTTTCGGCGGCAGGTCAAGGAGTCCCGCAATTTTTTACAGAAATTCCGTTATTTCCGTCAGTCTTGTTTCTTCCGTCCAGATCAGGAACGAGCGGATCTTTTTGTCGGGCCAGATCTTTTTTAAAACGTCCGCGTAGGCTCGCGCTTGGGCAAGGTAGGGTTCGGGCGTTTCGGCGGCGCTTTTCGGGACGGCGCGGTTGCTTTTGTAATCGGCGGCCAAAACTTCCGTTTCCGTGACGGCCAGACGGTCGATTCTGCCGCTGACGATTCTGCCGTTTGCCAATCCCGAAACGGGGACTTCGGCCAATGAATCCGCGGAAAATAAGAAACTAAACTCGGGATGCTCCAAAATGTTCATGACGTCGGAAACAATTTTTGAACGTTCCGCCGCCGTTGCGTCGGGCATCCTTTTTTCCGTCAGTCGTTTCGCTGCCGTTCTGCGTTCTGAAAGCATGACAAAAGGCAGGGTTTCAAGTAAAGTGTGAATCATCAAGCCGCGCTTGACGGCTTTTTCCCTGTCCGGCATTAACGGGGACAGAAAGGACGGGTCTTCATCGTCGGGGCGGGACGGAGCCAAGGGTTTGGGCGGGATCGGTTCGTCCGGCGCGGGACGGAACAAACAGGCGGGAATTTCTTTTTCAGGCAGAGTTGCAGAAACGTTTTCTGAAGTTTTTTCCGCGGCCGTTTGGGGGGATTCTATCCTTAAAACGGGTTCGTCAAACATCGGATCATTGACCTCTGTCGCGGCATAAACCGTTTTATCGCCGTCGTTTTCAAGAATCAGGGACGACCTGACCATATCGTACCAATTTCCCGCGGGCGGTTTGTTCTTGCCGTCCCAGCCGCACAGATAAAGCCTGTCCGCCGCGCGGGTCAGAGCGACGTAAAGCAGGCGGTTATATTCCTCTTTTTCTTTCGCGTTCAGCTCATCCGTCGTTTTTTGCGCTTCGGCGTTTCGGAAGGGGGCTTTCGGCACCCAAACGGGAACGTTTTTGCCGTTCAGTATGAAAAACGACGGCGAATGTTTTTTGTATTGCCGCGTATCGGGCAAAAAGACGACGGGAGCCTGCAAGCCTTTTGAAGCGTGGACGGTCATGATTCTGACCGCGTCGAAATTCTTTTGGTCGGGATCGCGCTTGATTTCGATTTCGTTTTTACGCAGGTATTTCAGGAAATTCTGCAAAGACGGCGCTTCGGTTTCGTCGCGGTTCAAGGCCAGCGACAGGAATTCATCCAAGGCGTCCGCCGCCTGATACCCCAAACGGGACAGAAAGGCCTTCTTTTTGCCGCAGGCGCCCAAAACGTAAGAATAAAGTTCGAACGGGCGCATTTTGTCCGCGCGATTTAAAAGATCGCTTAAAAAAACGTAGGCTTTGCCCAAAGCCGTTTCGGGCTCGCCCTTATATGCGGCCAGCCGCGTTAAAAGCGTTTGATTTTTTCTGTCGTAAGCCAGCTTGAACAGATCGTCTTCGGACACGTTGCACAGCGGAGAGCGCAAAACGGTCGCCAAAGCCAGATCGTTTTCGGGCAGCAGGAGAAAATCGCCCAATACCGCCAAATCCTTTACGGCGATATGGGACGTTATTTTTAAACGGTCAACGCCCGATACGGGGATGTTCAGGGCTTTTAAGGCGCGGGAAAGTTCTTCAACGAACGCGTTGCGGCGGCGCACCAGAATTAAAACGTCGCCCGCGCGTATCGGACGTCCTAATGAAGGCAGGCGTTCCTTGGCGTTTATCATGGCGGCGATTTTTTTCGCGATCTTTTCCGCCAATCGCGTCGAAGCGTTTTTGACGACGATCTGCTCAACGGGCTTCGTATAGATTTCCGGCGTATCGCCTTCCGCCGCTTTTTCGGGCGGCCAGATCTCGATCAGTCCCGCCTGTCCCTTTCGTCGGGACAGATGCGTCGCGTCTTCTCCGTCGTTCAGGACGCCGCGCGCGGCTTCGGGATTTTTAAGCGTGCGGTTGACTAATTCAATAACGGCGGGCGTCGAGCGGAAAGAAATGTACATCGGCACGTCATGCCATTTTTTACCCGCGTCTTCGGCTTTTTTTCGGAAAAAGGCGCGCATCCGTTCAAATTCGTCGGGGTCGGCGCCCTGAAAACTGTAGATGGATTGTTTTTTATCGCCGACGGCAAATATCGTTCTGTCCGATCGGCGCGCACCGTCGCCCGCGAAAAATTCTTCGGCCAAAGCGCGCACGACGGCCCATTGGTCGGGGCTGGTATCCTGGGCTTCGTCAACCAAAATATGGTCAATGCCGCCGTCCAGCTTGAACAGTACCCATGCCGCCGCGCCCGATTTTTCCAACAGACGCCGCGCCGCCGCGATCAGGTCGTCGTAATCCGCGACCGAGCGTTCGTTTTTCAATTCGGCGTAACGGCGCATGACCGCGATGCCGATCCTGACCAGAGCCAGCGACGCCTTTAAAAGGGTCGCGCTTTTCAGGGCGTCGCAAAATGCCAGAACGCGCGCCGCTTCTTCGCGCATCGTGTCTTCGGCGGCTTCCGTCCCCTTATGCGTCAATCCGTCCCGAATTTTTGAAAAATCGGCCGTTAAAAAACAACGCGCGTATTTGCGCCAGTTTTCCTTGCGTTTGCTTTCGTTCGCGTTAAGGAATTCTTCGATATTCATGGCGTTTTTTTTGTCGGTGACGCCCGTTCCCGCCGCCAGAATTGCGGCAGCGGTTCTCATCGCATTTTCCCGCGACGCGTCAAGGCGGCAGAAATCCGCCGTCAGACTTTCTTCCGAAGCGTCTTCGGGAAGGCCGAAGGCTTTCGCGTATTCCCGTTTCAGGGCTTCTTCCGTCGGGCAGCGCCGCGCCAATTCTTCCGTTTCGCGCAAGTGAAAAGTCATGTCTTTTAAAACGCTTGCGAATCCGTCTTCGGTCGTCATCGCCGAAACGGTATCAAGGGGTTCGGCAAATTCGGGGCGGCTCAACACGTCTTCTTCGGCGCGTTCGATCAGTTCGGAAGCGCCCTGTTCGTCCAAAACGTCGAATTGCGGCGAAACGCCCGCCTCTACGGGAAATCGTTTAAGTAAAGACTGGCAAAATCCGTGAATCGTCATAATGTTCATGCCGCCGGGGGCATCCAGCAGGCGGGCGAACAGGCGTTTGGCTTTTTCTGTTGTTTTCGCGTCGGGCGTTTTGCCCGACAAAGCGGTTAAGTCGGCTTCAAGCGCGCTTTCTTCGGCGGTTGCCCATCTTGCCAGAATTTCCGTTATGCGATTGGCCATTTCCGCCGCCGCCGTGCGCGTAAAGGTCAGGCAAAGTATCTTTTCGGGCGGCGTTCCGTCAAGCAACAGGTTTAACACGCGGTCGGACAAAACTTTCGTTTTACCCGATCCTGCCGAGGCCGCAACCCATGCCGAAGCGTCGGGAGCCGCCGCCGTCCTTTGAAGTTCGTTCGGATCGTTCGCGTTCATTCGTTGTCCTCCGCGTCCTCGGACGTTTTGACGACGCTCCATTCCGCCGTGCGCGCCAAATGGTCGTAATCGGTGTATTTCAGGCTGAAAGCGGGATTGGGCGTCGCCAGATAAGGCGTTTCTTCGGAATCGAATTTTGCAACCAATTCCTTTAAATTGTCGGCGATGCGCTCTATTTTTTCTTCGGGTTCGGGCAACTGCTTTGTTTCGCCGCCGTCTTCCGCGCCGCGCAGGCGCCAGTATTCCAAAGCGACCCCTTTTTCGGGAACGGGAACGTCCTTAAAGCCGCCGCGGAGCAGGATGTGCGCTTCTAAGGGCAACTGCGGCGCATAGCCGGCGTCAATCGTCTTTTTTGAGGGGAGAATACCCGTTTTATAATCCAAAACGGCGGCGGAACCGTCTTTGAGCAAATCGATACGGTCGGCGCGGCCGAACAGTTCAAATTCGCCCGCGGGGGCGTCAAATCTGACGCTGCCGTCGCATTCGCAAAGGATATGCCTGATGTTGCCGATGCGTTGCCGCTGTTGCCCGACGAACCATAACAGGGCGCGGCGGATGCGCGGATGCCAGAACGCGGCGGCTTTGACGGGAAAATTTAGTGTTCGGATCAGCCGTTCGCCGATGTCCGAAATGATTTTTTCGGCATCGTCGGGCAGGGAAGACGGATAAAGCGAACAAAACGTTTCCGCCGCTTTGTGCAACAAGTCGCCGACGTCGGCGGGGGTCGGCGCTTCTTCAATGTCGTCCAAGGGCTTTAAGTTCAGGATGTAACGGGCATAGATCGAATACGGATCGCGCATCCACGTTTCAATCCGCGTAACGGACAATCGGCGCGGACGGGCGGAAACGGGAGGCTTCGGCGCGGGCGGCGCGATCGTTTCGAACTTTTCGGGGGCATCGAAGCGTTCCGCCCATTTGTTCCATTCGCCGCCGTTCATCGAAAGGTTTGACGACGACAGCACGGCGTCCAGCCGTCTCAGCCAGCGCGACGGAACCGTCGGCGTTCCGCCGTCTTTCAGCGCGCGGGTAATGATAACGTTCGGCGCGCAAAAGGCTTGGGCGAAGTCATGAGCGGCCAGCCCGATCTTTCTTTCCAAAGGAGGCAATCCGCATTCCCGACGCATCGGACGGCTCAGCCACGGGTCTGCGGGGGGCGTTTGGGGCCATGTGCCTTCGTTTAACCCGCCCAAGATTAATACGTCGGGACGGATCAGGCGCGCCTCCATGGATCCCAGGATGTCAATGCGCGGATGCATGCCGTATTTTAAACGGACCGGCACCGAGGACATAAAGGAATTGATCAGGCCGGCGTATTCAAAGGCGGAAAGCGGTTCGGCGATTTCCGATTCTTCTTTGAGGCCGTTGAACAAAGATACGGCGACTTCGCCCGCTTCAGCCTTCCACAGGCGTTCGGCTCCCGTCCTGTCCGCGCTTTGCGCCAGCGTTTCCGCCGCTTTCAAATGTGCGTTGAGCCACTCCGCAAGCGGGCGTTTTTCGGCGGATTGCATCAGCGACGTCAGTTCGCCCAGCGCCTTTTCAAGCGTTTCGGCGAGGGCGGCCGCATCGGGATCGTCGTTTGCCGATACTTTCAATCCGTCAAAGCCGTCGCCCGTCTGTTTGCCGCGCAGAGAAGAGATTTCCAACTTGCGGACAAGGGTTCTGAATTCGCCCTGAGGCTTTCCGCCCGTTGCCAAAGGATGTTTCAGACAGGCAAGCAGGGAATAAGGGGAAACGTTGTCCGCCGCCGCCTGCAATACCAAAGACAGATACGTTCCGAGAGGCGTTTTTGATAAAGGCGTCCCCGCCGAATCGTCCAAAACGACGTTCCAGCGCGCCATTTCCGCAATCACCCGCCGTGCGAGCGTTCTGTCGGGCGTGATCAGGGCTGCGGTTTTTCCCGCCGTTTCCAGCGTGTCGCGCAGGATCAGGGCGATTGTCAGAGCTTCGTCCCGCACCGTCGGGCAATCCAAACGCATTACGCCTTCCAACGCCGATTTATCGAACGGTTTTATTTTTCGCCACGCATCCGACGTTTCGGCGGGACGCATCGCTTCGCAAATCAGGCGCAGGCGCTCGGACGGCGTTTTTCCTTCTTCCCTGCCGAAGGGTTTGACGTCTTTGCGCGTTATGCCCATTTTTTTCAGCAGGTTCATCATATTGTACTGCGGATGCGTCGCTTCCAGTCCTTTTAAAGCCTCGTCGTCGGAGATCAGATCAAGTCCGGGCAGTATGACGCGACCGTTCGGCAAAGAAGCGACGGCGTTCAGAAAATCCGCCGTTGCGGGTTGCGACCCCGTTGATCCCGCGGCGATCACGGGATAGGGCGGCGGCGTTTCGAGCCACAGATCGGCTTGAGCCTTAAAAAGGCGGGACTGGCGGTCGGCGGGGTCAATAAATCCTTGTTCTTTTAAGATCTGCGGCCAGTAAAAGGTTACCGTTTCCAAAAATTTCAGGATGTCCTGCCAATGTTCGGCAAATTCGTCGGGAACAAGGCTTTCCAAGCGTTCGAAAGGCATTCGTTCAATATAGGACTGGTCCAAAAAAGCGCAGAGGGCTTCCGCCAGCCGAAGCGCTTTTTCGGCGCTCAGATTTTTCGCTTCCGGATTTCTGCGGATCAGGCGCATTAAAAGCAGTTTTCGGCGCAAAGGAGAAATCGCGGGCGGTATGTCGTCATCTTTTCCCGCCAAAATCAGCGACGTTTCCGTTTCTTCGCCGTCAATGCCGCCGAAAGGAATCAGGCGGGGCAGAAGGACGGGTTTGCCGCCGCTTTGGCGCAAAAAAGCGTCCTGAACGGTTTTGCAGGCGCGGCGGGTCGGCAAAAAAACGGCGTATTTAGCCAAAACGGAAGGATTGCCGCCGCTTTCCCTTAAAAGCTCCTCGCTTAAAACGTCCGCAAACGAATACAGCGGACTGATGCTGAAAACGCGCTTATCCGAAATGGCCGCCTCCGAAAACCTTTTCCGCCAGTTCCGCCGCTTCGGGCGTACCGACGTGGAACCAATCGCCGTCGTGGACGATACACTTCAACCGCCCCGCCTTTTCGGCTTTGTCATACAGCTCCGTCAGTCTGAACTTTCCGTCGGGAGAACCGTCAAACAGTCGCGGGCACAGGATCTGCGCTCCCGCGAAAACGTACGGCGCGGATGTTTCTCCCGCGATGCGGCGGCGGGGCTTTCCGTTTTCGATGAAATAATCTCCCGTGCCGTCGTGTCCGAAAACGCGCGCCATCGGTTGAAGCATCAAAACGGCATCCGCCGTTTCGGGATCCCACGCCTTTTTCAAACGTTCCAAAGCGGGCTCGGCCGGTTCCGTCCACAGCGGATCCGAATTCAAAACAAAAAACGGCTCATTCCCTAATAAAGGCAGAGCCTTTTTAACGCCGCCGCCCGTTTCAAGAGCTTGTTCCTCGACGGAAAACGAAAACGTCATATCCGTCCGTTTTTCCAAGCGGGAACGGATCGCTTCTCCCAAATAGCACAAATTGACGACACATTCGGAAACGCCTGCCGCTTTTGCCTTGTCCAATACATAATCAATCAGCGGCTTTCCCGCGACGCGCACCAACGGTTTCGGCAGAGCGTCCGTCAGATGCTTCATCCGCGTGCCCCGTCCCGCCGCCAGAATCATCGCTTTTCTTATTTGATCAGCAGGCATTCGGGAATTCCTCTTTGTTCGGGGGGGATGTATTTGTTAAACCATAACTTTAAACCGCTTAAGGCGGGATGTTCCAGCGCCCGTTCCAGCAAACGCCACAAACGCGGAATGTGATGCAAATAGCGCGGCTTGCCGTCGCGGACGCACAGGCGCACGAAAATGCCGAGAACTTTGGCGTGCCGTCCCGCCGCCAAAACGGCCCAGGACGTCAAAAACTTTTCCTTGTCGGGAATCCGTCCGCCCATGGCGTCTAAATAACGGTCCCGCATTTTGACAAACAATTCGGGCGATATGTCGCGCCGCGCGTCTTCCATCAGCGACATGACGTCGTACGAAACCGCGCCGTGCAAAGCATCCTGAAAATCCAAAAGCCCGCACGCCCTGACGCCCGTCCGTCCGTTCAGGCGCATCAGATTGTCAACGTGGTAATCGCGCAACACCATAGTTTGCGGCACTTCGCGCGCGAGAGGAAAGATTTCTTCCCATAACAGGGCATATTCATCGGCGATTTCCTTATCCGTTTGACGGCCGAACGCCGCGGGCATAAACCAGTCGGGAAACAGCATCGCTTCCTTTAACAGAGCTTCGTCGTCATAAAGCGGAAGACCTTCGGGGACGACGTCTTTTTCGGGTTTCGAATGCATGTCCGCCAAAACGTCGACCGCCAAAGCGTACAGGCTTTCTTCGTTTTCGCCCGCGTTTAACAGGCGGGTATATGTGGAATCGCCGAAATCCTCCAATAAAACGAAGCCGTTTTCCTCGTCTGCGGCGTACAGATGCGGCGCGCTGTAGCCGTTGTTTTCCAGCGCGCGGGCAACTTTGAGGAAGGGGCGGACGTTTTCCATGGGAGGCGGAGCATCCATGAAGACCATTGTTTCGCCGTCCTTTGAAAACAGCCTGTCATAGCGTCTGAATGACGCATCGGCGGCCAGCACGCGGCGTTCCGCATCTCCCCATCCGTTCGCGCGTAAAAATTCGGCGGCTAATTCCTCGCGGTCTTTCATCTTTTTATCCGATCCAGTCTGTTTTCCCATGTTTTTCCGCACGGCGTTATGTCGATGCGGCGGGCATTTGCGTTTTCCGCCGCCCGAACGGCGATTTCCAATCGGTTTTTCGGCAACAGCCGCTCCGCCCGTTCGGGCCATTCGATCAGGCAAACGCCGTCGGAAAGAGCGTCTTCAAATCCCAGTTCGTAAATTTCTTCGGCGCTTTTTATGCGGTACAGGTCGAAATGCCATACCGTTAGGGGCGTCCCGTCCTTTTTTTCTCCGTCATACGTTTGAACCAGCGTGAACGTCGGGCTGGGGACGTCTTCGTCCGGCAATCCGAGGGAACGGATAAACGCGCGTGAAAAAACGGTCTTTCCGGCGCCGAGGTCGCCGTACAGCGCAATAACGTCCCGCGTTGCGCAGGCTTCGGCGATTCGCGCGGCAAGAAGCTCTAATTCTGTTTGGGAAAGCGACGGAAAAGAAATCACGACCTAGAAAACATCAAAGATGCTTTTCCCTTTTTTCTTCGGAACGGGAGGAGGGTCGGGAATCTTGACGTTTTGGCGTTCCTCCGCCATTTGCCGTTGCTGGGCGGCCCATTCCCACGGCATATAAAACTGCCCCGCCCACAGGCCGCTTTGCTTTTGCCGTGCGGTGTCTTCATAGGGGATGTAAACGGGCGAAACGTCGCGCAAGGCGACGGCCCATCCCGCTTCGACCAAAACGGCTCCCAGATCGTACCGGTCAATGGAGCAACGGGCCGAAACGGCGCCTTGAGCCGATACCGTCATGACGGTACAGGTTACCTCGTCGCTGCCTAACAGATCTTTGAGCTTTCGGGCGACCGTATAACCGCAGTTGAACGCCCTGCCGTGGTCGTCCGTACAGGTTTGGTTAATGTCGGGCGCGGCGACGCCGAAAAGGCGGATCCATTGGTTTCCGATGCGGAAACGGTCGCCGCTGGCGATTGAATTGACGGGCCCCTTGATGACGGGTTGCTGTTGCGGCATCGGTTGAGCCTGCGGAACGGGTTGCGCCTGTTGGGGCGTCGCGCCGCCCAAGGCTTGAATCATCGGAGCGGCCCGGCTGATCATGCCGTTCGCCGCGCTTTGAGGCGGCTGTCCCTGAACGGGAAGAGCGGCGGGCTGAACCGTTGTCGCGGGGGGCTCGTTACCTTTGTTCAAAAATTTATTCAGCAGGTCGGAACCGCTGACAAAATAGAAAATGACGCCGACGATTACGGCCACAATGATGAACGTCGTCAGGCATCCCAATATCCGCCATAATCCCTTTGCCAAGAAGAAAAAGCATACGACGGCGACCAACAGTCCCATTCCGCCGATGGCAAAATCGACGCCGTTGTTTTCGTTAAAGCTTAAACTTCCGACGTATGATCCGACCAAACCGACCAACAGAAGTACGATACGCAACAAAAAGCTCATATCCCGGCCCTTTTTGATAAAGCAAGGGACAACGGACGATGGTTATCCGTTGCCCCTGAAAAAACGAAAGATTCCTTTAAACACAGAAAGCTTTTAACGCGTATTTTCGTCCCGTTTGCGGATCTGCATTTGCATCCGCGCCCGTTTTACGCGTTCCGCCTTCATGGCCTGTCTGCCGGAATCATGTTCCCGTCTTTGTGCAGGTGAGCTATATTTACCCGTCCCGCGCAGACGGTCAATATTTATTTTCTTTCCGTCCAACGTAACGACCAAGTCTTTTTTGGCTTCGCGGTTTTTCAGATTGGCTTTGACCTTCGCGCGCCCCTGTTTGCGCAGGCGGTCAAGCTTTGCTTGCAACAGGCGGTCGGTCTTGCGTTCGCTGGGGCGTCTGGTGCGCCGTTTCCTTTTTGATTTGCCCAGGACCTCCAAATCTTTTTTCTTGCCTTTCAGCGGGTTTCTTTTTCCGACCAATGTCCGCGACATTTGAGCGCGTTCCAATTCGCTGTAAGACAGGGCGCCGTCGATTCCCAAGCGTTTTTCCTGATTCAATATGTTGTTTCTGATGTCCAGACCCTCGCGAATCTGGCGCTCGACGGTCAGGCGTTCCTGTTCCAACGATTTCTTGGAAGCATTTTCGCTTTCCCTATTTATATCGCGGTTGATTTTTTCGGCATGGGCGCGTTCTTCCGCGCGGCGGGCCGCCTTTTCGTCGCGGTACAAAACCGCGTCGCTGCGCGCCGTGTTGTCAAAGACGCCGCCCTCCTGCCGCTTACGCAGAGCGGCGGGATTGATCCGCTTTTGGATCCATCCCATTTCTTCGCGGGAAAAATCGATGCGAGGACGTTTTCTTTGATTGTTTTCCATTTTTCTAACCTTTCAAAATGCTTTCTTAGCACAATTTTATTTTACACAAATCAAAGTGAAAAATAAATATTTTTCCGAAAATTTTGACAAAAATAAATCAAGAGGAGCATTTCAGCGCAAGGGCAGAAGGATGCGCGTTTCTTTCGCGCCGTTCCTGTCCGATTTTTCCAGCCGGCCGCCGTGCATTTCAACCAGACTGCGGATCAATGTTTCCGCGAAGCCCTCGCCCGAAGGGGGAGGCGTTTCGGGGCGCCCTTCCAGATCGAGAGAGGATTCGGAAATGCTGATGCAGAGTTGTCTTTCGCCGTTTTCCTTTTTTTGTTCCGCTTTTAAAACGACGGTTCCGCCCTTATACGACGAATCAAGGGCATCGTTTAAAAGGAAAAACAAAACCTGCTTCAGCCGTTTTTTATCGGCGCCGAGCGGCGGAAAAGATTTGGGGCAATGCGTTTTCAGCGTGATGCTCCGGGCTTTCGCCTTTTCTTTAACGGCGTTTGCGGCGGTTTTTATCAGCTCGGGAACGTTGACGGATTCCAGCTCAAGAACGTTTGAGCCCGCCTTGATCAGCGCCAAATCCGTCATGTCTTCCAGCAGTGACCGCAGCATTTCCGAAGCGTTTTTCAGTTTTTGCAAGGCCGTTTTTTCTTCTTTGGTTCGGGATTTGGGATTTCCCGCCGCCAGAGTTGCCGATGCTTCGCTCAGGGCGTCCAAAGGCGCGCGCATTTCCGATTTCAGCTCTTTGACAAAAGAGGATCGCAATTCGTCCGCCTGAACGGCCGTTTGCCTGTAGCGCGACAACAAATCTTCCTTTTCCGTTAAAAGGGCGGAGTTCCGCTCTTCGTTCGATACGTCGAAGAAAGAAACGAACGTGCCGCCGTCGGGAAGGGCGACGGCATTGAATTCGATCGTTTTTCCGTCGGGACGCAGGATCTGGAAAAATTCGCCCGTATGAGAGGTAACGACGCCTAAAAGCTGTTCTTTCAGGGCTTCCCAGTCGCCGTCGTTTTCAAAAAAGCTCTTTTGGTGTTCGATAAGTTCCGTTACGGAAGGCGGCGTTTTTCTGTAATCGGGGGGCGTAAAATTCCACAATCGGGCATAAGCTTTGTTCGCCAGGCGTAATCGTCCGTTGCTGCCGAAGACCAAAATACCTTCGCGCATTTGATTGATCAGCATGCATTGCGTTTCGCTCAGAACCGTCATGGAACGCTCCATGCTCAGGTGTCCCGTGACGTCTTCGTATGTGATCAGCAACCCGCCCAGAGGATGCGGAGTCAGCATGCGGCGCAACGTCATGCCCGAAGGCAGATGCATGATGTCTTCTTTGGCGGACACGAGCGTTGAAAAATATCGCAGTTCCTGAGTTTTATACGCGCGAAAATCCCTGTTTTCGGGCAGACGCCGTTTTTCGCGCAAGAGATCCAAAAAAGCGGAATACGTCGGCGATCCGTCCAACCATTCTTCTTCCAGATCCCACAGGCGCAGGAAGGAAGTGTTGTAAAACTGCAGGCGCATATCCATGTTGAATACGGCGATGGCCGTTTTCAAATGTTCCAGAACGCCGTTATGGGAATCGATGTGGTTTTGCAGCTCTTCCCTCAAATCCTGTTCCGTCGTAACGTCGCGAATGAAGCCGAGCGTGCGGCTTCTGAACGTGTCTGTTTCGGGCGGCAGGGGGATTTCGGAAACTTCGATGCGTTTCCTTTTTCCGCCAATGACGACGAATTCGGCGGCTTTGTGTTCTTTGCCCGAAGCGCGGGCGGCGGCGGCAAGAATGCGCGCTTCTCTGGGGGATTTTTCGTAAACGAGTTCTCCACCCGTCAGGACGGCCTGTTCGGTTGAAGGGGCGTTGACGGCGCGGGCGTAGGCGGGATTGCAAAACACGATCTGCAGGTCTTCGTTCCTCATCCACGCAGGGAAGGGCAAAGCGTCGAAAGCCTGCTCCAAAAACGCGCGGCGTTTTTTCTGTTCGCCGCATTCCGCGCTCAGCTCCCTGTATTTTTTTTCTTCCTCCGTAACGTCCCGCACCCAAATGATGTCCAGCAAAGGGCGTTCGTTCTCCGCCGTTTGGCGAAATCCGCCAATCAGATAAGCCGCCGTTTCGGAGACGTTTTTCGCTTCTATGGAAAATGCGGAGCCGTCATCGCGCATTTGACGCAACGCTTCGGAAAGAGCTTCCGCATCCTCGAGGCGGAAACGCTCCGTCAGCGCTTCGAAGGGGGAATCGAACCCGCCGCTTAATCCCAACATGACGGCCAGCCGCCGCGAACAGAGCGTTTTTGTCAAAAAGCCGACCTCGTCATATATCCACATATAGCATCCGTCGGGCAGGGCTTCCAAAGCTTCTTCGCAAACATGCAGGGAACTTTTCGCGCGCCGCAACTTTTTTTTCGCGCGCAACAGGCGAACGGCAAGAAAAACGGACAGTATTAAAGGAAAAACAAAGACGGCGGCCAGCGTTTTCGGGTAAAAAAACGCCGGCCAGAATACTTTTGAAATAAGCAATCCGCTTTCCGTCATATACAAAAAATAGCGTGAACGAATCCAAACGGAAAGGAAAATTTCAAAATTTAACACATAAGGCAATTGAAACATATTCTTTTGCATTTCTATTGATTTTTTGATACAAGATACTATTCTCTTAAAATGAGAGCGTGGCCTGACGGCGTTTTCGTCGGACGGATTTTTTCCCGACAAGTCATAAAACGCTTGATTTTATGCTCTTATCTACGATAGGATGCACCGCTACCCTTGACAGGGGTAAAGGAATAAACAAGAGAGGCTCATTATGAATAAAGTAGTCAGAAGATCATCCCGCGGACGTACCGAAGACGGATCTCCCAATCCGATCGACGTCCATGTCGGGTCCAGAGTAAAACTGCGCCGCACGCTGTTGGGCTTGAGTCAGGAAAAGCTGGGCGAGGCCATCGGACTGACGTTCCAGCAGGTGCAGAAGTATGAACGCGGACTGAATCGCATCGGCGCCAGCCGTTTGTTCGATATCAGCAAGGTTTTGGAAGTGCCTATCGGCTTTTTCTTTGAGGAAATGAACGAAGGCGTTGCGGAACGCAGCCCCCGCAAACTGGCCGGCGCCGTCGGTCTGGCCGAGGAACCCGCAAATTTCCATTACGATCCGATGAGCAAACGCGAAACGCTGGAGCTGGTTCGCGCTTATTATAAAATTCAGGATCGCACGGTTGCCCGCAAGGTGTTTGAGCTTGTCAAATCCCTGGCGAAATCCTGCGCTGACGAAGTTGAAGGCGAAGAAGGCGAAAACGAAGGAAATTCATAAGCCGGTATAAAAGTCTTTGCAAAACGCCCTCCGTGTTTTATACATAGGGGGCGTTATTATTTTGGACATGAGGAGTACATTTATGCAGAAAAGTTATCTTTTCACCAGTGAATCCGTATCCGAAGGGCATCCCGACAAAGTATGCGACGGTATTTCCGACGCGCTCTTGGATCTTTTTCTTTCCGTCGACCCGCAAGCCCGCGCCGCCGTCGAAACCGTGGCGACGACCGACAGGGTCGTTTTGTGCGGCGAATTTCGCTTGCCCGATACTTTTGACGGATCAAAAATCGAAGAAACCGTTCGCGCCAAGGTACGCGACATCGGCTATGAAGGCGCGGGATTCGATTGGCGGACGCTGACGCTTGAAAATTATATGCACGCCCAATCCGCCGACATCGCCATGGGCGTTGACGCTTCCGAAACAAAGGAAGAAGGCGCGGGCGACCAAGGCATAATTTTCGGTTATGCGTCAAACGAACTGGCGGGACAGGAATTGATGCCGGCTCCCGTCGCGCTTTCTCATAAAATATTAAAAGAATTGGCTCGTATGCGCCGGTCGGGAGAAGTCGGTTGGCTGCGTCCCGACGCGAAAAGTCAGGTAACGTTGCGTTATGAAAACGATATTCCCGTTGATGTGGATACGGTAGTCGTTTCGACGCAGCACGACGACAAAGTTTCTTATGAAGAAATTCGTGAAACGGTTCGCGGCGTCGTTAAAAAAGTTATGCCCGAAGGCTGGTTTCCCGCCGAAAATAAATTTTACGTCAATCCGACGGGGCGTTTCGTGATCGGCGGCCCCGACGGCGATACGGGGCTGACGGGACGCAAGATCATCGTCGATACTTACGGCGGCGCGGTGGCGCACGGCGGCGGCGCCTTTTCGGGAAAGGACCCGACGAAGGTTGACCGTTCGGCGGCGTACGCGACGCGTTATCTGGCAAAAAACATCGTTGCGGCGGGGCTGGCGGACAAGGCGCTGATACAAGTGGCTTACGCCATCGGCATTGCCAAACCTTTGGCGGTCTACCTCAATACGTTCGGGACGGCAAAGGTTGACGAAGCCCGTCTGACGGCGATGCTTCCCGAAGTGATGGATCTGAGCCCGCGCGGCATCCGTACGCATTTAAAGCTGAACCGTCCGATTTATTCCGCGACCTCTTCTTACGGCCATTTCGGGCGCGTTCCCGACGTTGAGGGCGCCTTTCCTTGGGAAAAAACGGATTTGGCGGAAACGTTGAAGGCAGCCTTTTGATACGGGAAGGGGCGAATGGAAACTCAGAACTATAAGGAAAACCGTTTTTACGGCAGGAGGAAGGGGAAAAAACTGAAAGCCTCCCGCGTTGTTCTTTTGGAAGCTTTTCTGCCGAAGGTTCGGTTGCGTTCGTTCGGGGACGGCGAAACGGTTAATCCTGCGGACGAGTTTTCTTTTTCGCCGAACGAAGTTTGGCTTGAGGTCGGTTTCGGCGGCGGCGAGCATCTGGCGGAACAATCCCGCCGCCGTCCCGAAACGGGTTTCATCGGCGCAGAGGTTTTCGTGAACGGCGTGACGAGCCTGCTGGCGCATTTGAGCGGGACGGAAGGCAAGGGAAACCTTGCTCCCGAAAACGTCGGGCTTGCGGACGGGCGTACCGATAACGTCCGCGTTTACGACGAAGACGTCAGGGATCTGTTTCCGCATTTTAAGGACGGTTCTTTTGACCGTATTTACGTTCTTTTTCCCGATCCGTGGCCGAAAAGGAAGCATTGGGGGCGCCGCTTCATCGGGCCGAAGAATCTTCCCGTTTTGTCGCGCTTGCTAAAGTCGGGCGGCGAATTGCGCGTTGCCAGCGACGATATGAAATATATCCGCTGGTCTTTGGAACATCTGATGAAATCGCAGGATTTCGAATGGACGGCGGAACGGGCGGACGATTGGCGGAAACCTCCCGCCGACTGGGTGCCGACGCGCTACGAACAAAAAGCGCTGGCTCAAGGGAAAAAGCCCGTTTATCTGACGTTTAGGCGTAAATAGATGAAATATTCGGTCAAGGCGACGGCAACCGAGCGCGAATTTAAACTTGTCGGCGATTTTTCCGCCGCGGACGAGGGAATTTTTTTCGACATTTTTATGCAAATTCGCCGTCAACCCGAACCGCAAACGGTTTTTGAGCTTTCCGAATGTTCTTCGGTTGACGCCGCGGCGGCGGGAATGCTGATCGTCGCATGCGAAGAAGCGGCGAAGCGGAACCTGATCCGCGTTTTGCGCAACGTCCCGGAAAACATTCGGGAATTTTTGGTTACGTCGGGGCTGGGGGCGTATTATCATTTTCAGGACTCCGAAAAAAGGACTTGATTCCCGTTAAGGCGTTTGGTACAACTCTTGACAGATACATTCTTATGGTCCGATACGGAGTTGTGAGGGTGGGCTGAAAAGCCCGCTTTTTTTTATACCGAAGGCAGGAGAAAAGCGTTGACGCTGAACGAAAAATTGAATGCTTTGTTTGAACCCGTGTTCAACGGGATGGGATATGATATCGTTCGTTTGATGCTCAGCGGCGGCGAAAAGCGCAAAACTTTGCAGGTCATGGCGGAACGCAGGGACGGAAAGCCGATGACGGTTGAGGACTGCGCCGATCTGAGCCGAGCGATTTCTCCGATTTTGGACGAAGAAGATCCGATTGAAGGCAATTATTCCTTGGAGGTCAGCTCTCCCGGGCTTGACCGCCCTTTGGTGAAACTTGCCGATTTTGAAAGATTCAAAGGTTTTGAAGCCAAAGTCGAAACCTCCGTTCTTTTGAACGGGCGCAAACGGTTTTCCGGGCGCTTGCGGGGAACGGACGGAGAAGACGTCGTTTTGGCGTTTGAAGGCGAAGACATAAAAATTCCTTTCGCCGACATTGCCAAGGCGAAACTTTTGCTGACGGACGAGCTGATCGAGGCTTTCGCGCCGTCGGACGACGAATAATTTGTTTAAGGAAAGACTGAACATGGAACATACGGCAGCTTTACCGCGTCCCGAACTTTTGCAGGTCGCCGATGCGGTCGCCCGCGACAAGGGCATTGAAAAAGACGAAGTCCTGACGGCGATGGAATTCGCCATCCAAAAGGCCGGGCGTTCGAAATACGGCCAGGAACACGATATCCGCGCGACGATTGACCGCAAAACGGGCGAAATTCGTTTGGCGCGTTACGTCGAGGTCGTCGAAGGCCCCGAAAACGTCGAAAACGAAGCGGCCCAGATCATTTTGGCGGACGCCGTCAAAAAAGACCCGTCCCTGAAGGTCGGCGACTTTATCATTGATCCCCTGCCTCCGATTGATGATTTCGGGCGCATTGCGGCCCAGACGGCAAAACAGGTTATCGTTCAGAAGGTTCGCGACGCCGAACGCCTGCGCCAGTATAACGAATACAAGGATCGCGTCGGCGAGATCTGCAACGGCATCGTCAAACGCGTCGAAGGCGGTAACGTCATCGTTGACATGGGCCGCGCCGAGGCTCTGTTGCGTCGCGACGAATTGATTCCCCGCGAAATATTCCATAACGGCGACCGCATCCGCGCTTATATTATGGACGTCCGTCAGGAACCCCGCGGCCCGCAGATCTTCCTGTCCCGCACGCATCCCCAGTTTATGGCGAAGCTGTTCGCTCAGGAAGTTCCCGAAATATATGACGGCGTGATCGAGGTCAAGGCCGTTGCCCGCGATCCCGGTTCCCGCGCAAAGATGGCGGTTACGGCGACGGATTCTTCCATTGATCCCGTCGGCGCGTGCGTCGGCATGCGCGGCGTGCGCGTTCAGGCCGTCGTAACCGAGTTGCAGGGCGAAAAAGTTGACATTATCCAATGGTCTCCCGACGCGGCGACGTTCATTGTCAACGCTTTGGCGCCCGCCGAAGTCGTCAAGGTCGTTCTGGACGAGGAAGCTCACCGCATTGAAGTCGTCGTTCCCGACGACCAGCTGTCTTTGGCGATCGGCCGCCGCGGTCAGAACGTCCGTCTGGCTTCTCAGCTGACGGGCTGGTACATTGATATTCTGACGGAGGCCGAAGAATCCGAACGCCGCCAGAGCGAAGCCAAAGTCCGTACCCGGATGTTTATGGACGCTTTGGACGTCGACGATATGATCGCGCATCTGTTGGTCGCCGAAGGCTTTACTTCCGTTGAGGAAGTCGCTTTCGTTCCCACGGAGGACATCTCTTCCATTGAAGGGTTTGACGAAGATTTGGCGGCGGAGCTGCAAAACCGCGCCAAGGCATTCGTTGAAAAGCAAAACGCCGAATTCGCCGTTAAGAGCAAAGAACTCGGCGTTGACGAAAGCCTGATCAATTTTGAAGGGCTGACGCAGGCAATGATCGTCAAGCTGGCGGAAAAAGGCATCAAGACGCTGGATGATTTCGCCGATCTGGCGAACGACGAGCTGTTGGACATTCTGGGCGAAGACACGATGACCGCCCACGATGCCGACGCATTGATCATGAAGGCGCGGGAGCACTGGTTTGACGAAGACGGCAACCCCAAAGCCTGACTTTGAAAACGGGGAGGCTTCCGCAATCTCGGAAGCCTCTTTGAAGGCGGATAAGGCGGAAACGGTCAGGCGCTGCATCGTTTCGGGAAAAACCTTTCCGAAACGGGAGCTGATCCGTTTTTGCGTATCTCCCGACCGCGAGCTTGTCCCCGATTTGGCAAACAAACTTCCCGGAAGGGGAATATGGGTGCGCGCGGACGCCGACGCGGTGCAAACCGCAATGACAAAAGGCTTGTTTGCAAAGGCGGCGGGGAGTAAAGTAACTTACCCGGACGACTTGGTTGAACGGGTGCGGGCGCTTTTCCGACGCCGTTGCGCGGATTTGCTCGGCGTGGCGAAAAAGGCGGGACTGGTCGTTTCGGGCTTTGAGAAAGTCGCGGACGCCCTGCGAAAGGGTAAACTGGCCTGGTTGTTAGAGGCCGAGGACGGCGCGGACGACGGCAGGGAAAAGATTCTCCGTTTGGCAAAGGACGTTTCCGTTCTTTACTTTTTGTCAAGCGGGGAAACGGCTCATGCCTTGGGGCGGGAGCACGGCATCCATACGGGACTGAAGCCCGGCGGCGCAACGGACGCGTTTATCGCCGAAGCAAAGCGGTGTATGGCTTTTGAAAAGAAACGAACGTTTAACGATTGAATATAGAGGCTTGTTCAGAATGACTGACGCTAAAGATAAAAACACAAATGCTCCTCTGACGCTGAGCCGTCCGAAGTTGGAACTGAAAAAAACGGTCGAGGTCGGGCGCGTCCATCAGAGCTTTTCTAACGGCAGATCAAAGCCTGTTCAGGTCGAAGTCCGTAAAAAACGTTCTTTCGTAACCGACGCGCGCGGACACGTTCAAGTCAGGGGGGCGGACGCCTCTGCCGAACTTGACGGCGAAAAGGCGCATCGTTTGAAGGTCTTAAAGGATGCGATGAAGGCCGACGAAGAGGCGAAGCGTCAGGCCGAGGAAGATGCCAAGCGCGCCGCGGAGGAAGCCGCGCGCAAGGCTAAAGAGGAAGCGGAAAGAAAAGCGGCGGAGGAAAAAGAAGCCGCCCGTCGCGCCGAAGAAGAAAAGGCGGCGCCCGTTGTTCGCCCCGTCGCCGAACCGAAAAAAGCCGAAGTCCGTCCGGCGCCGCAACGTCAGGAGCCGCCGAAAAGGACTTTTGAAACCCGTCGTTCGGCATCGTCGGACGATTTTGATTCCGATATGCGCCGCAAAATGCCGTCGAAGCGTCGCGACGCGCGCGACGATGACGGCCGCCATTCCCGCAGGGGCGGCGGCGAAGATAAATGGCGCGGCGGCAGGATCAACCTGTCTAATCTGATGAGCGGGGACGACGACCGCGGCGAACGCGGACGCAGTTTGGCGTCAATCAAACGCGCCCGTGAAAAGGAACGTCAGAAAATGTTCGGTCAACCTAAGCCCGCCGAAAAAATCTATCGCGAGGTTGTCATCCCCGAAACGATTACCGTTCAGGAATTGGCTTCCCGCATGTCCGAGCGCGGCGCCGACGTCGTGAAGCAGCTGATGAAGCTGGGCGTTATGGCGACGATTACGCAAACGATTGACGCCGATACGGCGCAAATCATCGTTGAAGAAATGGGACACCGCGTCCGTCGCGTTTCCGATGCGGACGTTGAGGAAGGTTTGCGCGACGCCGACGATCCCGAAGAAGCCAAATTGCCGCGTCCGCCCGTCGTTACCGTTATGGGACACGTTGACCACGGCAAAACGTCTTTGCTGGACGCCTTGCGTTCAACCGACGTCGCCAGCCACGAAGCGGGCGGCATTACGCAGCATATCGGCGCGTATCAGGTGCGTTTGGAAAACGGCCAGCGCGTAACGTTTATTGATACGCCGGGACACGCGGCCTTTACGGAAATGCGCGCCCGCGGGGCAAAGGTGACGGATATCGTCGTTTTGGTCGTCGCGGCGAACGACGGCATCATGCCTCAAACGATTGAAGCCATTCGCCATGCCAAAGCGGCGAACGTTCCCATCGTCGTCGCAATTAACAAAATTGACGTTCCGGGAGCCGATCCCGAAAAGGTGCGTATGGATCTGCTCAGCCATGAAGTTGTCGTCGAAAGTCTGGGCGGCGATGTTTTGGCGGTTGAAGTGTCCGCGAAAAAGCGCATCAATCTGGACAAGCTGATTGAAGCAATCTTGTTGCAGGCCGAAGTTTTAGACCTGAAAGCCAATCCGAACCATTCCGCCGAAGGCGCGATCGTTGAAGCGAAAATGGAGAAAGGGCGCGGTTCCGTCGCGACCGTTTTGGTTCAGCGCGGCACGTTGCGCCAGGGCGATATATTCGTTGCCGGAAAGGATTGGGGGCGCGTTCGCGCTTTGATGGACGAACGCGGCCGCCGTCTGACGGAAGCAACGCCTTCCGTTCCCGTCGAAGTTCTGGGCTTCCAGAGCACGCCCGCCGCGGGCGACGACTTTATCGTCGTTGCAAGCGAAGATAAGGCGCGTGAAATCGCCAACTACCGCCAGCGTAAGGAACGCGAAGCCCTGCAGGTTAAGAGCGCCCGTTCCGCCGTTGAACAGATGTTTGATAAAATCAAGGCGGGCGAGGTCAAAGAGTTGCCCGTCGTCGTCAAGGCGGACGTTCAGGGTTCCGTTGAAGCAATTACGGCGACTTTGAACAAAATTGCAAACGATAAAGTTCGCGTTCATGTTTTACACGCCGCCGTCGGAGGAATCAACGAATCGGACGTTACTTTGGCGAAGGCTTCCAATGCTTTGATCATCGGGTTTAACGTTCGCGCGAACACGCAGGCGAGGGACTTGGCGAAGCGCGACGGCATTGAGATCCGCTATCATTCCGTCATTTATAACGTTGCGGATGATATCCGTACGGCGCTGGAAGGAATGTTGGCGCCCGAGCTGAAGGAAAAGATCATCGGCTACGCATCAATCCGCGAAGTCTTTTCAATCTCCAAAGTCGGCAAGGTCGCGGGCTGTATGGTTACCGAGGGCGTCGTTCGCCGCGGAGCGAAAGTCCGCCTGTTGCGCGATGACGTCGTGATCTATACGGGAGCTTTGGCTCAGCTGAAACGTTTCAAGGATGACGTGAAGGAAGTCCGCGAAACCTACGAATGCGGCATGTCGTTTGAAAACTATAACGATATTGCGGTAGGCGACGTTGTCGAGTGCTTCGAGGTTGAAGAGGTTGCGGCGAAGCTGGAAGAAATCCGCGTTTAAGGACAAAACGGATGAGAAGCAATTCTAAACCGCCTTCACAGCGTCAGTTGCGCGTCGGAGAACAGATTCGCCATATCTTTGCCGAAACGTTCATGTGCGGCAACGTGCCGAAAGAGTTGTCGGACATTCCGCCCGTTTCCGTTATGGAAGCGCGGGTGTCTCCCGATTTTTCGTACTGCAAGGTCTTTGTCCTTCCTTTGGGCGGCGATCATGAAACGGCTTTGGTTCTGGCAAAGGCCTTAAATCAGGCGCGCGGTTTTTTCAGGACGATACTGGCTAAAAAAATGCGTTTGCGCGTTGCTCCCGAAGTCCGCTTTTATGCGGATGAATCCGAACATGAAGCGGAAAAAATCGAAGCGTTGCTTTCTTCCGAAAAGGTTCAAAGGGATTTGAACGCTCCGAGGGAAGACGACGGCGCGGAATGATAAAGGCTGTCTTTTTCGATATTGACGGAACGCTGATCAGCTTTAAAACGCATCGGATGCCCGAATCGACGCGCCGCGCTTTGAAAATGTTGCGCGCCAACGGCATAAAGCTGTTCGTCGCGACGGGGCGCGCGCCGAAAGATACCGATTTTCTGAAGGAATACTTTGATTTTGACGGCATCGTTTCCTTTAACGGCCAATATTGTTTTGATAAAAGCGGCGTCATTTATCAAAGCCCGTTTCCTTTAAAATCCGTCGCCGCCGTTTTGCCGTATTTGGCGGAACACAATATTGCCTGCTGTTTCGAAACGGTTGCGGGCAACCGATTTAATTTGGTGGATTCCCGCGTATCGGAGCTGTTGGAATTGGTCGGCATGTCGCACGTCAAGCCCGTTTTGGCGGATATGGACAATCTGCCGAAAGAGATATTTCAGCTGACGGTTTATGTGACTCCCGAAGAAGAAAAGCCGCTGATGAAGCTGTTGCCCGAATGCAAAGCGCTCAGGTGGTCTTCCCTGCTGATCAACGTGATCGGCAAAGATGCGGGAAAACCCGTCGGCATCCGAAAGGTTGCCGAACGTTACGGAATTAAGCGGGAAGAAATAATGGTCTTCGGCGACGGGGGCAACGACGTCGACATGCTGAAATACGCGGGCGTCGGCGTCGCGATGGGGAACGCGGGAGATGAAGCCAAGGCCGCGGCGGACTATGTTACGGCGGATGTTGACGACGACGGTATTTTCAAAGCGTTGGAACACTGCCGTATCCTTTAAAAAAGCCCCCCGTTTTCGGGAGGCTTTTTTGACTCAAACGGCTGAAACGATTTTTTCCGCGGCATCGGTTTCATTCAAAGATTTTTTGAACAATTCCTCAAGACGTTCTTTCCGTAATCCCGTTGCGGCGGATAAAGCGCCGATATGTTCCGCGTTTCCCGCTTTCAACGGGGAATAATTAAACAAGACGTAGCGGCGTATTTCCGAGATTTTATTAAATTTGTTCCGTTCGGCTTGCGTCATGTCGGTTTTTTCCATTTCCACATAGACGGAATCAGGCGAATATCGCCATACGCCGTTTGATAAAAAATCGGTTGTCCAACTATACAAAGCCGACAGGTTAATAATGCTGACGGGATTAATTTGTGAGGTTAAAACGGCCGTTGCGTCTTCGTATCCGCTCTTTTTCAGAACGATGACGGTGTTGCTTTGACTGCGCTTTAAGTCGATCGCGCAGGGGGTGCTGCACATAGGCATGCCGTTAACGTACACTTTTGCTTTGGGAACGTTTGCGTTGACGGTTATATTTTGCCGTGTTCCCGAGAAAATCGTTCCGCATCCTGACAGGGTTAGGATTCCCAAAAAAAGAAGTAAAGATTTCATGGCTTCTCCTTAAAAAAGCGTTCAATGAACCAAAACCGCCGTAAAAGGCGGTCGGAGAGTTCAGAAATCATACAATGAGAATGATCGTTTTGACCTTTAATCCTTCAGAGATACAGCCGAAGAATCTGAACATACGTCAAAACCTCCCCGACCATATCGCATGGAATCGGGGATATAATTCCGTTTTAAAACGGATTGACGGCGTTTATATCGACGCCGCTCATTGTAAGAGCTTCTGACGGCTCCGCGCCCGAGGGGCACTTGATGCCGAAACATCCGATTAAAAATAATAACAGCTTCGGAACAGATGTAAACAGTTGATTAAAGCCATGCGAAAACGCCTTTTTTCAAAGAGTCGGGTTGTAAATCCCAAACGATTCCTGTAACATTCCCGCGCAAAAGGAAAAGGGACGAATGGGAAAAAAACGCAAAGGCGACAACGTCAACGGCTGGGTCATCGTTGATAAGCCCGTCGGCATCGGCTCGACGACGGTCGTTTCGATTGTCAAACGTTTGTTCAACGCGCAAAAGGCGGGACACGCGGGAACCTTGGATCCCGCCGCATCGGGCGTTCTGCCCGTCGCTTTGGGCGAAGCGACGAAAACAATCCCTTATGTCGCGGACGGCGCGAAAACCTATCGTTTCGCCGTTCGCTGGGGGGCTTCGACGACGACGGACGATGCCGAAGGCGAGGTTACGGCGGTTTCAGAGGTTCGCCCCTCAAAAGAAGACATATTAAAAATAATTCCTGAATTTATCGGCGAAATCGAACAGGTGCCGCCAAAATACTCCGCCGTTCACGTTAACGGGAAAAGGGCTTACGATTTGGCGCGCGAAAATGCCGAAATCGAATTGAAACCGCGTCGGATTCGCATTGACGATTTAAGATTGATCGAGGTTTCGGACAAAGACGCCGCCGTATTTGAGGTTGATTGCGGCAAAGGGACGTACGTGCGCTCTTTGGCAAGGGATATGGCGGAAAAATTGGGGTGTTTGGGGCACGTTTGCATGCTGCGCCGCACCCGATGCGGAAAATTTTATGCCGAAAATGCATTTTCACTGGAATATCTGAAGGCGTTAGGGCATATTTCTAAAGAATCAAACGAGTTTCTGCCCGTAGAGACCGTGCTGGACGACATCCCTGCTCTGGCCGTTACGGAAGCGGAAGCCCGCTTGCTGTCGAACGGCGGCTTTTTGCCTTTCGTTTCCGAACGCATTGAACCGCAAGGCGTTTCAATATCGGCGGAAACGGTGTTTCAGGCAAAGTCAAACGGCCGTTTGACGGCTTTGGTTCGCGTACGGGACGGTTTTGTTCGCCCCGTGCGTGTCATCACTCAATAACGAAATAGGAGTATGCGATGTCGATTACACCGGAACGCAAACAGCAGCTGATCAAAGAATTCGCGACGAAAGAAGGCGATACGGGTTCGCCCGAAGTACAGGTCGCCATCCTGTCCGAACGGATTAAAAACCTGACCGAACACCTCAAAGACCATGCGAAGGATTTTCATTCCCGCCGCGGTCTTCTGATCATGGTCGGTCAGCGCCGCCGTTTGCTGGACTATGTAAAGGGCAAAGATCCCGCCCGCTATGAGAGCCTGATCTCTCGCCTGGGTCTGCGCCGCTAAGGATTTTGCCGGCGCGCGTTCTCTTGAAAAAGGGGGAGCGCGCCGGCTAAAAGCATAAATTAGTCAATTTGGTTTGAAAACACATGACAACAGTCCTCCGAACGGGTCGGGGGAAGAAGGAGAAAAAGTAAAGATGTCTATGTTTAAGGTATTCCGCAAGGAAATCGAATGGGGCGGACGCCCTCTGTCCGTTGAAACGGGAAAAATCGGCCGCCAGGCTGATGCTTCCGTGATCGTCCGCTACGGCGAAACCGTCGTTCATTGCGCCGTTTGCGCGGCCAAATCGGTTCCCGAAGGCTCCGAAGAAGATTTCCTGCCCTTGACGGTCAACTATCAGGAAAAAGCGTATGCGGCCGGCCGCATCCCCGGCGGATTCTTCCGTCGCGAAGGCCGTCCCGCCGAACACGAAATTCTGGTTTCCCGCCTGATCGACCGTCCCGTCCGCCCGCTGTTTGCCAAAGGGTATTGCAACGATACGCAGGTTACCTGCACGACGCTCAGCCATGACATGGAAAACGATCCCGATATCGTCGCCATGATCGCCGCGTCGGCGGCTTTGACTTTGTCGGGGCTGCCCTTCTTGGGTCCCATCGGCGCCGCGCGCGTCGGCTACAAGGACGGCGAATATCTGCTGAACCCCACGATGGCGGAACGCGAAACGTCTCAGCTGGATCTGGTCGTCGCCGGTACGGCTCAGGGCGTTTTGATGGTCGAATCCGAAGCGGGCGAACTGACCGAAGAAGTCATGTTGGGCGCCGTTACGTTCGGCCACGAGCAGATGCAGCCGGTGATCGACATGATTATCTCGTTGGCGGAAGAATGCGCGAAAGAGCCTTGGGTTCTGCCGGCTCCCGCTCCCGAGCTGCAGATCGTTCATGACAAGTTCATGAAGGATTTCGGCGATGAGTTGCGCGCCGCTTATAAAATCACGGATAAACTGGAACGTCAGAACAAGGTCGGAGAAATCCGCGACGCGGCAAAGGCCTCCGTCGCCGATAACGAAGCCGAAGCCGCCGTTGCCGCCCGCGTTTTCCATGCTTTGGAAGCCGAAATCGTCCGCGGGGCGATTCTGGATACGGGTATCCGCATTGACGGCCGCGATACGAAAACCGTCCGTCCGATTACGGCGGAGGTCGGCGTTCTGCCCCGCGCTCACGGTTCGGCGCTGTTTACCCGCGGCGAAACGCAGGCTCTGGTCGTAACGACTTTGGGAACGGAACAGGACGAACAAATCGTGGATGCTCTGACGGGCGAATACCGTCAGCCGTTCATGTTGCACTATAATTTCCCGCCCTATTCCGTCGGGGAAACGGGACGCATCGGTTCTCCCGGCCGTCGCGAAATCGGACACGGAAAGCTGGCGTGGCGCGCGATTCATCCGATGTTGCCCTCCAAGGAAGAATTTCCGTATTCCATCCGCGTCGTTTCCGAAATTATGGAATCGAACGGTTCGTCTTCCATGGCGACGGTTTGCGGTTCCTGCCTGTCTTTGATGGACGCGGGCGTTCCCATGAAGCATCCCGTCGCGGGTATTGCGATGGGCCTGATTAAGGAAGAAGACGGCCGCTTTGCCGTTTTGACCGATATTCTGGGCGACGAGGATCACCTGGGCGATATGGACTTTAAGGTTGCCGGTACGGAAAACGGCGTTACGTCGTTGCAGATGGACATCAAGATCACTTCGATTACGAAAGAGATCATGGAAATCGCTTTGAAGCAGGCGAAAGAAGGCCGTATGCACATTTTGGGCAAGATGGCCGAAGCTTTGGCCGCGCCGCGCGATGCCGTCAGCGAGAACGCGCCCCGCATCACGACGATGCAGATCAATAAAGACAAGATCCGCGACGTGATCGGCACGGGCGGCAAAGTTATCCGCGAAATTACGGAACAAACGGGCTGCAAGATTGACATCGGCGAAGACGGCGTGATCAAGATCGCTTCCTTCTCTCAGGAAGCGGGAGAAGCCGCGCGTCAGTGGATTCTCGGCATCGTTTCCGAACCCGAGGTCGGCCGCGTCTATGACGGCAAGGTCGTTAAGGTTGTCGAATTCGGCGCCTTTGTGAACTTCCTGGGGGCGAAAGACGGTCTGGTTCATATTTCCGAAATGGCTCCGCAGCGGATCGCCAAAGTAACGGACGTCGTCAATGAAGGCGACCATGTCAAGGTCAAATGCATCGGCATTGACAACCGCGGCAAGGTCAAGCTGTCCATGAAGCGCGTCAATCAGGAAACGGGCGAAGATCTGGAAGCTAAAGCGGAAGAACAGGCTGAGGCATAATTTCAAAAGGGAGCGATTCTCGTGAAGCCTTTGAAACCTTTATTTATATCGGGACGCGAAGTCCTCCCTCTGATTGAGGGAGGCAAAGGCGTCGCCGTTTCAACGGGAAAAACGGCGGGAGCGTGGGCGGCCGAAAACGCGGTCGGTACGATCTCGGGCGTCATTCCCGACGTCGTTGACGAAGACGGTAACGTCATCCCGATGAAAATTAAGGCAAAATCCCGCCGCGAGCGTTTTGAGGAGCAGGTGCGCCATTCGATAGAGGGATGCATCACTCAGGCAAAGCTCGCTTATGAAATATCAAACGGGCTTGGGCGTATCCATCTGAACGTTTTATGGGAACAGGGCGGAGCGATTTCGATTCTCGAAGGTGCTCTGGCCGGTGCGAAAGGCCTGATCCACGGCGTAACTTGCGGTGCGGGAATGCCTTACAAGCTGGCTCAGATTGCGTCCTCTTTCAAAACGTTCTATTATCCCATCGTTTCTTCGGGACGCGCTTTTAAAGCGTTGTGGGCGCGCGCTTATCATTCTTACAAAGAATTTTTGGGCGGCGTCGTTTACGAAGATCCGTGGAAGGCGGGCGGACACATCGGCCTGTCCAACAGCGAGGATCCGAACGTTTATGAAGATCCGTATCCCCGCGTTCTGGCATTGCGCAAAGCGATGAAGGAAGCGGGGCTGGACGATACGCCCATCATTATCGCGGGCGGCGTTTGGTATCTGCGCGAATTTGAACGCTTTATCGATAATCCCGAAATCGGCCCGACGGCTTTTCAATTCGGAACGCGGCCCCTTTTGACGAAGGAAAGCCCTGTTGCCGAAGCGTGGCAGAAAACGTTGCTGGGATTGAAGCCGGGCGATGTCGTTCTGCAACGTTTCAGTCCGACGGGGTTTGCGTCTTCGGCGGTACGGAACGGGTTCTTGAACGATTTGTTCGAACGTTCCGCGACGACGATGGAGTATAAGGACGCTCCCGAGGGCGTTTTCCAGTTTCCGCTGGAAATCGGACACCGAAAGATTTATGTGGCCGACGCCGATAAAACGCGGGCGAACGAATACTTTAAAAAAGGGCGTACCGTGATTTTGCGGGTTCCCGACAATCAGATTATTTTCGTTACGCCGAAAGACAACGAAAATATTCGGACGGCGCGGACGAATTGCATGGGATGCATTTCGCAGTGTCTGTTTTCGGGATGGTCTCAGTCGGGTGAACATAACACGACGGGCAAAGAACCCGATTCCCGTTATTTCTGCATTCAGGAAAAGCTGTACCGCGTCGCTCACGGTTTCCCCGTTGAAGGCGAACTGATGTTCGCGGGGGCTAATGCCGTGCGTTTTGCGACGGATCCGTTTTTTAAGGACGGACGCCTTCCGACGGTTAAGGAATTTATCGCCCGTCTGCTGACGGGGGACTAAGCCGAAGATCTTGATAAAAAAAGACCGCTTTTAGGCGGTCTTTTCAATATGTTCCGTCATTTTTTAAAAAGAGTCTTGAAAAGGCTCTTTTTTTATTTAATCATAGAATAAATAGAAAGTATTTAAAAAACGGGATAAATGAAATGGGTAAAATCGCTCGTCCTTACGCGTGGACGGTAGATATTTTACGGCGCGCCAATTTGCGTCCGACGCGTCAGCGTATGGGATTGGTACGTTTATTGTTTGAAAACGGGCATCGTCACGTTTCTGCCGAGGAGTTATACAAGGAAGCCTGTCGGAACGGGTTGGATTTGTCTTTGGCGACGGTTTATAATACATTGAACCAGTTTAAGGAACTGGGGATCATGCGCGAGATCGTTACGGGCGGGGAATGCTCTTTTTTTGATACGAACACGGCGCCTCACGGCCATATATTTTATGAGCAAAGCGGCAGAGTTGAAGACATATCGGACGATATGCTTTCCGTTCAAACGTTACCGGGGTTTCCGTCGCACTTGGACATATCGGGCATTGAGATCGTCATCCGCGTCAGGGGATGAGTTTTTTTATCGCTTAAAGAAACATCGAAAAGATCCGAAAGCTCCCTTTATTTCGTTATTCGTTAAAAGGGGAAGAGGGAATTTAAATCCCCCTCAGACGTTAAAAAGGCGGGTATGTTCCGAAAGTTATTTTCTTAACGTGCCGAAATTGTTTTTAAAAATTTTCGGATGCATGCCTTTTCGCGGCGGGTATCCGAATTTTTATACGCTTTTGAAATATAACGACATTTCTTTCTCCTTACTTTTAGGAAAGTGAAATAAACCGCTTAATAAATCCGATTGCAAAATCTTTCGGTTTTGATAGTGTGTTTAAGGAACGGTATCTGCCGTTCAGGGCGTCAGAAACCCTTTCAGAGATAGTCGCTTTGCATAAGCGACTTTAAAAATAGTTATGCCGATTTCTGCTCCGTGCGGGCGGATGTCGGCTGAATACGGCTATCCGCCCAATAGGTCGAGCCGTATATCTCTGTACGGTTTCTGAACATCCGCCCACCTTATTTTTTAAGGTGGGTTTTGTTTAACCAAAAAAACAAAAGGACGTTCGGAAATGAAAAAATTTCTTTTTTCGGCTTTGTTAGCCGTTTCTTTGTCAGCATGCGCATCTTTGACAAGGATGGAAGAAAACCAACTCAGGGAATTGAAAACTTACGGTATCAGCGTTGATAAACCGACGGGATATTGGGAAAAACCCGCAAGCCCGTTAGCAGCGGGAATGTTGAACCTTCTGCCCGGGGTCGGGAATTTTTATCTGGGAGTGGGCAACGGTTCCGACGGAGCGCAGGTTCTGTACGGATTTTTAAACCTGTTGTTTTGGCCCGCATCCATATTATGGGGGATTCCCGAAGCCGCGATAGATGCCGGTACGAT
Source organism: uncultured Alphaproteobacteria bacterium (assembly GCA_944392845.1). GTDB lineage: Bacteria > Pseudomonadota > Alphaproteobacteria > CAAGCB01 > CAG-977 > CAG-977. The sequence continues at coordinate 51,544 of CALXYE010000132.1, forward strand.
CAATGAGCGCGAGCTGTTATACTACTACGCTTATGATCCGAACGGCAAACGCGAACTTGAAGAAGCTCGGAAAAAATTCGGGAAAAAATAACGAAAAGCGCGGCGGATTTTTACGCTTATAAAAAACCGTCGCGCAGAAAAAAGCGGAGACGGAGGGCGCGCTTTGAGCCGTCGGCGTTTCGGAAGCGTCGGCATATTGCAACCGCGTCGTCGGCAACGCTCTTTTATCAATGTGCCTTTCTCTTCCGCTCTTTCCCGTTTCGGCATGAACGGAGAGGGCATCATTCATATATTTCGTCGGGATAAACGCCCCAAAGGATTTTCTTGGGAAGCCAGCCCTCGAAACCTTGTAAGTCAACTTTGCAAAAATTAACGTGATCGGGACACATTTCCAACTTTCCGATGACTCCCGCTTCCGCTTTGGCAACGGGCAGAGCTCCTTTTGCGGGGGCGCGCAACAGCAGGGCATCTTCGTTCAGACGGATCGTTCGGCGTCCCGACAGCATATGCTGATGCACCCATCCTTCTTTGCCGTCCCAATCCTTGATGCGCCGCCAGTTTTCAAATTCTGCCGTGATTTCGACGGGCAGATCGCTTTTCATATAGACCCATTCAACGGGATAACGCATTCCCGGCCCCGTACGCAGGTTAATCTGGTTTGAGCGCAACGATACGAAGCGCGGAATCGGCAATCCCGTAACGTCTGCCGCGCACGGACGGGAAAAAAGGGTTAAAAGCGTTACAAAAAACGGCCAAAACTTCATTTTAAACTCCGGTAGACCCGAAACCGCCCGCGCCTCTTTGCGTCGCGTCCAAAGCCGAAACTTCCTTCCAATCAACGCGTACGACGGGGGCAATGACCATCTGGGCAATCTTCATGCCGCGTTTTAAAACGAATATTTTGTTACTTGAGTTATATAAAATGACGGATATTTCTCCGCGATAATCGGCGTCTATCGTACCCGGAGAGTTTAGAACGAATACGCCGTCTCTGGCGGCAAGCCCCGATCGGGAACGGATTTGGGCTTCCAGTTCCGCGGGCAGGGATATGGCGAAGCCCGTCGGAATGACTTCGTGTTCGTGAGGGGCGATTCGCAACGTTGAAGGAATCGCCGCGCAAAGATCCATTCCCGAAGACAGCGGAGTCGCATAAGAGGGGAGCGGAAGTCCGTGGCCGCTTGGCAGCCGAACGAGGGGGAAAACGGGTCTTTGCATATTCGGATTCCTTTCTTTTCTGGCTTTTTGTGCGAATATAGCTTATAACAATATAAGAGAAAATTCTTAAATAAGTCTTGATCGTCGGAAACGAAGGTTTCGTATTGATGCGGAAATGTTTTTTGGTTTTCTTGATCGCCGGTTTTATGCCTTGCTCCGCGCATTCGTTCGGATTGACGGCCGATCAGATGTACAGGAACCTTTTAACGACGGAAAACCGCGGCATTTTGCCTTCATATTACGCCCGTTCTCCCAAACGGGAACCCGAAACACACTTGGTCTTTAAAAAGGTTGAATCCGTTCCCGAAAAGATATGGTCGGAAAAACACGGTACTTTTCCCGATCCGAAAGACGCCGATATTTTTTCGACGGATCGCGGCGAAGATTGGAAAGAGGTTGTTAAATCGGTCAAAAGCGGACATACGACGCCGTTTGATTTGGAAACGATCCGCCGCCGCAGCGAAGCCGACGATGCCGAAGCCGTTGAGCTTTTGGCTTGGATGTACGCGACGGGCAAAGGCGTCCGTCAAAACTTAACGAAGTCTTGGACGTATTATTTACAGGCGGCGCATTTGGGCGTTCCTTCCGCGGCGGATAATGCGCGCGCCGTTTATAAAGCGATGAACGCCGCCCAACGGGCGCAACTTCCCGCCATTTAAAACAGGACGATCGCTGCCGTCAAAAATCCCAAAGCCAACAGGGGGATCAGAACGTTTGCGCCGATTCCCGACGGTCGGGAACGAAAACGATACCCCGCTTCCGCGCGTTTGATCATTTCGGGAATCAATTTTTTATTTTTGACGAAGTTCGTCATTTTCTTTCCCTGAACGCGGCGGGTCAGAGCATAAGTTTCGGGCATTTCCGCTCCCTTGTCCAAAAAATCGGCGGGAGAGGAAAATTCGCCCTTCGGTTCGACGCCGATCCATTCTTTGAAACTTTCGGCGGCCTCAAACCACAATCCGCTTTTAACGTTCAGCGTTTCTTCGGCAAAGGTTTTGAACGAGCTCAAGGAAAAGCGCAGCAAAAAGAACGAAGGCGGCAGAGAAACTCCCGCTTTGCCCAATTCTTTGAAAACGGTTTCGGCACGGGAGAAGGCATCCGTGTCTTTTCGACGAATGCTTTCCAACGATTTTGTCAGCTCCGACATCGGAAAATACGGCGGCAGCGTTTTGTTTTTGAATAAAAGTTTCGCGGCTTCAAGGAAGTTTTCCTTTTCAAACGCCGCGATGAAGCCGTTTAAAAAACGCCGCTCCGTCAAGGACAGAACAATGAAGCGCGAACATTTTTTTAAGAAAATTTCTCCGTTTTCCGTGAGGAACCATTCGTTCGGATCAAATACGGGAAAAGCGCCGTCGCGAAAAATGCAAAGCGTCAGAATGTCCGCCAGTGTCCGCGCCGTTTTTTCGCCGGCCCGAAAAAGAAGGCGCAAAGGCGGGAGCGGTTCCAAAACCAGACGGTTTTCTTTCGTCTTCATCCAATCGGGCGAGGCGATTTGCAGGCGTTCGTCTTCGTAAAACGCATCTTTAAGGCGTTCCAGGGCGGCGCCTTCGAACCTCAGGTCAAAGACGGAAGAGGCGAAACGCTCGTAATTTTCGACGAACGAAGAGGCTTCGGTGTTTTTATTCTTTTTATCAAGGCGCCGCGCGACGGCATAAAGCTCTTTCAACAAACCGATATGAGCGGCGCCGATTCCGTCGGGCAGTTCCTCCGTCGCCAAAGACGGATCGTTTTCGCGGGGCAGCAAGAAAAACTTTCGCGCCGCGTCGCAAACGGCGCTTCCGAAAAGTTCGGGAAAAGCGGCGGCGTATTCCGCAAACACGGTTTCCGCAGGAGAAAGCGCTTCAAAAAAGGCAAAAGCCCGCTTGTCGCTTCCGTTCGTTTCGGAAAGGAAAAAATCAAAACGGCCGCACAAGGCGGCTTCGGCCGCTTTTTTCGCGGCGGGCGAAAGGTTCTTAGAACCGAAAAACGAATCGAATGGCATATAAATTTTCCCGTTTGGAAGTTTATCATAGCATTTTTATGGTGAGAAGCGCCTAAAAATGATGTAAAAACAAAATATGAAAAAAATATGTCCGATATTTTTGTTTTTGGCGTTTTGCGCTTTTTCCTTTGCCGTTCGCGCGGAAAAGGCCGAGTTCGTTTCGGGATTTGAAGACCTGCCCTTAATGCCGGGGTTGGTCGAACACGACGACACGGGCGTTTCCTTCGATACGCCGGGGGGCAGAATCATTGAAGCCTATGCCGAAACGTCGCGCCTGTCGGAAAAGGATATTTTCGCCTTCTACGCCAAAACGCTGCCCCAACTGGGATGGAAGCCGAAAACGAAAAGCGGAACATCCGGCGCGCATGAAAGATACGGCCGCGACGGTGAGATTTTGGATATTTCGGTTGAAAACGGATCGCCCGTTATCGTTCGCTTTGAACTGACGACCGAGGGATAACAGGAGGGGAAAACAATGAGTTTTGAAACGATCACGGTAGAAACAAACGGTTCCGTCGCCGTTGTCGGGCTGAACAGGCCGTCGTCCATGAACGCCGTTTGCGCGGCGATGTTGTACGATCTGGCGGAAGCGTTCGGGCAGCTGGATAAGGAAGATACCGTGCGCGCGATCGTTTTGAAGGGCGGCGATTCTTTCTTTGCCGCGGGAACGGATATGTCGGAGTTTTCCGAAAAGGAAAGCGCCGAATTGGTCGGGGAAGGCCTTTACGGCCGTGCTGCGGAACGCATTGCGTCGTGCCGCAAACCCGTCGTGGCCGCCGTATCGGGGTATGCTTTCGGCGGCGGTTTGGAGCTTGTTTTGATGAGCGATATCGTCATCGCCGCCGACAACGCGCGTTTCGGATTCCCCGAAATGACTTTGGGCGTGCTGCCTCAGATGGGCGGCGTATCTTTGCTGGCGGAACGCGTCGGACGCGCCCGCGCGGCGGACATGGTTTTAACGGGACGCCATATTTCCGCCGACGAAGCGTTGGCTTGCGGCATCGTTTCCAGAATCGCCGATTCCGCCGAGGTCGTTCGCGAAGCTTTGGCCGTTGCGGAACGCGTCGCTTCAATGCCCGCGGCGGGAGTTATGCTTGCCAAACGCGCCGTTTGCGCCGCTTCGCACGCCGATGCGGCGAAGAACGAGGAAACGCTGGCCCGTTTGTCGCTGATGTCCGCCGACGCTCGCGAAGGGCTGACGGCTTTGGTCGAAAAACGCGCGCCCCGTTTTAAACATAAGTAGTTTAATTGCTTGACGCGGGGGCGGCTTTATTATATAAAGCGGGTCTCGGTTCTATGAAAGAAGCAGGATTATAGGAAATGGCTAACCATCTTTCGTCAAAAAAACGTATCCGCCGCAATGCGCGCCGCGCCGTTATCAACGCTACCCGCATGAGCCGCGTTCGTACGTTCGTTAAAAAAGCGGAAGCCGCGATCTCCGCCGGGGATCAGGCTGTTGCGAAGGAAGCTTTCCGGACGGCTGAGTCTGAAATCATGCGCGCCGTGTCTAAGGGCACGATGCACATGAACACGGCGGCCCGTAAGGTTTCCCGCCTGTCTGCCCGCGTCAAGGCGATGGCATAAGGGCTTCGGCTTTACGGTTCTTTCGTCGAACAGGCCGGCGCGCGGCGCGCGACGGGGACGTTTCGGCGAAAGGGCTCGAATTTCAAAAGCGGGGCGGATAAAGTATCCGCCGCCGCTGTTTTTATATTTGTTCTTTATTTTACCCGCCGTTTTTGCGAAACGGATACTATATCTTGAGTCAAGTTTTTTTATTCGCGTTTCGGCGTTTTGTTCTGTTGCGTTTCGGTAAACGGGACAGTAGTATCACGGCAAAGAATCGGGGCAGGGAGATTCTTTTTTCGGCTTAACGGAGATCCTTTTGCGCAATGACGGAAAATGAATTTGAACAATTGACGGCGGAATGGCGGTCAGTCTGTAGCGACCTGCGCCGAAAGTTGGGCGATTCCGCTTTTGAAAGCTGGCTGGAACCGATGACTCCCGGCGCTCTGAAAGACGGGACGCTGTGTCTGTTTCTGCCGACCCGTTTCATGAGGGATTACATTGTCCGCCATTTTGCCGACGAAGTTACGGATTCGTGGCTGGAAAATTCAAAGCTCGTCAAGGCGCTGTCCTTTGAAGTCGGCGTCGGCCGTTCTTTCGCTTCCGCCGTCGAGGCGGAAACTCCCGCCGCCGCTCCCGCGACGCCTTCGGTTCTTTTGGACGGAACGTCCGCGCCCGAAGCTTCGGAAACGGCGGATAACTTGTCCGCGCCGCTTGATCCCCGTTTTACCTTTGATAAATTCGTCGTCGGGAAACCGAACGAATACGCCTATGCTTTGGCGCGGCGCGTTGCCGAAAGCGACGTACCGCCGTTCAACCCGCTTTATCTGTATTCGGGCGTGGGATTGGGCAAAACGCACCTGATGCATTCGATCGCATGGTACATCCGCGCGCATAATCCTTCGCGCCGCGTCGTTTACATGCCTTCCGAAAAGTTTATGTTCAGCTTCGTGCGCGCCATTCGGGCGAAGGATACCTTTTCCTTTAAGGAACAGCTTCGTTCCGTTGACGTTTTGATGATTGACGACGTTCAGTTTTTGATCGGCAAGGAAAGTACGCAGGAAGAGTTTTTTCATACCTTTAATGCGCTGATTGACGAGGGAAAACAAATCGTTTTGTCGGCGGATCAGCCTCCCGTTAATCTGGAGCGGGCGGAAAGCCGGCTGAAAACAAGGCTGGCATCCGGAATTGTCGCGGATATCCATCCGACGACGTACGAGCTGCGTTTGGGGATATTGGAAAGTAAATCCGAGGCTTTGGGCGTTTTTGTGCCTCAGGAGGTTATGGAGTTTTTGGCGGAAAAGATGACCTCCAGCGTTCGCGAGTTGGAAGGTTCTTTGATTCGCGTCGTATCGCATGTGCAGCTGATGGGCGGGGCGGTTACCCTGGAGCGTACGCGCGAGGTTTTGCGCGACGTGCTGAGTGTCGTTGACCGCCGCGTTACCATTGAGGAAATCCAGCAAAAAGTCGCCGAGCGTTACGGGATTCGCGTTTCGGAAATGCAGTCGAAGCGCCGTGAAAGAACGGTCGCCCGTCCGCGCCAGATCGCCATGTATTTGGCAAAAGCGCTGACGCCCAGATCCCTGCCCGAAATCGGACGCAAGTTTGACCGCGACCATACGACCGTAATCCATGCCGTGAAAAAGGTTGAGGAAATGATGGCGGAAGACGCTTCTTTCCGCGAAGAAGTCGAGGGCTTGCGCCGTTCCCTCTCTTTGTGAGCCCGCCTGCTTTCGGACAATGCGGCGACTCGTTGAAAACCTTTGGAATTTTATAAAAAAAACTTTACCCCGAAATCATATTTTTGTTTGGGAAAGAAGGGGCGTGTGGTATACTCGCCCCGTCACGGCGGATGCCGTTTTTAACAGTTTTTTATTGAGCGGAAGGTCCTATGAAATTTACGATTGAACGCGCTGCGTTGTTAAAGTCTTTGTCCCATGTTCAGAACGTGGTTGAGCGCCGCCACACCAACCCGTTGCTGTCCAACGTTAAGATTACCGCGAAAGATGACGGAATCACCCTGAATGCGACGGACAACGAACTGGAGATCAGCGAAAACACGCCTGCGAAGGTCGAAAAGGCGGGATCCGTCACGGCGTCCGCGCATAAGCTGTACGAGATCGTCCGCAAACTGCCCGAAGGGGCTCAGGTTGAATTTTCCCAGAATGCCGAACAGGGGCGTTTGAACGTTTCCGCGGGACGCGCCAAATTCGTTCTGGCGACGATGCCCGGCGAAGACTTTCCGACGATCGCCGACGGCGAAATGACTCATAAGTTTACGTTGCCGGCGCAGGATATGCGCGACTTGATTGAGCGCACGTCCTTTGCCGTTTCCACGGATGAAACGCGCTATTATCTGAACGGGATCTATCTGCATGAAGCCGTTTCCAAGGAAGAAAAAATTTTGCGCGCCGTTGCGACGGACGGCCATCGTTTGGCGTGCGCCGAAGCGGCTTTGCCCGAAGGCGCGGCGGGGATGCCCGGCGTTATTGTTCCGCGCAAGGCGATCGGGGAGCTGAGCAAGCTGTTGGCGGAAGAAAGCGGCGATGTCAGGGTGGCTCTGTCAACGTACAAGATTCAGTTCATGTTTGGCGATCTGGTGCTGACGTCTTTGTTGATTGAAGGGACGTATCCCGATTATGAACGCGTCATTCCTTTGGAAAATGACAAGATACTGGAGGTCGAAGCGGCGGCGCTGATGGCGGCGGTTGACCGCGTTGCGGTTGTTTCCGAAAAATCGCGCGCCGTGCGTCTGAGCCTTTCCAAGGGGTTGGTGGTCGTTTCCTCCGCCAGCGCCGAAGAAGGCAGCGCAAGCGACGAATTGGAAGCCAAATACGATTCCGAAAGCATCGACGTCGGGTTGAACTACGTTTATTTTCTGGATGTTTTGCGCCAGATCAAGGGCGGCTTGGCGCGCATCGCGTTTTTGGATTCGGCTGCGGCGATCGTTTTGACGGACATGTCCGATCCCGCGGTGTTGTTTGTTTTGATGCCGATGCGGGTGTAAGACGATTATTACGGCGAACGAACTGATGTATGCGCGCTCCCGCGCTTCGGCGAACGGGGGCGGCGCGGTTTGCGGGGACGGGGAGCCTTTTCCGTCTGCGGGGACATTTGTGCGCCGAATCGTTTTGACGAATTTCAGGAATTATGCTTCATTGCGTTTGGATTTGCCCGAAGAGGCGTCTCCCGTCGTATTGACGGGGCCGAACGGCGCGGGAAAGACCAATCTTTTGGAAGCGGTGTCTTTTTTGGCGCCAGGAAAGGGTATTCGCAACGCCCGTTTTTCGGACGTTACGGGAAGGTCTGAAACGCGAAACGTCGTGTCTTTCCCGTGGGCGGTCGCGGCCGTTTTAAAAAACGGGCGGGATGAGCTTGAGGTCGGGACGGGATTAAGCGCGCCTTCGGGCAAAACGGAAAAACGGACGATTCTGATCAACGGCGAAGTTCGTAAAAGCCAGGCCGATTTGGGGCGCGTTTGTTCCGCCGTGTGGCTGACGCCCGCGATGGACCGCCTGTTTTCGGGAGAACCCGCCGGCCGCCGCCGTTTTTGGGACAGGCTGACTCAGGCGTTTTTTGCCGAACACGCGGGGAATTGCGCCGCTTATTCGCGCGCGCTGAAACAATGGGGGCGGTTGTTGCGCGAAGGCGGCTCTGACGACAATTGGCTGTCCGCGCTGGAGGAAACGCTCGGAAAGTACGGCGCGCGTCTTTCCGCGGCGCGGCGGGAAACTTTGGCGAAGCTGCGCGAAGAGCTGGAAACGCCCGTTACGGATTTTCCCCGTGCCGTTCTGTCTTTGACGGGCGGCGGGGAGGACGTTCTGGCTTCTTTGGATGAAAAAGCCGCCGCGGCGATGATTCGCGAACGCTTTTTCGCGTCGCGCAAAACGTATTCCGAAGGCGGGTTTGTCGGCGGCGTTCATACCGTTGATCTGGGGGCGTTGCATCGGGAAAAAAACCAAGCGGCCGCTTTATGTTCCACGGGCGAGCAAAAGGCGCTGCTGATCTCGGTTCTTTTGGCGCATTTGAAGGCTCGGGCGAAACGGACGGGAACCTTGCCGCTGTTGCTTTTGGACGAGGTTACGGCTCATTTGGATAAGAAACGGCGCCTGACGCTGTTTGAGGAAACGTCCGCCCTGAAAACTCAGGTATGGATGACGGGCACGGAAGAAAACGCGTTCGACGGATTGGGCGGATCGGCGTATTTCGTCGCCGCGGATCGGTTAACCAAGACTTCGCCGGTATCGGCGGCGTCATAAATCTTATAAGGTTGTAGGTGTATCAATGACGGAAGAAATGACTCATCATCAGGATTCGGATTATAACGCGGAGTCCATCAAAGTCCTAAAAGGTCTTGACGCCGTGCGCAAACGTCCGGGGATGTATATCGGCGATACGGACGACGGCACGGGATTGCACCATATGGTGTACGAGGTTTTGGACAACGCGATTGACGAAGCGTTGGCGGGCTATTGTACGAAGACGGACATTGTTATCAATCCCGACGGTTCCGTAACGGTTCGCGACAACGGACGCGGCATTCCGACCGATTTGCATAAGGAAGAAGGCGTTTCCGCCGCCGAAGTCATTATGACCCAGCTGCACGCGGGCGGTAAGTTTGACCAAAATTCTTACAAAATTTCGGGCGGCTTGCACGGCGTGGGGGTTTCCGTCGTAAACGCGCTGTCATCCGTTTTGGATCTGCGCATCTGGCGTAACGGGAAGGAACATTATATGCAGTTTCGCGACGGCGTCGCGGTTGCTCCGCTGAAAGTCGTCGGTGACGCCGTTCCCGCGGACAGGACGGGAACCGAAGTAACGTTTATGCCGTCTAAGGAAACGTTTTCGGACATTGTTTTCAATTTCGATACGCTGGAACACCGTTTGCGCGAGCTGGCGTTTCTGAATTCGGGCGTGCATCTGCATTTAAAGGACGAACGTCCCGGGAATCCGCGCGAAGTCGAATTTTGCTATGAAGGCGGGATTTTGGAATTTGTTCGTTTCATTGACAAGTCGAAAACGTCAATCCACGAAGAACCGATCGCCATTTCGGGCGAAAAGAACGGTATTACCGTTGATCTGGCAATGGAATGGACGGACGGCTACCATGAAACGACGCTTTGCTTTACGAACAACATTCCTCAGCGTGACGGCGGAACGCATTTGGCGGGATTCCGCGGCGCTTTGACGCGGACGATCAACGCTTACGCCGCCGAAACGGGATTGTTGAAAAAGGAAAAGGTCGAACTGTCGGGCGAAGATATGCGCGAAGGGCTGACTTGCGTTTTGTCGGTCAAGGTTCCCGATCCGAAGTTTTCTTCGCAAACGAAGGATAAGCTGGTTTCTTCCGAAGTCCGTCCCGTCGTTGAAGGAATTGTCGGCGACAAGTTGGAAAAGTGGTTGGGAGAGCATCCGACGGAAGCGCGCAAAATCATAGGCAAGGTCGTTGAAGCCGCCGCCGCGCGCGAAGCCGCCCGTCGCGCCCGCGATCTGACGCGTCGCAAGGGCGTTTTGGATATTTCTTCGTTGCCGGGCAAGCTGGCGGATTGTCAGGAACGCGACCCCGCTCTGTCAGAAATTTTTTTGGTTGAGGGCGATTCCGCGGGCGGTTCCGCGAAACAGGGACGCAACCGCGCGACGCAGGCGATTTTGCCGTTGCGCGGCAAGATTTTGAACGTTGAGCGGGCCCGTTTCGACAGAATGTTAAGCTCGGCGGAAATCGGCACGATGGTAACGGCGTTCGGAACGGGGATCGGGCGCGATGATTTTAATGCGGATAAATGCCGTTATCATAAAATCATCATCATGACCGATGCCGACGTTGACGGCGCGCACATCCGCACGCTTCTGCTGACGTTTTTCTTCCGCCAGATGCCCGAACTGATAGAACGCGGGTACGTCTATATTGCCCAACCGCCTCTGTATCGCGCGCGTCGCGGCAATTCGGAAATTTACCTGAAAGACGACCGCGCGATGGAGGATTACCTGATCAATATGGCGACTCAGGATGCCGTACTGGTGCGTTACGACGGCGTTCAGCTGGCGGGGGCCGATTTGGTTCGTCAGGCGGAAGAAGCCCGCTCGGCCAAACACCTGATCGAAACCCTGTCGTCGAAAGTTCCTTCAAAAATCATTGAACAGGCGGCGATTCACGGATTGTTTGATCCTGACGTTTATAACGACGTTTCAAAAGCGGGCGTTGCCGTTGCCGAAGTTTCGGCGCGCCTGAACGAGATTGAACCCGAATACGAGCGCGGCTGGAAAGCCGTATTTTCGGACGGCGCTTTCGTGTTCAGCCGCACGTTGCGCGGCGTGACGGAAACGTTTTCGCTGGATGTCAATATTTATACCAGCGGCGAAGCCGTCAAGTTGAACGAGCTTTCGGGAGATTTGTTGGAATTTTATAAGAAGACGAGCCTTTTTAAGACAAAAGACGCGGAATTCAAGCTGACGGGACCGACGGCGTTTTCGGACGCGATTTCCAAAGTCGGACGCAAAGGCATTTCGATTCAGCGTTATAAAGGGCTGGGCGAAATGAATCCCGAACAGCTGTGGGAAACGACTTTGGATCCGAACGCGCGTTCTTTACTGCAGGTCAAAATCAATCATTTTGATCAGGCGGAATCGGTCTTTTCCATGCTGATGGGCGATGTCGTGGAACCGCGCCGCGATTTCATTCAGGACAATGCCCTGAACGTCGTTAACCTGGACGTTTAATTCGCAAACGGAAGCGGGATTTTCGTTCGCGCCGCCGATTTATGAAAAAAGTTCTTGAAGTTCGTTTTAAAACGATATACAAGAACACCAAGTCGCCGCAGTAGCTCAGCTGGTAGAGCAACGCATTCGTAATGCGTGGGTCGGGAGTTCAAATCTCTCCTGCGGCACCATTAAAAAGCCTTGTTTCTTTCGGGATTCAAGGCTTTTTTGGTTTTTAAGTCAAAATTCAACGGTTTGATTTTTTAAAAGCGTTTCGCGCTTATTTCGCGCGAAGGTCGCGTAAAAATTCGGGGCGTTTTACAGGGGCGAGCGCGATTCGTTCTTTCGTAAAAAAAGAAACGGGCGGATTTTTGAGTTTAAGTAATCTTTTTAGAGGGGATATCCGTTTTTTCGCGACGGACGGAACCGCGTTCGGTTTTATCGCTTCCTTTATTGCTTCCGAAAAAGTGTCGCGCTGATTTTTTCCGTTTCGGTTTTTCGATTGCGCGTATTCGGGGGGCGGCCTTGTGCCTTTTTTGATTCGGTCTTCCGCGAGGCGCTTTTCGGAGCGAGTCGTTTTCTTTATCAGATATTCAAATCCCGTTTTTTCCCGTTTTTTCTTCTTTGAAGGGGGTTTTTGCGCTTATTTAAATATAAATTATACCTTTTATTATGATTTTGTTTATTTATTCCGAATACCCTGTAAAATAAGAAAAACATCTCTCGCGCACGGGTGAATGCCATGTCTTTGACAATTTTGACGATTTTGTGCATCTGCGTTACGTCGTTTTGCGGAATCTTTTTGGGAAATTTGAAGTTTAAAGGCATCAGCATCGGCATGGGCGGCGTTTTGTTCGCGGGCCTGATTGCGGGACATTTTCTTCATTTCGGCGGAAAGGCTCTGAACGCGGACGTTTTAGCATTTTTGCGCGAATTCGGATTGATTCTGTTCATTTACTCTATGGGACTGAGCGTCGGGCCGGGGATATTTGCTTCGTTGAAAAAGAACGGGCTGACGCTGAATCTGATCGCTTTGGCCGTCGTCGCGCTCGGCACGCTGACCGCCGTCGTGATTTATAAGTTTTCTGGGATTTCCCTGTCCGAAACGCTGGGGCTTTATTCGGGCGCCGTAACCAGCACGCCCGCGTTGGGCGCCGCACAGCAAATCCTGGGCGAGCTCGGCGTTAAAGCGGAAGAGATTGCAAAATCGGGCTTGGCCTATGCTCTGGCGTATCCGTTCACGATCCTGTCCAGCATCATGGTTTTTATCGCTTTGAAGTTTGTGTGCCGCGTCAATATCGGCGACGAAGTGGCTTCTTACGAATACCGCAAGGCTCAAGACAATCCCCAAATGGAAGCGTTTAACGTCGTCGTAAACAACCCGAATTTTAACGGAATCGAAATCGGGCATTTTTTAAAAATGGTGCATTACGTCATGGCGGTTTCAAGAATGAAACGCGGTGACGAATATCTGGTGCCTCACGAACATACGAAATTGCAGGTCGGGGACGTTTTGTTGCTGTTCGGACCGAAAAGCTATTTTGAAACCGTATCCATGCTGTTTCAGGTCGATCCGAAACGCGATTTGATGGCGGAAAGCGCAAATAAAATTCAATCTCAGACCTTGCGCGTGACAAAGCCTTCTCGGGTCGGAAAGCCGTTGCGCAAAATTATGGGACATGCCCGCCGCCATTGGGTGATTTCCCGCGTGATCAGAAACGGCATTTCCCTGTCGCCGTTGCCTGACTTAAAACTGGCGTACGGCGATTCGGTCGTTGTCGTCGGAAAAGCCATTGATGTTTTGCCTTTGGTTCGGTACTTGGGCAACAGTACCGAAGCGTTAAACACGACACGCTTTATTCCGTTCTTTATCGGCATGATGCTGGGGATTCTAATCGGGTTGATTCCGTTCCGTTTGCCGGGAATAGAAACGCCTTTGACTCTGGGAGCTTCGGGCGGGCCGTTGGTAACGGCGTTGCTGTTGTCGTACTGAGGGTCTTTGGGGCGAATCATCTTTTATACGCCGCCGACGGTTTTAAAAGCGTTTAAAGACTTGGGCATTATTTTGTTTCTGGCGGTCGTCGGCCTGTCTTCGGGAGCGGGATTCTTCGGTCTTATCGCCAGTAAGGAAGGCTTGTTCCTGATCGGTTTGGGCATTTTGATTACGGCGGTTCCGCTGTTTCTGGTCGGGTTGTTTATGAAGCTGTATAAAAAGATGAACTACCTGACGCTTTGCGGCGCGTTGTCGGGGTGTATAACAAGCCTGCCGTCGCTGACGTTTATTTCCAACATGTCGGGAGCCGACGCGGCGCCGCTGGGCTATGCAACGGTCTATCCGCTGACGCTGGCGTTGCGTATTTTCGCGGCGCAGCTGCTGGGCTTGTTGCTGATATGACCGCGACGCGTTTCCGTATAAAAAAGCTCCCGAAAACGGGAGCTTTTTGTTTGAGGCCCTTTAAAATCTGAAGTCGCGTTCTCCGCGTTCGATTTTTTTCAATCGTTCTTCGGTAACCGCGCGAACTTTTTCCTTCGGAATATTGTTTAATTCACGGCGGATTAAATCGTATCCGACTTGTTTTGTTTCTTCCGATGCGTAATCTTCCAAATATTCTTTTAACGTCATCAGGGCGTTCGGATGGCAACAGTTTTGAATTTGCTTGCTTTTGCACAAAGCCATAAAACGGTCGCCCGTGCGCCCTTCGCGGTAACATGCCGTACAGAAAGACGGAATGTATCCCATCCCCATCAGCCAGTTGACAATCTCGTCCAGCGAACGCGTGTCCGATAAATCGAACTGGGCGGAATTTTCTTCTTCGGTTTCTTTTTGCACGTATCCGCCGACGCTGGTGCGCGAGCCGCCGCTGATTTGGGAAATGCCCAAATGCAGAACTCTTTCGCGCGATTTTTGGCTTTCCCGCGTGGAAACGATCATGCCCGTATAGGGAACCGCGATGCGGATACAGGCGACGATCTTGGCAAACAGGTCGTCGGACAACGCGTCTTTGAACGCCGTCGGGTCAATGTCGTCGGCAGGGCAGATGCGCGGCACGCTGATCGTATGGGGGCCGACGCCGTGAACGGCTTCCAGATGCTCCGCATGCATCAGCAATCCCGCAAATTCGTATTTATAGGATTCTAAGCCGAACAATACGCCCAGACCCACGTCGTCAATTCCGCCTTCCATCGCGCGATCCATCGCTTCGGTGTGGTAGGCGTAATTATGCTTCGGTCCCGTCGGATGCAGTTTTTCATACGATTCTTTGTTGTATGTTTCCTGAAACAGAATGTAGGTACCGATTCCCGCTTCTTTCAGTTTGCGGTAGTTTTCAACCGTCGTTGCGGCAATGTTGACGTTGACGCGGCGAATCGAGCCGTTTTTGTGTTTGATTGAATAGATGGTTTTGATGCTTTCCAAAATATATTCAATCGGGTTATTGACGGGATCTTCGCCCGCTTCCAAAGCCAGACGTTTGTGCCCCATGTCCTGTAAAGCGACGACTTCGCGCCTGATTTCTTCCTGAGTCAGTTTTTTGCGGCGAATGTGCTTGTTTTTGGCGTGATAGGGACAATAAACGCATCCGTTGACGCAGTAGTTCGACAAATAAAGCGGCGCGAACAAAACAATGCGGTTGCCGTAAAAATCCTTTTTGATTTGTTCTGCAAGCCTGAATATCTTTTCATTCGCCGCAACGTCTTCGCATGCCAGCAAAACGGCGGCATCGCGATGGGAAAGGCCTTTGCGTTCTTCCGCCTTTGCAATGATGCTTTCAATCAGGGGCAGATCGTTTTTGTGATCTTCGGCATAAGCCAACGTATCAAGGATTTCATCATGATTGATGAAATCCTCGGCTTTCAAAGATTTCGGATCGTACATAAATTTCTCCTTTCGGGTCAGGACGAACCTTTTCCGTCAGTTAAGGCGGCAAGTTATTTTGAATAAACGGTCTTTGTCGAAACGCCGGGCAACATGCCCAGTTTTCCCGATAAAGCGCTGATAACTTCCTGCGGGGCGTCAACGGCAACGCTGATAAGGCTGATATTTTTTTCCCGGTACGGCAACCCCATGCGTCCGATGACGTAAGGAGCGTATTCGTGCAGGACGCCGTTCAGCTCCATGGCGGAATCCGTGTTTTCGACGACAATGCCGATCAGGGCAACTCTTGTTTCCATTTTTTACCTCGCTTGAAATTTCGGTTCATTATACACCATATAAAAAGAAAGAAACGAAAAAAGACGTCGGAAAATGCGGAATAATTAGAGCTTTGTTAAATCATTCAAGGCTATAATGATTTTCCCCCTTCATAAGGTTTCAGAGAAAAAAATGAAAGATTTAAAAGAAATAAAAAACTGGATCTTTGATTTGGACGACACGCTTTATCCGTCTTCGGATGAGATCTTCGGCCAGATGGCCAAACGCATAAAGTCTTTTATTATGCAGGCGCTGAACGTCGGCGAAGAAGAAGCTTTTGAAATCCAAAAGGAATATTATAAACGCTACGGCGCCACCGTCAGAGGCCTGATGCTGGAACACAATATCGCCCCCGAAAGCTTTACGGATTATGTGCACGAACTGGATTTATCGTGCCTGAAAGAAAATCCCGCGCTCAAGTTATGTCTGGACGAGCTTCCCGGAAGGAAGTTCGTCTTTACCAACGGGGCTTATCATCATGCCGAACGGGTAACGAAACGTTTGGGAATTCGCGATTGCTTCAGCGGGATATTCAGCATCAGGGAAGCCGCATACCTGCCGAAACCCGCAGAGCAGACGTATCGGAACATGCTGAAGGCGTTTAATATCGTACCGTCGGAATCGATCATGTTTGACGACAGCCAAACGAATTTGAAAACGGCGCATAACGTCGGCATGAAAACCGTGTGGATATCAACGAACGAACGCGACAACCTGTATAACAAAATATCGGACCGTCCCGATTTTTGCGACTATCAAACGGACGATCTGGTCGGTTTTCTGACGGGGCTGTTAATGGAGAAAACGGCTTAAAAAGCCTTGCGGCGCGGCGAAGTAAATCAGGGTTTCTCCGTTCTTCGGCGCCCAAGAGCCGTGTGCCGTCGCGAACCGAATGCTTCCCGTTTCGGACAGAAGGGCGACGGGAAGGGCCGAAGAGCCGTTTTTCGCCGTAAAATCGCCGTAAGTGAATTTTTCCGTCAGCGTCGTCGCCGCGAATTTCCATCCCGAAAACAATTTGTTTTGCAGTTCCGTGAAATTTTCGGTTTCAGAGATCAAAATCGTGCCTTGCGCGATCGTTTGTCTGTTTTTTTCTTCGTCTTCTTCGGGCGGGCGGAGAGTGTTCCCTTGTCCGAATTCATAAGAAAAACGGGAACAGACCAAGGAATCATAAGCGGCGTTATCCGTTATTGCCAACAAATAGGAATAAGGCGTCAGATCGACCTGACGGGTAAAGGAATCGGCCAAAGCTTCGCCGTATGCGGTCGGGATGAGGGTTCGGCGCAACGGAGCCAGACTGTGCCAGTTGCCGTCCGTGACCAAAACGGGGACGTCCTGCTTGATCAGCACTTCGGCCAAGGCGGCGGTCAGGGGAGACGCGCCGACGATAAGGACACCCTGTTTTCCTTTGGGGATCAGCCCGAGCAGTCGCGCGAACGGGCGAATCGTAAAGCCGTGCAGGACGACGGTCGCGAAAACGATCGCAAAAACCAAGGGAACCAGCATTCGGGCATCTTCGTATCCCGCAGCGGCCATTTTCGGCCCGAACAGTCCCGCGACGACGACGCAAACGACTCCGCGCGGCGCGATCCATCCGATGAACAGGCGTTCTTTGGCGCTCAATCCCGATCCCGTCGTCGCAAGCCAAACGGTCAAAGGGCGGATTACGAACAACAGGGCAATGATAAACAAAACGATTTTCGGCGGCAGATGCAGGAGCGTTTCGGGCTTCAGCGTCGCCGTCAGGATGATAAAGACAAAAGACACCAAAAGGGTCGTCAGATATTCCTTGAAACGCCTTTGTTCCTCAAACGCGGGGAAAGGAACGTTGGCCAGCGTCATGCCCAAAACGGTAACGGCGACAAGTCCGCCTTCGCTTTGAACGGCATTTCCCGCGGCGTAAACGCAGATAACGGCCGCCAGCATGAACGGCGGCTTTAAAAATTCGGGAACCAGATTTTTCCTGAACGCCGTTGACAGCAACAGTCCCGCCAAACAGGAAACGGCAGAGATCAGCAACACCGCGCCGCACAGCATCAGAGCCGCTTTCGCGGGAGCATGGCGGATGACGGCGGACGTAAAATATTCCAGCGCCAAAGTGGCGAACAATGCGCCGATCGGGTCGTTGACGATGCCTTCCCATTTCAGGACCGAGGCGACGCGGGGATTTAAACGCGCCTGGCGCAACATCGGCATGACGACCGTCGGTCCCGTAACAACCAGCAATCCGCCCAAAACGGCCGAAACGGGCAAACTGAAGCCCGCAATGAAATATAACCCCGACGCAATCAGCGCCCATCCCAGAGGCGCGCCGAAAACAATCATGCCCAACGCGGCCTTGCGCGTGGCATGAAGTTCGGCAAAATGAAGGTTCATGCCGCCTTCAAACAAAATAACCGCGACGGCCAAAGAAGACAGCGGAGCCAGATTCTTTCCGAAAAACGCTTCGGGCGAGATGATGCCCGATACGGGGCCGAGCAGAATGCCGCACAGGCTCAGCAAAACCAGGGCGGGAAACCGAAACCGCCATGCCGTCCATTGGCACAGCACGGTGCACAGCGTCAAAAGGGCGGCAAGCGGGATCGGATTCCAAATCATTTTTTATCGATCTTTAATCGCGTATACAGGGACAGACGCCGCGGAAAAACGGATATTTCGGCGGGAAGCGTGTTGATGACGTCGCCGTCGATCTGCAGGGGATAATCTTCCGCAGCGGATGATATATTCAAAGTTTTCGCCTTGACGATCGTTCCCTTCATTTCGGGGATCAGATATTTCATCGGCGTCGAAAAAATATGTTTCATCAGATCGAAAATGGTAACTTTCTTTAAGATGACGACTTCAAATTCGTCTTCGGCCATGTCGGATAATTCGGCGGAACGGAAAGGACCGCCGTAATACTTGCCGTTGCACGCGCAAATCATGTCGCCGTCAAAGGGCTGCCCGTCGATTTCCGCTTTGACGGACGGAATCGACGGGATCATCGCGACGCGTAAAAACGTTTTGACGAACTCCCACGTTCCCGTGCATTCCTTTAATTTCAGCCGCAGCTTTTTTATGGCCCATGTATCGCTTCCCGCTCCCGCCAAGACGGTAAACAGGCGCGTTCCTTCAGGGGTTTTCGCCTGTCCCAGAGTAATTTTTTGAACTTTTCCCGAACAAATCGCGGCAACGGCGGCGGCAGGTTCCGTCAGCCCCATTTCCAAAGCCAAAACGTTCAAAGACCCCGTCGGGACAATGCCGAACGTAAATTTATCGTAATCGTCGCGGTTCATCAAAACGTCAATGACCTCGGACACCAACCCTCCGCCGCCCGCGACGATGACCGAAGGCGTTTTTTCGGGGTCGGCTTCGGCCATAAGTTTAGCGCCGTCTCCTTTGGACCGGGTTTCCGCCGTTTCGACGGTATGTCCGGTTTTTTCCAGCGAAGCCTTGACATCGGTCAGGGTTTCGCGGTCAAAAGAACCGGATTGCGTGTTCACTATCAGTAAAAAGTTCGTCATAAGTACCTTCATTCGTAAAAAAGACGGAAGGTATTTTATATCCGAATATTTATGAATATCAACTTCACTAGATATCTCGACCG
>CALXYE010000133.1 GCA_944392845.1 uncultured Alphaproteobacteria bacterium
TATTTCGATAAGGAAATCAACAAGCCCGACAAGGCTCACGACGCTTCTTTTTTTCTTCTGCGGAACTTTTTAAAATTACCCGTCGCGACGCGGAGGGCGGGGACATTTCGGTAACAGCGTCGTCGCCGATTGTGATGCCGCCTTGATCCCTCGCGCCCTAAACGATGCTTTATTTTCACGTTGAAATATTTTTGCCGCAGTCCGAAAAGACGGAGCGGGTTTGTCCGTCACGGTGCGCAAAGCAGCCGCAGGCGCCGTTTAATTTCGCCGTAATTTTTCGTTCGGTTCGTGAAGCGCCCCCAAAAAAAACGGAATTTCGCCTCGAAGCGGTATGTTTCTGATTTCATTCCGATGCTTTGATCGGCAACGTTTTTCGAAATGGCAAATACTCCGGATAAAAAGAAATGCTTCGCGCCTATGGTTTCGGCGGGCGATTTTGAAGTTTTGACCGCAGGGCGTCTAAAAACACGTTGGCGGCGGGGGAAAAGGCCTGATATTTTTTCCAAACCACATCCAGCCCTGATTTCAAAGAAGGGGAGAGCGGACGGAAGCAAAGGTTACCGTTCATGCCGTCAATCAGTTTTTCCAAGCTTAAAACATAGCCGATTCCCCATTCCGCCAAAAGGGCGGCGTTGAACACCAGGTTATAAGTCGCGACGACGTTCAGGTTATCAAAATCTCTGCCGAACCATTCCTGAAAAGAATTGGGAACGCCCGTTTTTCGGATGACCTGTTGGGAACAGATCAGCGGCAGCCCTTCCAAATCTTTTTTGCAGATCGTTTCCTTTCGGGCAAGCGGGCAGTCTTTGGGCATGATAACGCCCCAAACGTCTTGGGCGGGCAGGTTGACGGAATCATATTTTGATAAATCCGTCGGTTGGATCAGCAGGCCGAAATCCAGCAAGCCTTTGTCCAGGCGTTCCGTAACGTTTTCCGCGTTTCCGCTGTATAAATGGAAGCGAATGTCGGGGCAGTCCCGCCGCAATTCCGCGATGATTTCGGCGATCAGGCGCATTCCGTGCGTTTCTCCGCCGCCGATATAAACGTCTCCGGCTACGGCGTTTCGGGGGGCAGAAAAATCGGCTTTTGTTTTTTCGGCAAGTTCGACAATCTCTTCGGCGCGTTTTCTGAGCATCATTCCTTCCGCCGTCAGCGAAACGCTATGGCTGTTCCGAATGAAAAGACGGCATCCGAGCTCTTCTTCCAGATCCTTGATCTGGCGTGAGAGCGTTGGCTGTGTTACATGCAGAAAATCGGCCGCTCTGCTAATGTTTCCTTCGCGGGCGACGGCCAAAAAGTAACGCAAGACCCTCAGTTCCACGGGGAGAGCTCCTTTGCTTTTTTAATGAGATATGCTTTAAACGTATGACAAAGGATAAGATATAAGTATTATCTGTTTTGTAAAGATGTATTTATACTCAAAACGGGTCAAATTAAATTGAGGCGTAAAATGAAAAAAGAAGGTTTTTATTATTTTGTCTTCGCTAAGAAAAGGCAGAAATTTTGATTTTTGGGCGGAGAAATTTTTAAAAGGCGCGAAAGTACCGGCCGTGACGTTGAAAATTTCCCTAAACGGTACGGGAGAGGAGGGACGGGGATGTCGGCGATGCCGCTTTGCCCGTTGCGCGCGAAGCATTTGAAACGGGGAAAAAGTTTAAAGTTGACGCTTCTTTTCGAAAACGGCAGACTTAGGCAAAAAAATAAAGCAGGGGAGCAAAGGCGGAAATGTTGATGTGGTTTGTGATTCTCGGTGTGTTGATCGTCGCGACCGCCGTCGCATTGTTCTATCTGGGCGGGCGGTTGGCGCGATTCGGCTTTATCGCTGCGGCGGCGCGGGGAAGGAATAAGCGGGCGGTCGGAGTAATCGCGGCCGTTGCCGTTTTCGCCGTTTCGGCTTTGACGCTGAATTTGATGAACGCCGTCGTCTGTTTGTTGCATTTCGCCGTTATTTGGGGCGTTTGCGATTCGGTCTTTTACCTTGTCGAACGTTTCAGAAAAAAAACGTTTGAGCGCTATTACGCGGGGGCGGCCGCCGTCCTTCTCAGCCTGGCCGCGTTGGCGGCGGGATGGCATTCGGCGCATGACGTTTCGGCGGTTTCGTATTTAATCGAAACGGATAAGGACGTTAAAGATCTTCGAATCGTTATGTTCGCGGATTCGCATATCGGTACGACGTTTGATGCGAAAGGGTTCGCGGAACACGTCGGGGAAATGCAAAAATATTCTCCCGACGCGGTCGTCATTGTCGGCGATTTCGTTGACGACGGGACGAACCGAAAAGAAATGCTTGAGGCAAGCCGCGCTTTAAGCGCGCTGAAAACGAAGTACGGCGTCTTTTTTGTTTTCGGCAACCATGACAAAGGGTATCACAACCCTGCGGATCGAGGCTTTACGGGGGCGGATCTGACGGCCGAGCTGAAAAAAAACGGCGTAAAGGTTCTTCAGGATGAAACGCACCCTCTCGGAGAAACATATTATATCGTCGGGCGTCAGGATGCTTCAGACCCCATGCGCGGCGGTTCGCGCGCGGAAATGCGGGACTTGGTCAAAGGCTTGGATAAAAGCAGGTTTACGATCGTTCTGGATCATCAGCCGAACGATTATAAAAAACAGGCCGATGCCGGCGTCGATCTGGTTTTGTCGGGGCATACCCACGGCGGACAGCTGTTTCCGTTGAACAGGGTCGGAGAATGGATCGGCGCCAACGATAAAACTTACGGTTACGAACGGCGAAAACTGACGGATTTTATCGTAACGTCGGGAGTGTCCGACTGGGCGATCAGGTTCAAAACGGGTACCCGTTCGGAATTTGTCGTTATTGACGTTAAAAAGAAATAGAGGCTCCGCGCGTTATGTCGGAACGGTTCCCCCAGATCATTTGATCAGTTCAGTCAGTTTTTCCATATAATCGGCGGCTTTTTGCTTCATATCACCGCTTAACGGGTAATGTTTCGCGATTTCTTCGGTATAAAACAAGCCGATCAGATTAACCTGCATGGCGTCGCGCAGGACGTTCAGGTAAAGCTCAAGATTTAATTCTTTCGCACCCAGCAAAGAAAAGAAAGTATCGGTCTTTGCCAATTCGACGACGGTTGTTTCAATTTTATCTCGTCCCTCTTGTCCCAGAGAATTTCCGTCTTCATCCGTTAAATCCGTTTTGGATATGATCTCAAAAAGCGGTTTGAAGGCGGGGCGCGATTTAAAAGGCATTTGAGCCAGAACGGAAATCTTTTCAATATTTTTTTCAATCAGTTCCGGCGGAACGTCATTCAAAGCATCCAAACCGTAATGCCGGTCAAACTCGTTTAATTTTTGCTTCAGTTTTTTTCCGGCGGCTTTTGTTTTTGATTGCAGGCTTTCAAACACGGCGGTTTTTTGAATGAACATCAGCAGTTCGGGGGCGGCGTCGGTTCCGAATTCGATTTTATCGCCGATAAAGTCGCTTAAGCATTCGTCGGTTCGTTTCAGCAAAGCCTCTTTTTGAGCGGCGTTAAAATCGTCGGGATTTTTTTTAAACCGCTGCAATTCATGGTACAAAAGAGCGATATTTTCCATAAGGGCTCCGTCTTATCTGATTTTATTCGCGGCGGAACGCAACAAAAGATCGGCGACCTGAATTTGTTTCGGCGTCGCGTCAACCCGACAGGCGTTCCCCTGCGCGTCAATACGGTTGCACATGACGTTCTTCGCGGCATTGGCGATTTTGTCGGTTTGCATGTCGGCGATTTTTCCGGCTTTGTCGGCGGCGTCGTTTTTCAATCCGTCGGCGGGGCCGTTATAGCTCGTAACGCCGCTGTTCGTTTCGGAAGATACCGAACAAATGTTGTCGCCCGTATAATTTCTGATGTCCTCTTTTATTTCCGACAGGGCAACGTTTCGCGCTTCTTGTTCGGACAGAACGCTTTGCAGCGAGGCCTGGCGCTTTTGCGTCCAGTCTTTGATTTCCTGTTCGGAAAGGTGCGCGTCTCCGTTCGTATCGGGAAATTCGTTCCATTCGGGTAAGTGAGTGACTTTGCCGTGTTCGTCAATGTGCATCATCGGTATGTCCGAATATTTCCCGTCGGCATTGACGGAAATTGACATTAACTTGGCTTTGGAGCCTTCTATATCCTGAACCTCAACGAATACGGAAGACGCCTCGTATGATTCCGCGATATGGTCGTTTTGCGAGATGTCCAAATTAACGGTATGCGTTGTCGGAGAGGTGAGCTCGGCATAAGAAGTGAAAGTTTCTCTTTCAACAGATATGGGCCTTTGATCCGCAGGCGTCCGAATTTCGGGGAGAACCGGCTCCAAAGGCGGCACGTCAAGCGGTTGCAACGGTTCCAGTTTCGGAAAATCGGGGCGCCGAATCGGCGGCGTTTCCTGCTGCGGAAGCGGAACGTCGGGGGCGGGAGTGCGAATTTCCGGCTGAGGATGCTGTATGTCGGGAGCAGGAACGTTCGGAGTTTCCGGAGCCCGTGCCGTAATGACGACTTCGGGCAAACTGCCGCCGTTATAAGTGCGGTCTTGTGCGGGCGGCGTAATTTCGGGTTGATGAGCCGGCGTTTCCGTTTGGACTTGTTCCGCAGAGCTTGTATGAGAGCTCGAAAATTGGGAAACAGCCATCAGTCCCGTCAGATTTCCCGCCAATTCGGCGACTTCTTCTTTTTTGGCTTGTTTGGCTTGCTGTTCGGTAATTTTTCCGGCTTTGAAATCCCTGTTGATTTTATTGATTTTTGTGGCGGTCGCGATGGCCATCATGCCGCCGACGGAGGCTTGACGGGCGGAAGATATGACCGAAACGGCGACTTGGTTGTCAATAACGCCCGCTCCGATGCCTGCGGCGGACATGCCGACGGAAACGGCCGCTATTCCGACGGCCATTTTATTTTTGGAGGCAAAGTCCGAAAAGCCGTTGGACGTTCCTTCCTGTCTGGATTTTTCCGCTTCTGCCAACAGACCTCCGACGGCGCGGACGGCATTGACGGCGGCATAAGCGGTGGCGACTTCGGCGCCTGCGGCGATCAGCCCGAGTCCGATGGTGGTACCGATGACGGCGCCTTTGGCATATTTATAGGCGGCGCCGTGTTTTTGGGTCATTTTTTGATCCCAGTTTTTAACGGCTTGGACGGCTTTGTCCAAAGCGGGAACGCTTTTAATTTTTTGTTTCAGTCGGCTGCAAACGTTCATATATTTGCGTCCGGCTGCGGCTGCATAATTGTCAAGCGTTTTCGCGGACAGTTTTATTGAGGGTTGTTGTTCCAAAGAGGTCGCCGTCATAATTAAGTCTCCATAAAACAAACCTGTCTTCTTTTTTTAAGTGTACCTAAAAACGGTCTGTTTTGTCTATTTTTTTTTACAATGTTTTTCAGGGCATTTGTGATTTGTGAACATCTTATTTTGCGAGTCGTACGGCGAATAAAATATGATTTGTTGTAATGAGGTAATATTTAATTATGATAAGGCTGGTCGTTCGGGAAATCTTTTGATTCAGTGAGAGGGCGAATATGAATTTTACGGAAAACGAAATGATTTGGACTCGGGCTGCAAAAAGTTATCAGATCTCAAAAGAAAAAATAGAAATTAAAACAGAACCGCATACGGATTTATGGCAAAGAACATATTATAATTTTCGAAATGACAATGCTCCGGTTTTGCAAATTGAAACGGAGCGGCAGTTTTTTTCTTTTGTCGTAAAAACAGAATTCGACGGTACGCACC
>CALXYE010000134.1 GCA_944392845.1 uncultured Alphaproteobacteria bacterium
CGATGTGTCCGACGTGCAGGCTGTCGCCCGTAGGGTCGGAGCCCAAATATCCGACGGCGGGCGTTCCCGAACGTTCGCATTCGTACAGATAGGCGTCAAAGCCTTCTTCGTTGGTGCATTGGTTATAAAAACCGCGTTCCGAAAGGATGTTCAGAAATTCCGATTTGAATTGAGCCATGGAAACCCGTCCCGTTTGGATTTTATTAAAGTTTTTGTCATACGATAAAAGGCACGGAGCGTTTTTACCGTTACATACTTAGCTGTATCAGCATTGACCGTCGAACTCAATAGGGAAGAATGCAAATATGGAAGTGATCAGGCCTTTGACCGCAATGGGATTGATGAGCGGAACGTCTATGGACGGCGTGGATGCCGCTCTTTTGGTGACGGACGGCGTGGACGTTTTTCAATTCGGCAAGGCTTTAAACCGTCCGTACGATATGGAAATGCGCGCCGCCCTGCGTTCCGTTTCGGGAAGGGAAGCCCTGAAGGACGAAGACCGCGTCGCGGAAGTCGAAAGGAAAATGACGCTTTTCCATGCCGAGGTGGTCGGAGAGCTTTTGGAACATGCGGGCTTGCGTCCCGAGGATGTCGACGTCATCGGCTTTCACGGTCAGACACTGTTCCATAATCCCGCGGAACACCAAACCGTTCAAATCGGCGACGGCGATCTTTTGGCCGCGGAAACGCGCATTCCCGTCGTCAACCGTTTCAGATACGCCGATATGGCAAACGGCGGGCAGGGCGGGCCTTTGATTCCTTCGTATCACGCGGCGTTGGCCAGAGATATGGAAAAACCGATCGCCGTTTTAAACATCGGCGGCGTCGCAAATATTACTTGGATCGGCGAAAACGGCGAGCTTGTCGCTTTCGCAGCGGGACCCGGCAATGCCTTGATTGACGACTGGATGATGAAAAAGCACGGGACGAACATGGACTATGACGGCAATATGGCGGCGAGCGGAACGGTCGATGAAAAGATTGTCGCTTCAATGATGAAGCGCCCTTATTTTAAAAAAGCGCCGCCGAAAACGCTGGATCGCGACGAATTTGCCGAACGCATCATGGATAATTTGGAAGGGGCAAGCGTCGCCGACGGCGCCGCGACGCTGACGGCTTTTACGGCCGAGGCGGTCGCTTGCGGCGCGCGGGACTTTTTGCCGAAACCGCCGAAAAAATGGATCGTATGCGGCGGCGGTGCGAACAACCCGACTTTGATGCGAATGTTGCGCCAACGCTTGGGCGTTCCCGTGGAAAGCGCCGCCAAAGTCGGTTGGGACGGCGACGCGATGGAAGCGCAAGGGTATGCGTTCCTGGCGGCAAGGAGCATCTTCGGCCTGCCGCTTTCGTTCCCCGGGACGACGGGCGTTCCCCATTCGATGTGCGGCGGATCTTTCCATGCCGTCCCCGACGCTTTGAAAGAAAAACGCAAACCCCGAAAAAATCAGTTTTGATTCGGGTGCGTCCGTGCTAAAACTTGCCCAGTTTTTTTAAGGAAGCGTTATATGAAACACGTTTTATGCTTTTTGGCCGCAGTTTTTGTTTTTTTCTTTTTTTCTTCATTTTGTGAAAAAAATGCCGCCGACGTTTTGGTCGTCGGTACGAATGCGGAGTTTCCTCCGTTTGAAATGCGCGGCGGCGCGGACGGAAACGAGATTGTCGGCTTTGATATTGACGTGGCGCGCAAAGTCGCCGAAAAATCCGGAAAAAGATTGATCGTCGAAGATATGAAGTTCGACGCGTTAATTCCCGCCCTGAACGCGGGGAAGGTTGATATGGTTCTGGCGGGGATGACGGTCACGCCCGAACGGGCTGAAAACGTCGATTTCAGCGAACCTTATTACAAGGTTACCCAAATCGTCCTGTTGAGAGGGAGCGATGCGGGAAAAATCAAAAAGATTGATGACCTGAAGGGTAAAAAAATCGCCGTTGCCTTGGGAACGACGGGAGATACGGTCGCGTCTTCTTTGACTTCGGCTGATGGCCTCGTACGTTTCGATTCCGTTTTCGAGGCGGTTATGGAACTGAAAAACGGCAAGGTTGATCTGGTCTTGACCGACGAAGCGCTCGGCGGCGTTCTTCATTCGAAAAATCCCGATTTGGCGCGCGTCGATCTGCCGTTTAAAGATGAGTATTACGCGGCGGCGGTCAAAAAAGGGAACAAAAAGCTGTTGGATCAGATCAACGCATCTTTGGAAGACCTGAAAAATACCGGGGAAATGGACATTCTGCTTGAACGGCATTTTTCCGAATAAAAAAGGCCTCCCCGACGGGAGGCTTTTTTATGAACGCCTTATTTCTCCAGACGTCCGAGAATGTCGGCGGGGATAATGCGCCGTAACAGAACCGTCAGGCCGGAATACCACGGAAAATAACGCGTGTAGGCTTTTTTTCGGGAGTATTCCAGACAGCGTTCCGCACAGGCGTCCAAATCAATCGGCGTCCAAAAAGACAGAGTTCTCTTTTCGCCGACCGTGCCGAGATTGTCGATTTTAACGATTGTCACGGTAATGCCGTTTTGCTTCATTTGATCGTGGAAGCCCTGCATCCAAATGTGCAAAGCCGCTTTCGTCGAACCGTAGGCGTAATTGTCTTCCGTGCCGTATTCGCCCGCCGTCGAGCCCAAAACGATGACTTCGCCGCATCCCTGTTTTTGCAGGATCGGCGCAACCGCCGTCATAAAGTAGATTTGTGCGAAGTAATTGATTTGGAACATATTTTTTATTTTTCCCAGATCTTTTCCGCATTCTTTTTGGGAATAGGCCGTTTCCAGCGCCGAAAAAACGCTGATGATGTTTTTGGCTTCCGTTTCGCAATCCTCAAGGGTCTTCACGAAGGAATCGGGATTCGAAGTGTCTAATTCCCGAATGCCGACGGAAACGCCGGGGTAACGAACCCGAATGTCTTCCGCCGCAAGCCTCAGGTCGTTTTCTTCCTTGCCCAGGAACAGGACGTCGTTTCCCTTTTTGGCGACGGCGCGGGCAAAAGAGCGCCCGACTGCGGAAGTGCCGCCCAAAATCAGCCACGTTCTTTTTTCCGTCATTTCGGTTCTCCTTTCAGCCCCAAACGCCGCGCGAAACTGGAATCGAATTTTTTATGCGGGTCGTACGTCGCCAAAGTCTTTTTGAAATCGTCAAGGCGCTTATACATTCTTTGCAGGTTACGCGGTTCCAACAAGGCGTCGTTTTGCAACGAAATGCGTCCGCGATGTTCCGAGGCAATCGTTTCCAAATGGATCAGGAACTCTTCAATGCCGCGCCGCCGCGTAAAGTCCAAAGACAGGCAGTATCCTTTCATCGGAAACGACATGTCCGCCGAGCTTTCTTCTTTCAGGGGCATCAGCGTCGCCATGAACGATCCCGCGCGCGTACGGCTGACTTCGGTCAGGATGCGGCGGACGGCCTGCGGACCTTCGGCTTCGGAAAACGAGAAGCGAAACTGATAAAAGCCGCGCCGCCCTCTGGTTTTTTCCCAGCCCAAAAACATGTCTTTGGGATAGATGAATTGTTCGTAGGGCAAAACTTTTTCCGCGGGTGAGGCGAAAAAGCGGTAAAAAATATCGTTGATGAGCGTGCTGGAAAACGTATTGACGATGAAATTCGGCAAATAAAACGGCAACTTGATTCCGGGCATTCTGAACAAAGGCGGTTTCGCCGCTTCGTCGGTAAAGGTCGCCGTCGTCAGGATACCCCGCCCGATCGCATTTCCTTTTGCCAGCGTATCAATCCAGGCGTAACAGATGTCCGCCTTGCGTCCGTCCGCCAGACGTTCCATCAGCGTATCCAAATCGGGGCAACGTTCCTTTCGGATTTTCAGGTTTGGCGCGGGACGTTTCGGCAAAGTCAGAGAGATCAGGGAAATGAAGCCCGTCAGCCCCATTCCGCCCTTTGTGGCCGAAAACAGGTCGGGATTGTTTTGCGTGTCGGCGCGCACCGTTTCTCCCGACGCCAGAGTTACGTCAATCCAGTTGACGAATTTGGATATCGTTCCCTTTTTATGGGCGTTGCTGCCGAACATGTCCGAAGCGACGGCCGCGCCAAGAGTATGGTATCCCGATCCCGTCGTGATCGGCGCCGTAAAGCCGCGTCCCGAAAACAGTTCCGTAACGGCGCGCAGGGTCAATCCGGGTTCGCACACCAATTCGCCCGTTTCCTCGTTGAATGAACGGATGCGGTCCATACGCCGAAAGACCATGACGGCGCCGTCGTCGTTGATGGCCTGGTCGCCGTAGCTGTGCCCCAGCCCGCGCGCGATAATGCCGTTTTTGCCGACCTGTTCCAGATATTTGGCGACGTCTTCCGTCCGTTCGGGGCGGCAGACCTGACAGACGGCTCTGCAAGTTCGTCCCCAACCTTTGAGTTTCGTTTGATTCCAGTGCATTTTATGACTCCGTGCCCGCCTGAAAAACAATGGCGTCATTATAGCCGAAAACCGTTTTAATTAGAAGGATATTCGCACGGGGAGCCGATGTTTGAAGGGGCGCGCGGAAAAAATCGGTCGGGCGGTTTTCAAGCGGCCTTCCTTAATAATCGGCGCACAAAAGCAAGCCGAATGCGGGAAAGAACGTAAAACGGCATTAAAAAAGTTCGTTTTAGGGGCGGACGCTGGCCAGATAATCCTTGAATTTATCCGCCAAACGGGTTTCGGGACGGCCGCCCCAGTGCTTCAGAATTTCAGCCGCCGTCAGCGCGGCCAGTTTTCCGGAGGCGGGCAGACTCATATTTTGCGATATGCCGTACAAAAAGCCCGATGCAAAAGCATCGCCCGCGCCCGTGCTGTCAACGACGGATTCGCGGTTTTCCGACGCGATCGTGTCAATGCCTTCGTGCGAAAAGATGCAGGCGCCTCTCGCGCCGCGGGTCATGGCCAAAATCTGTCCGCGTTCGTGCAGAATACGCAAAAAATCATTCAAATCCGTAACGTTTTGATCAATTTCAAAACAGCCGCGAATCTCGCGTTCGTTACCGATCAGGATATCGGCGCGCGTGCGGATCGTTTCGATGACTTCCTGAACGGCAACGGCGCAGAAGTTCAGGTCGTGCATGTTGAAAGCGACTTTTACGCCGTTATCCTTCGCCGTATTTAACGCCAGCGTTACGGCTTCGCGAGCGCGGCGGGAAACGAGCATTTGCCCTTCAATGAACAAAACGGACGAGTTTAAAATCGTTTCGACGTCAATGTCTTCAATGTTTAATTCTTCGCAAACGCCCATATTGAAAGCGAAAGTGCGGTCGTGATCGGGCGTGACCATAACCAGACAGCGCGCTGTCGCCTTATCGATGTCGCGATCATACCGTTCCAAGGGGACGCAGGATTTAACGCCCGCTTTGTCAAAGGCTTCCTTGAATTTTTCCCCCATGGTGTCGTTGCAGGCCTTACCGATAAAGGCGGCTTTTCCGCCCAGAGAAGCGATTCCCGCGATGGCGTTTGCCGCCGTTCCTCCGGGGATGACGCGCGAGTCGTCCAATTCGCGGCGAATGTCGCGCAGAACCGATACCGGAAGGACGTTGCCCTGGCCTTTGATCAGCTGATACTTTTTGAGGAAATCTTCCGTGACGTTTGCGACGACGTCCACAAAAGCAACGCCGATAGCGGTTACATCGAATTGGCTCACGATATTGTCTCCGTTATGGTATTTGACCTAACGGGACTCTTTTATATCGGGGCGTATCGTAAAAGACCAGCTAAAAAATAAATAAAAGCAAGAGGTAGCGTTTCCGTAGAGTCCGAAGAGGGAAGTTTGTCTTTTCAAACAAAAAAGCGGAAGATCCTTCCGCTTTTTTTTCAGACAAAGCACCGATTCGCTTTTAAAGCAGGGTCATTTCCTCTTCTTCGGGAGATTTCTTTTCCCGCAACATCGGGGTACAGACAACCAGCAGCCTGTCGTTTTTGGCGCTCAGGCGAACTTTGCCGCCCTTCGTCAGCTTTCCGAACAGAATCTCTTCGGCCAAAGGCTTTTTGACGTATTCCTGAATGATCCGCGCCAACGGCCTTGCGCCGTTTTTGTCGTCGTAGCCTTTTTTAACGATCCATTCTTTTGCCGAATAGGCCGTTTCCAGAATGATTTTCTTTTCCGCAAGTTGCGTTTCCAGCTGAGTCAGGAATTTATCGGCGACACGGCGGACGATTTCCGCATCCAGCGCGGCGAACGGGATGATCGCGTCCAGGCGGTTCCTGAATTCGGGCGTGAAAAGCCGTTCGATCGCTTCTTTGTCTTCGCCTTCGCGGCTTTGGCGCGCGAAACCCATGACGGGCTTTGACAAATCCGCGGCTCCCGCATTCGTCGTCATGATCAGGATGACGTTGGAAAAATCAATCTGTTTGCCGTTCGAATCCGTCAGGCGCCCGTAGTCCATAACCTGCAACAGGATATTGAACAGATCGGGATGCGCTTTTTCGATTTCGTCCAGCAAAAGGACGGCATAAGGATGCTTGTCAACCGCGTCGGTTAACAGCCCTCCCTGATCAAAGCCGACGTACCCCGGCGGCGTTCCGATCAGGCGCGAAACGGAATGTTTTTCCATATATTCGGACATGTCAAAGCGTAAAAGCTCAATGCCCAGGCTTTTTGCCAGCTGTCGGGCGGCTTCGGTTTTGCCGACGCCCGTCGGCCCCGAAAACAGGTACGAACCGATCGGCTTGCCGGCTTCCCTCAAGCCCGCGCGCGACATTTTTATTGATGCCGTCAGCGCATCAATCGCTTTGTTTTGGCCGAAAACGGTCAGCTTTAAGTCCCTGTCCAGATTTTTCAGCGCGTTCCTGTCGTCAGCGGATATCGTGCGGGAGGGGATGTTCGCAATCTTTGAAACGACGGCTTCGATATCTCCGGCGGTAATCTGTTTTTTCTTTTTGCCCGCGATCAAAGCTCTGGCTGCGCCCGCTTCGTCCATGACGTCAATCGCCTTGTCGGGCAGCTTTCGGTCGTGCAGATAGCGTTGTGACAGATTAACGGCGGCTTTCAGAGCGTCCGAAGTATAGATGACGCCGTGATACTTTTCATAATAACTTTTCAATCCCTTGAGGATGGCGACGGTTTCCTCCGCCGTCGGTTCGTTGATGTCGATTTTTTGGAAACGGCGCAAAAAGGCGCGATCCTTTTCCAAATGATTTCTGAATTCTTTATAGGTCGTTGAGCCGATGCAGCGCAGGCCGCCCGAAGTCAGGGCGGGCTTCAGCAGATTTGAAGCGTCCATTGATCCGCCCGAGGTCGCTCCCGCGCCGATGACGGTATGGAGCTCGTCAATAAACAGCACGGCGTTCGGATCGCCTTGCAACTGAGTCAAAACTTCTTTCAGGCGTTCCTCGAAATCCCCCCTGTAGCGCGTTCCAGCCAAAAGGGCGCCCAAGTCCAACTGATATATGACGGCATTTTTTAAGGGGGCAGGGACTTTTCCCTGCGTGATTTTCAACGCCAATCCTTCGGCGACGGCCGTCTTTCCGACGCCGGGTTCGCCGATGTAGAGCGGATTGTTTTTCGTGCGGCGGCACAGGATTTGGATTGTGCGCTCCAGCTCGCTTTCCCGGCCGATTAACGGATCAATCCCGCCGCTTTGCGCCTTTTCGTTCAGGTTAATGCAATAAGCGGCCAAGGCTTCTTCGCCTTCCTTCAGTTCGGATTCTTCGTCTTCGTCAACGCCGGAAACGTGCTTGTGCTTTCCGTGGCTGACGTAGCTCATGGCATCCAGCTTTGTCAGACCCGCCTTTTTCAGGAAATACAGCGCGAAGGAATCGGGTTCGGCGAACATGGCGATGATCAGGTGCTCCGACGTTACGATGTCGCGTCCGCCGGATTGCACCTGAACGGCGGCACGTTGCAGAACGCGCTGAAACGCTATCGTCGGTTTCGGATCGTGCGGCACCCTTTGGATCAAATAGTCCATTTCTTCGGCGATATGGCGTTCGACTTCCGCCTCCAGCTTGTCCGCATCAATGCGGGCATGGCGGAAAAGTCCGAGGGCGTCTTCGTCGTCCGTCATTGCCAGCAGCAAATGTTCAAGCGTTACGAATTCGTGCCTGTATTCCGACGCGACGGCGACGGCGGATTGCAAAGTGGCTTCCAAAGTCGGGGACAACATGGGATCAGACCTTTTCTACGCGGCATTGAAGGGGATGCATGCTTCGTTGCGCCATGTCAATGACTTGAGCGGCTTTGGTTTCGGCGATTTCAAACGGATAGACGCCGCAAACGCCTACACCCGTCCGATGAACCTGAAGCATAATTTCGGTGGCTTCGGCCTTATCTTTGTCAAATACGCTTTGCAGGACGGCGACGACGAAATCCATCGGCGTAAAGTCGTCGTTCAGGATAATGACGCGGTACATCGGCGGCCGTTTGAGCTTCGGCTTTGATTTTGTCGCGACGCTGCCTTCGGTTTCCGTTTCGCGTTTCGATGCGGGACGTTTTGCCATGCCTTTAACCCTTCGTTTAAAACTTATCCGTATAATTTAAGGCGTTATGCGGGGAAGGCGCAAGCCTAAATCTCTTTAAAAAATCGGAAAAAAGAGGGATAATCCCTTTCGGGAAGAGGGACGGACGTTGTGAGAAAGATCCTTCAGGCGTGTTTTTTTGTGTCGGCGCTGTGCGTTTCGCGGACGGCGGAGGCTTATTATGACCGTACGTCGTCCCTGCTGGTCGAATCCGACAGCGGGCGCGTTCTGGTGTCGGAAAATGCGACGGACAAGCGTTATCCCGCTTCGCTGACGAAAATGATGACTCTGTATATGGTCTTTGACGCCTTGGAACGCGGCGAAATCAGAATGGATCAGCTTTTGCCCGTTTCCGCCAAAGCCGCGCGTCAGCCGCGGTCCCGCATGGGCTTAAAGGCCGGAACGACGATTTCCGTCGAAAACGCCGTGTTCGCCATGATTTCCAAATCCGCGAACGACGCCGCCGTCGTCGTGGCCGAGGCTTTGGCCGGATCCGAGGAACAGTTCGCCGACAAAATGACCCGCGTTGCCCGCGAATTGGGCATGAAAAACACGCGCTTTAAAAACGCGTCGGGGTTGCATCATAAGGATCAGATTACGACGGCGCAGGACATGGTCGTTCTGTCAAAGGCGCTGATTGAGCATTTTCCCGAATATTACAAGCTGTTTTCCGTCCGCGGTTTTCGGTACGGGCGGCGCTATTACGGCAATCACAACCTTGTCGCGCGTTTCTATAAGGGCGGTGACGGATTAAAGACGGGGTACGTCGATGCGTCGGGCTATCACGTCGTCGGGTCGGCCAAGCGCGACGGAAAAAGGCTGATCGGCGTTATTTTGGGGCGCAATTCGGTGCGTGAGCGCGACAGGCATATGTTCAGGCTGTTGGATTTCGGATTCAGAGAACTAAAGAACAGGGACAAATCGAAAGACGCGCGTCCGTCGTCTTTGTTCGCCGAGGAAAAGCCCGCCCTTTCTCCGTCTTCCGCGGAAGAGTATCGCCGCATCAGAGTCGAAGCCCGCCGTTTGTCGGAAGAGCTGGATGCCATCGCGAATATTTCGGACAGCCTGTCGCACGAACGTAAAAAATCCGTCATCAAAAAGGCGATCGTTGATTGGGGACGCAAAAGGGGAGCTAAGCGGCGCTAAAAGCCTTCGTATAAAACGGGTATCAGGGGGAGGGCCTTGACTTTTCGCGGCGCGTTCAAAACGGCGGCGTTCGAAGACGCGTCAAAGCGTTCGTCCGCATCGGGATGGCGAATCTCCGACAGCGAAACAATCGTTTCGAAAACGAATTCCGCCGTCAGGGGGGCGCGGCGTCGGGATCGGAGTGTTGCTAACCGCTCGGGATCCGCCTGTTTTTTAAAAGCGTCGTTGAACGTTAAAAACCACGGAATATGAAAAGCATTTTTGCAATCGGGCAGGATATACAGTTTTTTGTCGTAAATGCACAAACCGTGATCGGATGAAAAAGACATCAGAGTGCTTTCGGGGATGTTTTCCGCCGTTTCGGCAATACGTTTTATAATGCTTGCGGAATATGCGACGGCATTTTGGTATGTATTCGTCAACGCGTTTTTATTTGCCGCCGTGAACGGCAGTTTCGAAGATTGCATTGACGGGCGAAGACGGTCGAAAGAAGGCGGGTATCGGTCTTCAAAATTGAAATGAACGCCGATCATTTTTATGACGATCAACTTTCTTTCGCGTTTGGAAAGAATGTTTTTTAGAACCGGCAACAAATCGGCGTCATCGGGCTTTTTGCCCTTCGCATAATTTATAAAGTGATTCGCTTCGTCGGAAAAGGCAGACTGGCTACCGTCTTTCTTTTTCAGGTAAGAAAGGAAATAAGTATCGTATCCTGCTTCGGCAAACAGGGAAAAAAGGGATTTTTCGTAAAATCCGCCTTCTCCGTGATGAAGTTTTTTGCGCGTAAGCAAGCTTTGTAAAGCGGGCGTTGTATGATGGTGAACGGAAATATAATTTTCGAACAGGATCATGTTTTTGAATTTTTCGGCGGGAAAGGCGGCGTTAAATTCTTGAAAACGGTGGCTTTCTCCGATTAAAAATAATACGTTTTGCGGCGAACGTTTCGACGATGCGGCGCGGAAAGAATGGTTTTTTCTGCGTTCGGCGGCGATTTTTTTATCTGCGGAAAATCGGGATTCCGCCCACTAAAAAGCGGGATGAATGAAACTGGGGAAAAGGCCGGCAAAATACAATAAGCAAACGGCGGCTTTTTTAAGGAAAGGTGTATTCGCGGGACGGAAAAATGCTGAGGGAATGCATAAAATAAACGTCAGGCACAGCAAAATTCTTTCATCGGCGTTCAAAAATTTCAGAAAAAAAAAAATATCAACAACGTTCGTTACCGCCGTAACGGATAGAACTAAATCGGCGACGC
>CALXYE010000135.1 GCA_944392845.1 uncultured Alphaproteobacteria bacterium
GTATCGGCGCGCCTAAAGCCTTCGGGCCAATCTTTTTGTCCCGGCGCGGGAAAGCCGTTTCCGATTTTTTCGCGCAACGCTTCGAACGTGCACAGCTCGTCCAAGGTCGGCGTATGAGAATGCTTGAACTCTTCGAAATCAGCGTGTCTGCGGCGGTCTTCTTCGTCGTCGGAGGCGTAAAGCTCCTTAAACGTGCCGTACACCGTTTCAAGAGCGCGCGTTTTCAGGTCGTTGACGCATTGGTAATCGACCAGTTTCGTCTGTCGGGCGTTCCGAAGGCGCATCTGAAATTCAAAGGAATTAACCAGTTCTTGAGCCTCGCGGCTTTTGGCATATTCGGGAACGGCCTCGACGTCGATATAAATCGGGTTCAGATACAGGCGGCTGCTGGGACGGTAAGGCGACGCTTCGCCCGGATTGTCATGGAACAGTGCGTTCAACGGGTTCAGGCCGATGATGTCCGCTCCCTGACGTTTTAAAATGTCCAAAAGGGCGCTCAGATCCGTAAAATCGCCGATCCCCCAGTTTCTTTCGGAGCGCAGGGCGTACAGTTGTACGGGAACGCCCCAGATGCGGTCAATGCTTTTGAACGAAGTCATTCCTTCGGGCGTGTAGCCTTTCGGCGGCGCGACCAGCAGAGCGGAAGAGCACGAAACGTTTTCATAAGTGATTGTCAGTTTATGATAGCCGACGGGCAACTCCGGAAGCAGGACGGCCTTGTATTTCGTATAAGAAACGCCGTCAATCTTCGCGGCGTCCGTTTTTTCGGCGCGTTTTAAATCAATGGTTCCGCTCAGCTCTTCGCCGTCTTCCGCCGCAATCGTCCATTGAACCGTTTTTGAAGCGGAATTCGGCAGGCAAAATTCGCAGGAAACGGGAAATTCATCCGTCAAAACGACGGTCGTCGGGGCGATTCGGCGCTTCCACGGCATTTCCCTGAACTTTTTTAAAGATGCTTCGCGTTCCTTCGGCGTTGCGGCAGGAATGCCCATGGCTTTAAGGAAAAAGAGCTTCGTTTCTTCCGGAGTGATATGAATCTGACCGGATTTGTCCGTGTATTCGGACGCGATTCCGACGATTTCAGCCAAATCGTCCAAAACGGTTGATGTCACCATCCATGCCCCTCTAAAACTAACATCGGGAAGTTTGTATAAAATATAGTTTTTTGATTCGTAATGCAACTCTTATCATTGTTGTCAACATACTGAAAATAAAAGGATTTTTATCTTGACGCCTTTCGGAAGAAGACGGTCGAAAGCGCGAAGCGTCGGGGCGTTCTTTTTCGGTCGTAAAGGTGCGGAGGCAAGGGACGGAAACGGATGTGCGAACATTCGCGCCGTCGCGGTTTTCGCCGTATAAAAAGCGGCTGTCATCCGCGTTTTTGCGCGGGGCTTTAATCCGTCGTTTGTGCGGCGGCTCGCATGAAAATGTGAGATTCTCCGTTTAGGGCAATCTTTATGCCGTTTGGATCGGAGCTTTCGGTTTTTCCGTTGCCGCAAGGCATAAAAGAAAACCCCGCGTTTTGCGCGGGGCTTGTTTTGAAGAGGCTCCTGCGGAGCTTTCGCAAGATTCTTTAGAATCCGTCGCGTTCCAAGCGCTTGCGTTCCAGCTTGCGCGCACGGCGAACGGCTTCGGCCTTTTCACGGGCCTTTTTCTCGGAGGGCTTTTCAAAGTTGCGGCGCAATTTCATTTCGCGAAAGACACCTTCGCGCTGCATTTTTTTCTTCAAAGCCTTCAAAGCCTGATCGACGTTGTTGTCGCGAACGATTACCTGTACCATTTTAAAGATCATTCCTTTCATAAAAGAGGAGGCAAACAACGGCCGAAATAACCCTTTCGGAAAACCGCAGTATGCCGATTGATGTTGAAAACTCTGTATCATATTTCCGATCCGATGAAAAGATCGAAAATTACGGTTATGCCGGAATTTTTTTTCTCCGGCCGAAGCATCCCTCCTTTACGGAATAAAGTGTCAAGTCCAACTATTATAAAAAGGCGCGGAGCCCGCGGCAAGTCATTTTTGCAAAAGCGACTTCTTTTTCATAAAAGCGGCCGTTGTCAAATCGGGCGTTTTCGGCCCGTTCGTGTGAAGCGAATCCAACGATTTCAACGAACGGAAGCGCGAAATTTTCGCCGCGGCTTCTTTTTGACGTCGTGCCAGCTTTTGTTCTTTTAGCGGGGTTTTCTGCAGGTCGAAATACCAGCTTGTCGATTCTCTTTCGGTAAAGCCGCCCGCTTTTTCCATAACTTCTTCGGCAGGAGCCGAAAATCCCAAATTCAAAGCGTCCCGCGTGTTGCGGAAAATCGCCCAATACGTTTCGTGCGTTACGCTGCTTTGTTGCGGCTTTTTAAAGAAATCCTCCGCTTCTTTGGTGTCAAGGTAGACTTTTCCGCCGAATTTGCAAACCTTTTCAATATTGTCGGCGACGGGGACGCGGCGTTGCAGGCACGTCATTTGTTCTTCGCGCGTGGCTTTGCGCTTGTGACATTCAAAATTACGCAGATAGTTTTTTTCGTAGCATTCGCGCAACGACAGGTCGTCAAACCACGCATAGAACGCTTTTGCGTGCGCCGTGCCGTTTTCAACGCCGCCTTTTTCGGCGGCCTTTAAAAAAGCAGAAACGACGTCTCGGTCTTCTTTTTTAAATTCTTCCATCGGTTCATTGATGCCCTGCTGTTGCAGTTCCCAGCCGACCTGACACGCCATGACGTTGGCGTCGGCTTCGATG
>CALXYE010000136.1 GCA_944392845.1 uncultured Alphaproteobacteria bacterium
CGCCTTTGCCGAAGAAAACGCCGAACGTATTGACTTTTTCAAATTCATTCACTGGATCGCCGACCGTCAGCTTGCCGCCGTTTATGAAAAAAGCAAGGCGCTGAAATTCAAGATCGGCCTCTATCAGGATCAGGCCGTCGGCGTTGCTTCCGACGGCGCGGAACCGTGGGCGCACCCGTCCTCGTTCGTCAAGGGCGTTGACATCGGCGCCCCGCCCGACCAGATGCGTCCCCGCGGCCAGCGATGGGGTTTCGCAACACCGAATCAGCTGACGCTAAACGAAGATTCGTACATGCATTACCGCGACCTGATGCGTTTCAACATGAAATACGCGGGCGCTCTGCGCATTGACCATGTTATGGGGCTTTACCGTTTGTTTTGGGCTCCCGAACTGAACGGGGGCGAAAAAGTCGTCAACGGCGCGTACATCCGTTATTCCATGAGAACCCTTCTGGCCATCATCGCCATTGAAAGCCAGCGTTCAAAATGCATCGTCATCGGCGAAGACCTGGGCACGGTTCCGAAAGGATTTCGCGGAAAAATGTATCAGGCGCGACTGTTTTCGACAAAGGTTCTGCACCGCCAGCGCGACAGAAACGGCTCGTTCTTCCCGACGACAAAGTATTTTCCGTTCTCCTTGGCGCAGGTCAGCACGCACGACCAGCCGAGCATCCCCGCGTATTGGACGTTTTACGATCTGGACACGTTCAGGAAATGCAACCTGTTTCTCAGCCGCGAACAATATGAAAAAGCCTGCGAAGAACGCCTGAATGTCTGCCGCAAGATGATCGAATCTTTCAAAAAGGAGGGGTTGTGGGCGGATGACGTGCCGTCGCGCATTGACATCATGAAGGATCCGCGCCTGCGCCGCCGCCTGATTACGACGACGAACCGTTTTATCGCACGCACCAAAAGTTCGATCTTTTTGGTTCGCTTCGAAGACATCTTCGGCCAAACCGAAATGATCAACGTCCCCGGCACGACGAACGAGTATCCGAACTGGCGCCTGAAACTGCCCCTGAACGTCGGCGAAATGGAAAACAGCCGCGAGATGCAGGAAGTTTTGGCCGCCATCCGGGAGGAACGGAGCGCTCCGTTACAAAACAAAGCCTCCTAAGATTTTTTCCTTCTTGACGAAAGCCGCCGAACAGCGGCTTTTGTTTTGTCCACAATTTTTTTATTTTTCTGTCTACAGACTGTTGACTTTAGGAAAGAAACAGGGGAAGATAAAAAAACAAATGTTTTTCGGGACATACGAAAATGGATTCTTTTGCGGCAAATATTTACGAAAGCAACGAAGGCGAACCGGTAATGGCTTTGGAAGCCCTGGACGGCAAGCCCGAAATGCCCAGTTTGGTTTTAAAATCGGGGAACGATGCCGTTTTTTGCCGCACGGGGGATCAATTCATTCGTATTGCGAACATTGACGGGTTGCTTTTGGAAAAACTGCGCCGCCAAAAAAAGATACTGGTCGCCGAAATTTCAACGGGCGGCGAAACAAGCGGTTATTATGCCGACGTCAAGGAATTGAACTGAAAGGGAGTCCGATGGTTGAAGTAAGGCTGGACGAAAAGACCTCAAAGACTTTGGAATCGTTTCTAAAAGGCGGAAAGCTGCGCGTTTTTGA
Source organism: uncultured Alphaproteobacteria bacterium (assembly GCA_944392845.1). Taxonomy (GTDB): domain Bacteria; phylum Pseudomonadota; class Alphaproteobacteria; order CAAGCB01; family CAG-977; genus CAG-977. Next base: position 1,628 of record CALXYE010000136.1, read on the forward strand.
ATGCGGCAAAAAACGTCCCGAATATATACAGGAACGCCCGTTTTTCGGACTTCTTCCCGCGGGTCAGACCAGTTTCATCGAACCCGGACTGAACGGAGAAAACTGTACCGTTTCGATCGGAAGCCCTTCCGAAGACTATATTTTGAACACGGAAAACCACCGCTTTTTCAAACAGATTGAAGAACGCTTCCGCAACGTCCGCCCCGACATGACCCTGTTTGTCATTGACCCCGACGTCGTTATGGGGCGTTACGCCGCGGACGGCGACCCCGACCGCAGCATCGGCAAATCCCTGTATCTACACATCGATGAAAAGTTAAAAGAAGTCAACGCCTACGGAAAAACGCCCATCGACGAAAATTCCGTCGAACCCGTCATTGAAGCGGCGATCTTGACAAGCAACGCGTTCAGTTCGACGAATCCCGTCGGCGTTACGAAAAAGAATCTGGACGGCGAACGCAATGTCAGCCTGGTCGTCGGCGATAATCCCGACACCTTGGTCGATGATATGTTTTACTGGGTTCCCGGCGTCAAGGAACGTATGGAAAAGGAAGGGGTCACCCGTCGCCAGCTCCAACAGTTCACGCTTTACCACGAATTCGGACATGCTTTGGATCCCGCGCACAAGGGCGGTTTCAAACGCCTTTATACCGAAAACAACGTTGACGCCCAGCTTGCGCGCCACCGTACGGAATGCTTGGCGGACGCTCATGCCGTATTGCAACTGGCCCGCGATTACGGGCGCACGGATATTTCCGTGCTGATCGGCGACGTACGCATTGAAACGATCCACAACCTGATCAAAAAATATACCGAAAAACAGCCCGTTTCGCGCTTGGAAGCCTCCATTGACCGCGAGGCCGAAAAAAACCTGAAAATCAGGCGCGGCGATGCGAAAGAAGTTGCCGAGTTGAAAAAACTGCAAACGGGCGGCACCCGCTATGCGGAATTAAAAAAAGTCGGCGATTATCTGGCTTACTACACAACGGGAGTCGTTGACGCCGCGATAAAAATCGCAAACGAAAAGCTGGCCGACGGGTCGCTGATGAAGATGAAAGACGTTGAAGTCCTTGATCTGGCGGATGAAATTTCGAAAAAGTACGGGCTGACAAAGGAAGAGATGAGCCGTTTGCGCATTGATCTGGTTGACGGCAAGCCCAATCCGCTGATCGATCAAATGCTGAAACGCACCGACGAAGCCTTTGACCGTATGCCGCTGCCCCGCGAACAGATTGAAAAAATGTATGACGTCCGCAAAAAGAAAAGCGCAGAAAAGCATCGGCTTGAGGTGGAAGAAGCCTTGGGCATCGTCCGTCCGCAGGAAGAAGTCAAAATGACGGAGGCCCAAATGGCGGAAATGATTGCCAAAATGGAAGCGGTTTCTCAATGGCGCGCGTCCGTATATGACAAAATCGCAAAGGGCGGCGCGGACAAAAAAGCGTTGATCGCGACAATCACGGAAGAAAAGGAAGCCGTCCGCAAAGCCTCGGTAAACGACCCTGCCGGCGAAGAAAAAATGAAGGTTCTGAATGCGGAATTCATTGCCGAAGCCCCTGTCGTATTGGAAAAGGCAAAGGCGAATCAAACCGTTTTCCGCCAGATTCAGGCCATGCCCGCCAAACAGGCAATCCCGAGCGGCGAGGACGCTCTGGTCGCGTTTATTTCCTATGAAATATCAACGATGGACAGAATGTCCGCCCTGCTGGAAAAAACGGCGGCGCGCGACACGGCGTCCATGACGGTTGACGAACAGCTCAAGGCTTTGAAAAAAGACCGCTCCGAATTCACCAAAGTCATGACGTCCGAAAGGATGGCTCAGCTGACGGCCGCCGAGATTTGCAAGGATAAGAACACGCTTGAAAAAAGCTATGTCTGTCCGTCTTTGGCGGATGCCTTGCTGACAAAGGCCGATTCAAAGCATCCCGAATGGATGACGGATTTTCAAATGACCTTCGGATCGCCGAAGCCCGAAAGAGCGCAAGCGATGTTGGAAGAAATCGAGGAACAAAAATTCACCCTGATTTCCGATATGTCATGCGATCCCGAAATCAGCAACATCGTTTTGGAAAAGAAACCGTCCCTGATGCGCAATGCGATGAAGTTCGCGCAATCTTATATCAACAAAATCAGCGGCGAAGAAAAAGGTTCGGGGAAAGCGCCGAAAGTCAATTTAAAAACGCTTTCGGCGCTTAAACCGCGCTCGTCCCGCTAAAAACGGGAAAAGAGGCTCAATCGGAAAAAGGAGGGAATATCCCTCCTTTTTTTGTACGCTGCGCCTTACGAACAACGTTTTTTCAGGATACCGCCGACGGCATCAAACAAAGAACGGCCGTTCCGTAAACCGTCCCGAACCTTCGGAGAAAGACAAGATTTTTTGTACGCCGTGCCTTACGGGCATTGTTCCCTCAGGACGTTTGCGGCGTCATCGGATAAAAGCACGCCGTTCATATAAACTTTGCCGTCCTTAAACGTTACGTTCCCGACGGGAACGGTTCCCATTTCCAGCGACGATTGGAAAAACGGGAAATTTTTTTCCAAATCGACGGAAATCGGAAGCTCTATATCCTGCAAGTCGGGCTCTGCCCATGCATACCCGCCGTTCAGATCCGCAGGAGCAACGGCTTTGCCCGTTGTCGAAACACCCGGCTGATAATCCGCGGAAGCAACGGTCTTGCCCGTTGTCGAAACGCCCGCCCGATAATCTGCGGGAACGGCGGCGGATCCGCTTTTTAACCGGCGGCAGGCTTCTTTGCTGATTCTGATCCTTTTGTTCGGAAGAGGCGGCGGCGGAAGAGCTTCGGCCATGGGAATCCGCGTTTCGGAAACGCCCGAAAAGACCGCATCGCTCTTTTCCGTTTCGGCGACGGGAGGCGTTTCGGGAACCGTCGGCGGCGTCCCGCCGATCGAAACGGCGGACATGTCGTTCAGCGGAAAAACCGTCGATACGGGCGGCGCGGAAGAGCCGCTTTCCAAATAAACAAATGCCGCAGCCGTGCACAGCGCCAAAAAAGATAAAAGAAAAATCAGCCTTTGAAACATTCAGATCCGCACCAAATGAACGTCAACCATCGGACGGCGTCCGTGGTTTTCCATAACCGTTTTTCGAACGGCCGCCTTAACGGCGTCTTCGACGCTTCCGTCATCTTTCAGACGTGCGGGAGTCAACCCCGTCAGCGCCGCTTTAACGCCTTCGTCCAAAGCGGCCATTTCCGCGCTGTCCCCGTCAATCAACCCGACGGCCGATATTTTCACCGTTCCGACAACCTTATTTTCCCCGTCCAGAACGACCGTCGCCACGACGGTGCCTTCTTCAATCATGCGGCGGCGCTTTTTTAAAACATCGGCATTGACGGGAATAATTTTTAGCCCGTCCATTGCCATCAGCCCGCTTTGAACCGCGCCGAGAACCTCCGCCTCTTCGCCGTCCAGCCGCAAAACGTCCCCGTCTTTGATCATGACGGTCTTTTCAACGCCGCATTCGGCGGCCAGTTTGGCATGCTCGAACAAATGCGCCGCCTCTCCGTGAACGGGAAC
>CALXYE010000137.1 GCA_944392845.1 uncultured Alphaproteobacteria bacterium
GTATGATCTGTATGTTACCTTAACGGCGCCGAACGACGCTCTTATCGCCGAAATTAAGCGTTTTAAAGAGGATGCGCGCGCGGAAGTTACGGAAAACAGGGGATTTGACGTGGGGCCGTTCGTCAAGGTATTGGCCGAAGCCGACCCGCGTCGTTACGATTTTGTCATTCATCTGCATTCAAAACGGGATGTCAAAGACGTTTTAGGCAACGTCGTTTTAAAGAACGAAAAGGAATGGCGGCGTTTGCTGTTAAATTTTTGTTCTTCTCCCGAAAATTGGGCGGCAACGTTGGAAACGTTCCGAAAAAGACCCGATGTCGGAATGGTTTCCGACAGGGTGTGCATATTGGAAGGTTGCTTTGACCCGACTCCCGAAATGGCTACGGCGGCAAAGGAATATTTGATCGGGCGTTTGGGGATGCCGTTTAAAAAGGCGGCGTTCGTTTCGGGAACAATGTTCATGGCGCGCGCGGCTTTGTTCGTTCCCGTCGTTGAGAGAGTGTCTTTTGACGATTTTAAACCGACGGAGCGGAGCGAATTTTTGACTTTGGGACATGTGTTTGAGCGCGTGTTCGGCTATATGACGAGCTCTCAAGGATACAAGATCGCCGACTTTAAAGGCAGAAACGTGCGTTTTTTTCCCGCCAGACTGTTTCCCGCGCCGTTTTTTATTCGCGTCCGAAAGGCTCTGGGCAGGTTTGTCTTTCAAAAAAAAGAAGATAAAAAAGGAAACGTTCTGGTCAAGATTTTTAAAATTCCCGTGTGGCGAAAAAAAGCTACGCCCGCTCAAACAAAGCGTTCAGACGTTTGACAACCGCTTCGACGGTAAAGCCTTTTAAGGTGATTTCTTTGGCCTTTTCGGCTTTTTCCCTGCGTTCGGACGGTCGGAGAAGATAATAATCAACCAGTTCCTTTAATTCGTCGGCGTTTCGATACATGGGAACGGCGTCGCCGAACAGGCGTTCAATCGCTTCGCAATAGTCGGATATGACGAACGCGCCGCATGCCGTCGCGTCAAACAGGCGGTTCGCGATAAAGCCGTTTCGCGACATGTCCGTCCAATGGTCGCACAGCACGATATCCGCCGAGGAATAATATTTGTTCAAATCCGCATTCGCAATGCCGGTTCCCGCCGTTTTTACTCCGAAACGTTCCCAATCCGCGCCGTAAACCGTAATCGGCAAGTTTTTTTCCAAAGCAAATTTTACGCCGTTCCTGAAAACGCCTCGGGAATTTCCGACGAATAAAAGCGCCGTCCGAAGGTCGGCGGAAGGGGAGGGAAAAAATTTTGCGGGGTCGGTGAATTGGGGGACGAATTCGCAATTGACGCCCTCGTTTTTCAATTTTTCCGCATATGTCAAAGACGCGCAGGCAACAGCGTCAAAGCTCGATAATTCTTCGGCGGAAACTTGGTCGGGATGGGACAGCAGGTAAAGGACGTGTCTGCCTTCGGAACCTTCGGGAGGCGTATAGGGGCTTAGCCCTCTGATTGTCAGCGTCCGCGCGTTTTTTTTGTCCGAAGGGTAGGAAAAGCGGTCAACGTAATCAATCCGCGCCGTTTGTCCCGTTTTTTCGAATTCTTTTTTCAAGTCTTCGGCGATCCAATAATCGCCCCATTTCAAACGGCCCTCGTCGGGCGGCGAAGGACATTTTATCGCCAGAACGCCCTTGCGAAAGCGGTAGAAAAAAAGATCGAAAACGCGGGCAAAGGCCATCGAAAGCATTTTTGTCCTGATTTTTAAAATCGGTACGGAAAACAGTCGAAATTTTATGCTTCGGCGCGTTTTGACTTCAACGGAAACAAAGCGTTTCAAAATGTCGGAAAAGCGCATCAGGCGTCCTTTCGCGTTTTAAATTTTATTTTCAAAAAGAAAACGGTCAAAACGCGTTTACGTCCCTTGCGCTCAAAGTTGAAAACTTTGCGAAACAAGTGCTTTGCGTATTCCGCGCCCGTATATGTCGGCCGTAATGCGGACGTTCCCAAATAGAGGGGCAGAACGGCGTTTTCCTGAACGGAAATGCGGGGCAGGGCGTAAGCGTCGTCCGACGTAAGGACAAAGCGCCGGTCCGTTTTGCCCGCCGCCCGGATGGCAACGGCCGAACGATAATATTTTTTCGCGCAGGCCAGAACGCTGTTATTATACTGTCCGTAGGGATAGCTGAAATGAAATATCTCTTTGCCGATGTTTTCTTCAATACGTTTTTTGCTTTCCGTGAACTCCCTCTCCAAAGCGTCTTTGTCCTTCATCAGGGAAAGCCATTGATGCGTTTTGCCGTGCGATCCGATCGTGCAGAGCGGATCTTTCGCCATTTCCTTCAGGTCGTTCCAAGAACACAGATAACGCTTGCGGTATCCTTCAAAGTCAAGATTTTCGTCGGGGAAAAAGGCGCGCAATATCTCGTGTCCCGATTTTTCGGGCGTTTTTTCCTTTTGCGCGGCGAAAGCCTGCCAGAATATCGAAAACGCCGCCTGTTTTTCGGCGGCCGTTCCCGCATAGACTTTTTTGCCGTTCAGAACCAAAACGTCGCGTTTTAAAATGACGTCCGCCATCATTTGCATGCCGTCGGCTTCGGGTTTCAGGCAATGTTCGAAACCCGTGTCGATAAAGTCGGAGGCGACGTAAAAAACGAACGGCGCGTTTTGGCGTTTGAATACGGGAAAGGCATAGTCGTAAATATCTTTGAAACCGTCGTCAATCGTGATGCAAACGTCCGTCGGGCGTCCCGTTCCGTCGCGTTTGTTCGCAAGAAAATCATCAATTGACAGGAAGCGGGCGCCTTGTTCCTTTGCCCGAATAATCTGCATTTCAAGATAGTCGGGAGAAACGCGCAAAGAAGAATCCAATCCGAAAATCAGATGTTCGGAGTCTGCGGGGGCGACGCGGTGGAGCATCCAGAGAATACCGTTCCTCATGGCGTTTCCTTAAAAAGAAATGTTAAAAAGGTTGCCGACGTCGCGGACGGGGCTGCCGTCAAAGTCGTCGGGCGGTCCGTCGTAGGCGTTTACCGCGTCGATGCGGGACTGCATTTTTTCGTATTTCGTCGTTTCATCATCGTTGAATGAAGAGTTTTTATATTTTAAACGCAGGTCTTTGCGCACAAAATTCATGTGGTGCATCATCAAACGGTCGGAAGAAAAGCGCCAGAACTTTCCGACGGGAAAAACCTTTCGCGTCGGATCGGCGTTTTCGGGAAAATATTTGCCCGATCCCAAACGGGAAGAACGTTTGATTCTGAACAGAAAGGGCGCGTCAACGGGCGAAGGATCAATACGCCGCCAACGGGGAGATTTAACGTATCCGAACAGGCCGCATGCCGTCGTATCAATATCGTTTTTACAGATAAAGGCTTTGGCCGCGTCAAATTCTTCCCTGACGTAAAACTCGTCGGAGTCAATGCTCAGGAAATGGGTGCATCCTTTGCGCCGCGCCAATTCAAGCCCGATGTTTCTTTTGCGCGCTTCATTCCAGCGTCCGCCCTTTTCCACATCGGGCATATAATTATAGATTTCGTCAACCAATCCGTCGGCCATCAGTTTTCGGAGCAGCTCTTCAAGTCCTTTGTTTGCGGCTTGGCCGTAATTCGATACCGTTTGATAAACAACGGCAACGTAATCAACCGAGGCGCGGACGGAACGAACGGAGGCTTCCAAAAGTTCTTCGCCGTCAAACAGGTTGTATGCCGCGCCGACGCGTACGGCGGCTAATTTTTTCGCGTCGTACTTTTCTTTCAGCTCGCAGCGTTTCGTTTTATTCCGGCAAAGCAGGAAGGACAGTTTAAAAAGAAATTTTGACGGCATTTGGTTTCGAAACGGGCGGGCATTCGGATCGGCCCGTTTCAAGCGTTTTTCGGAAACGAGTTTCGCGTTCAGAATAACGGGGAGGCCGAAAACCGTATAGATCTTTTTGTCGCCTTTTTTTCGTCTATTAAACAGCTTGCGGATAAGGGGAAGGTGTTTGCGGAGAAGTATTTTAAGGTTTTCGTCATGCTTTTTGGAATTTGAGATGCGTTTGATGTCGTTGGAATCGTTGTAATCCAAAACAATCCTGTCCAAAAAAACGGGCGGATGCCGTTTCGTATAGGTCAATATCAGATCCCAATCAACCAGGCGGGTCAGGGACGGGTCAAAACCGCCCAGTTCGTTATAAAGGCGTTTGGAATGGACAAAGGCGCCCAAATCGATTTGGTTGCCCTTCAATAAAGAGTGAAAATTCGTTTTTTCGCCGAAAACGGTTTTGGAAAACGTACGGTAGATCAAAGCGTTGAAACATTCCGCATCATGCGTTTTTATGCCGTTTGCAAAGGTTTCCAAAAAGTCGGGGCGCGGAACGTTATCCGTATCGGCGTAGGCAATCCAAGCGTATCGGGCTTTTTCAAGGCCTTTGTTGCGCGCGGCGCAAACGCCCGCGTTTTTTTCCTGCGGCAGGAAAACCAGCTTTCCCGAAGCGAGGGCATCGGCATATTTCGATTGAATCAATTCCGCCGTACCGTCCGTCGAGCCGTCGTCAACGACAATCAGTTCAAAGTCTTGATGCGTTTGCGCCAGCAGGGCGTCAATCGCCCGCCCGATGCAAAAAGCGCGGTTGTATGTCGGCATGATAACGGAAAAAAATACGGTCGGGGTTCGGGCAGGCATAGCATTCTCAACGCTGTCGGTCAAAAGATGCGCTTAATGTAAAACAAAACCGCCGTTTATTCAACTTTCTTGGGACATTTTGAAGAATTTAAAAATATATAACAAAATGTGTTGACAAATCGCAAAAAATATGACATTGTGTTTGTACAATCAAAATCGTGCGTTTGAGGCGTTCGGCGTTTTCGTCGGGCGCTTTTTTATTGAGAGAGGAAAACATGGGAATTGGAAGCGAACTGAAAAAAGGATTTAAAAAAATCGGAAAACTGTTCTTTTCTCCGTGGGGGTTATTGGGCCCCTTGGGAATGGGGATCGGATTTTTCGCAAACGAACAGAAAGCGGTTCGGGATAAAATGAAACAGGATCAGCAACTGCAGGCGTTGGACGAAAAGAGCGAAGATGATTCCGCCGAAATCGAATTCAGAAACGAATTGGAAAAAAGACGTCGGGGGTCAAAAGGTTCCGACGTTATTTTCGCGGGCATTCTGGGGCCGAAGAGCCGCGAAGGACTGGGCGGTCAAAAAACGCTGTTGGGGCTTTGAAAAAATGGATGATTTGGCAAACGGAATCATTGAACGGGCGGACGAGTTGAAATCCGCCCGTTTGAATTTTGAAAAGCTGTGGCAGGAAGTTTCCGAGCTGGTCCTGCCGCGAAAAGCGGATTTTTCCTTTTATCGGACGGCGGGCGCTTCCCGAACCAGAAAACTGTTTGAAACGACGGCCGTCAACGCGGCCGAAATGCTGGCGGCGGGGATGCACGGGCTGATGACTAATCCTGCGGGGAAGTGGTTTTCTTTGGCGTGGAGGGGACGGCGCCCGCCTGCGGGACGGGATGCCGCCGAATGGCTGGAAAACGCGGAAAACGTCATGCGGGACGAGATTTCGCGCGCCGCTGCGGGGTTCGCGACGAACATTCACGAAGTCTATTTGGATCTGGCCGTTTTGGGAACGGCGGGGCTGTATGTCGGATGGAACGAAAACAAGGATTGCTTGTTGTTTCAATCGCGTTTTTTGGGCGAGTTGTTCATTGAAGAAAATGCCGCGGGTCAGGTCGATACCGTTTATCGCGTTTTTAAAATGACCTTGGACGATCTTGTTCGGACGTGGGGCGTTTCTTCTTTGCCCGAAAGTCTGCGCTTTTTGTACGGAAGCGGCAGAAACGGCGGCAAGGAATTCGAGGTCGTTCACGCCGTTCGTCCGAATCTGCGCGGCGGCACGGTCGGCTGTGTGGAAAAGCCCGTTTCTTCGGTCTATGTGTTAAAAAACGAACGGCATGTCCTGTTTTCGGGAGGATTCGAGGAAATGCCCCTGATGGTCGTCAGGTGGAGCAAGGCGACGGCGGAAGTGTACGGGCGGTCGCCCGCCGCGTCGGCTTTGCCCGATATAAAAATGATTCAGGAAATGATGAAGGAAACGATCATTTCGGCGCAGCTGGCCAACCGTCCGCCGCTGTTGGTGCGCGACGACGATCAGTTCGCGCCGGCGGCGACGGTGCCCGGAGGAATCATCCGCTACAGCGGGGAAGCTCCGAAGGCTTTTTCTTCGGGGGTCAATTCTTCCGTCGGGTTGGAAATCATGAACGAAATTCGAGACCGCATCAGAACGGCTTTTTTCAACGACCGTCTGATGACGTCGGGAAATGTTCAAATGACCGCGACCGAAAGCTTGATGCGCGGCGAAGAAAGAATGCGTTTGCTGGGACCCGTCGCGGGACGGATCCAGACGGAGCTTTTGGGGCCGATGATAGACCGCGTTTTCGGACTATTGTTGCGCCGCGGAAAGATACCGCCGCCGCCGAAGGGCGTCGGGACGGAGATTCGCGTCGAATGCGTTGCTCCGTTGGCGTGGGTTCAAAATCAACAGGAAGCGCAAGCCGTTTTGAAACCCGTGGAGGCCGCTTCTCCGCTCGTGACGTTGGATCCAGAGGCGGGAAAAGTGTTTAATGCGCCC
>CALXYE010000138.1 GCA_944392845.1 uncultured Alphaproteobacteria bacterium
CTTCGGCGCTTCGGGGCGCGCGGGCGCACCCCCGCCCCGCCGTTCCCAAATCTCCGCTGCGGCACGATTTCATTGCGGCCACCAGCTGGAAACGCGCGGGGTAAACGACGTGCATGTTGGCGCGGGCGACGGAAACTTCTCCCGTTTCCAAAGGCTGGCGCAGCGCTTCAAGAGCCGTTCTGGGAAATTCAAGCAGTTCAACAAGAAAAAAAACGCCGATGTGCGCCAAAGAAATCTCTCCGGGTTTAGCCTTTTGTCCGCCTCCCGTCAAAGCCGGCATGGATGCGGAATGGTGGGGCGCCCTGAACGGGCGTTCGGAAATCAGGGCGCCGTTTCTTAACAGTCCCGCGACGGAATGAATCATGCTGACTTCAAGAATTTCTTTCGCGCTCAAAGGGGGCAACAGCCCCGGCAGCCTTGCGGCAAGCATCGATTTTCCCGAACCGGGAGGCCCCGCCATCAATAGGTTGTGTCCGCCCGCCGCGGCAATTTCGACGGCGCGCTTTGCGTTTTCCTGACCCCTGACGTCTTTTAAGTCGGGACGGGCGGCGGGCGCTTGCGGTATTTCAGGCGCTTCGGGAACGGGCAGGGGGATGCCGTCTTTAAAACAGGCGATTAAATCCGTCAGCGTCGCGGCGGCCAAAATATCCTTGCCGCCCGACCAAAAGGCTTCCGCGCTTTGAGAGGCGGGGCAGATGAAGCCCGTTCCTGCGGCAACGGAAGCGACTGCGGCGGGCAGGATGCCCGATACCGGGGCGATATGCCCGTCCAATCCCAATTCGCCCATTGCCCAACGGTTTGAAATGCTTTCGGACGGAAAAATTTCCATCGCCGCCAACACCCCCAAAGCGACGGGCAGGTCAAAATGCGATCCTTCCTTTAAAACGTCGGCGGGCGCCAGATTGACGGTGATGCGTTTCGCGGGCAGAGCCAGCCCGATGGAGTTTAGGGCGGCGCGGACGCGTTCTTTGCTTTCTCCGACGGCTTTGTCGGGCAACCCGACGATCGTAAAGGCGGGCAGGCCGTTTGAAATATGGACTTCAACGGTAACGGGGATGACTTCTATCCCTTTGAACGCGGCCGTGCCGATGCGCGCAAGCATAAGGTATCACCAGCGCGGAATGTCTTGTTTGTCGCGGAAACGCCGCGTCGGATATGCGCCCTTGAGCGGGATGTCGTCATGTCCGGGGAACGAAGACTTATCCGTCAGGCGGATGAAGCCCTCCTGTTCCATGATGTAAGAACACTCGTCGGCCGTAACGCCGCCTTCCGTTTCGCAATAAATGACTTCGCGGGTTACGGGGTGCTGCATGACGATTTCTTCGTCCCCCGTCGGGATAATGACGCGCGTACACCCCGCCAGTCCCGTTGCCGCAATCAGAAAAATCAGACCTTTTTTCATCGAACCCCGTTAAAAAAAACAGATGGAACCCCGCTCATATATCCTTAATCAAATTGATTAAGAACAAACTAACATATAAAATAATCCGTTCAAAAAAATACTGAAAGGATTTTAACGCATGTCCGACTTTGATGATACCGGCGTTTGCAGTTTTGCGTCTTATGTTTCCGATTCCTTTGACGAAACGGTTTCAAAGGATATTGCGGAGGCGTATAAACCGTATGACGATTGGTTGAAATCGGTGCCTTCGGACTTGTTGAAACGCCGTAACGAACAGGCGGACGTTTTGTTTCGCCGCATGGGGATAACCTTTGCCGTGTACGGCGAGCAAAGCGGCGTTGAACGCCTGATTCCCTTTGACCCGATTCCCCGCATTCTTTCAAACGCCGAGTGGGAAAGACTGAACGCGGGGATATGCCAGCGCGTGAAGGCTTTGAACGCTTTTATCGAAGACGTTTATACAACACGCGACATTTTGCGCGCGGGCGTGATTCCCGAAGATCTGGTTTTGAAAAATTCCGAATACGTTCCCGAAGTCGGGGGCTTTTCTCCGCCGAATAAGGTTCACGTTCACATTTCGGGCATAGACGTCGTGCGTACCTCGCCGTCGGATTTTTACGTGCTGGAAGACAATCTGCGCACGCCGTCGGGCGTTTCGTACATGATGGAAAACCGCGAAGTCATGATGCGGCTGTTCCCCGACCTGTTCAAAATATACGACGTGCAGCCCGTCAATCATTATCCCGCGGAATTGAAAAAAACGCTGGAGCTTGCGGCGCCCGACGGCGTTGATGAGCCTCATGCCGTTTTATTCACGCCGGGGATTTATAACAGCGCGTATTTCGAACATGCTTTTTTGGCTTATGAAATGGGGATTGAACTGGTTCAGGGGCGGGATCTGTTCGTCGGGGACGATGATTGCGTTTATATGCGCACCGTCAGGGGACCGTCGAAAGTTGACGTGATCTACCGTCGCATTGACGACCGTTTCCTTGATCCCGAAACGTTCAGAAAGGATTCTTTGCTCGGATGTCCGGGGCTGTTTCGCGCCGCCGTGAAAAAGAACGTGACATTGGTTAATGCGATCGGAAACGGCGTCGCCGACGATAAATCCGTTTATCCGTACGTGCCGCGAATGATTGAATTTTATTCGGGCGAAAAACCGATTTTGTCGAACGTGCCGACCTATACGCTGTCAAAAGCGGACGATTTCAAGTACGTTTCGGAACATCTCGGCGAGCTGGTCGTTAAGGAAAAGCACGGGTCGGGCGGCTACGGAATGCTTGTCGGGCCGAAAGCGACAAAGGCAGAGCTGGAAGCCTTTCGCGAAAGGATTAAGCAAAATCCCGATAATTATATCGCTCAGCCGACCTTGGCTCTGTCAACGTGTCCGACGTTGCAAAAGGAGGGCTTGGCGCCGCGTCACGTTGATCTGCGTCCCTATGCGCTGATGCAGGCTCCCGATAAAGTCGTCGTCGTGCCCGGCGCGCTGACCCGAGTCGCGCTAAGGGAGGGGTCGCTGGTCGTCAATTCGTCGCAGGGCGGCGGGACGAAAGATACCTGGGTCTTGGGAGCATCAACGGGGAGGAAGGAACAATGCTGAGTCGCACGGCTGACAATATTTACTGGATGACCCGCATGACGGAGCGGGCGGAGGACGCCGTCCGCGTTTTGGATGCGGCTTACAGAATGGAGCAGCTTCCCGGCGCGGGGGCGGGGTGGGATCCCCTGCTGACGATATCGGGGCAAACGGAGGCTTTTAAAGCGAAATACGGTGAAATGACCTCAAAGAACGTGTTGAAATTCATGATCTTTGACAGGGATAATCCTTCAAGCGTATTTTCCTGCATGCGTTCGGCGCGCGAAAACGCCCGTTCGGAACGCAACGCGCTGCCCGAAGAAATGTTCGAAAGCATCAATACGACCTGGATCGAAATGCAGGGGACGTATTTTGAAGGGCTGGAACGTTCGGGCTTTCGCGAATTTTTTGAATGGATCAAAGACAGGGCAGAGCTGTTTCGCGGTTTGACCGTCAGCATGATGGTCAAGGACGAAGCGTTCCAGTTCGCGCGCCTGGGGACGTTCGTTGAACGGGCGGACAGTACGGCCAGGCTGTTGGATGTCAAGTACCATATCCTTTTGCCTTCGGAGGGGGAAGACAAAAGCCTGATTGATTACTACCAGTGGGGAGAATTGCTGCGTTCCGTCGGCGGGCGTCAAGCCTACCGCAGCATATACAAAGGCGGTCTTGTCCCTTCGAAAATTGCCGAGATGCTGATTTTCAGCCCGATATTCCCGCGGTCGATGCATAATTCGTATGATGAGATCATCACGAGCCTGAGCGCTTTGGGCGGCGAATCAAAAGCGTTGCAAACGGCGTCGCAAGAGCACGCTTTTTTGCATACGGGGACGCTGACGGATATTTTAAAAACCAGACCTTTGCATGATTTTCTGACGGATTTTATCGGATTTACGGCGAACCTGTCCGATCAGATTCGCGACGATTTCATGCGGTAAAACCGAAACGGAAAGGATGCCTTTCGTTAAGAAAAAACGGCGGCTCGTTTCCGAGCCGCCGTTTTTCGTCCAAGGAGAACGTTAACATCCGCTTGTAAAGGGAGGATTAGGCGGTGTTGTAATATC
>CALXYE010000139.1 GCA_944392845.1 uncultured Alphaproteobacteria bacterium
TGGCGCCGATTGTCGTCCTGTTCATTATGTACGGTTTTTCTTTCTTTAACGCTTGGGGCTGATATGTCCGTCGAAACAATTTCCGTTCTGGGATCCACGGGGTCAATCGGCAAAAGCACGGTTGACATTCTTTTGCGTTATCCCGACAAATTCAAGGTCAGGGCTTTGACGGGGAACAGAAACGTTTCCCTCTTGGCGGAACAGGCGAAAAAGCTGTCTGCGGAGCTTGCGGTTACCGCCGATAAAAACCTTTATCCCGAATTAAAAAAAGCGCTGGAAGGCACTTCCGTCCGTGTAGAAGCGGGGGCCGACGCCGTCGTCGCCGCGGCGAAGGAAGACGCCGACAGGACGGTTGCCGCGATCGTCGGGGCGGCGGGATTGCTGCCCGCCATGGCCGTTGCCGAGCGGGGAAAGACGCTGGCTTTGGCAAACAAGGAAACGCTTGTTTGCGCCGGAGAAATCGTCATGAAGACGGTTGCCGAACGCAAAACCCGCCTGATTCCCGTCGATTCGGAACACAGCGCCATTTTTCAAACGCTGGAAGAACGGCACCGCGCCGCGATTGACAGGATTCTTTTAACGGCATCGGGCGGTCCTTTTCGTGAAAAGGACGAAGCCTTTATGGAAAAAGCGACGCCCGAACAGGCGGTCGCGCATCCGAATTGGAACATGGGGGCAAAAATCTCGGTCGATTCGGCTACGATGATGAACAAAGGACTGGAAATTATCGAAGCCTGCCATCTTTTTCGCGTTCCCGCGGAAAAGATAGAGGTTCTGGTTCATCCGCAATCAATCGTGCACAGCGCCGTCGGCTATATTGACGGATCCGTTTTGGCACATATGGGAATGCCCGACATGCGTACGCCGATCGCTTATGCCTTGGGCTATCCCGAAAGGATTGCGTCTCCGACGAAACGGCTTGATTTTACCGCGATATCGGGGCTGACGTTCTCGCATCCCGACGAAAAGCGGTTTCCCGCCTTGCGCGTCGCGAAGGAAGCCTTTGCCGCGGGGCAGGGGGCGGCGTGCGTGATGAATGCCGCAAACGAAATCGCCGTCGGGGCTTTTTTGAATAAAAAAATAGGATTTCTTGACATTGTTCGCGCGGTGGAAAAAATTATGGAACGGTTCGGGGCTCCCGCCGTCCGAACGATCGGGGACGTTTTGGCTTTGGACGCCGAAACGCGCCGCGCCGCCGAAGAACTGATTGCAAAATAACGCGAGGCCTCTGATGACTGCCGCTTTGAACATGGTTTTATATCCCGTTTCTTTTTTAATTCTGCTGTCGATCGTTGTGATCGTACATGAATTCGGACATTTTTGGATGGCCAGAGCCTGCGGCGTCAAAGTTGACGAGTTTTCTTTGGGGTTCGGCAAAATCTTGTGGTCGCGCGCCGATAAAAAAGGGACGCTGTGGAAGGTCTGCCTGATTCCGTTGGGCGGGTACGTCAAGATGTTCGGCGACGCCGATGCCGCCAGCGCCAAAGCCGACGAAAAAGCCGAAGAATTCAGCGAGGAAGAAAAGAAAGTTTCCTTCCCGCATCAGCCGTTATGGAAAAAAGCGCTGATTTCGTTCGCGGGGCCGTTTATGAACTATGCGTTCGCGATTGTTCTTTTAACGTTTTTTTTGGCCGCATTCGGGCAGGCCGTCGTTCCTCCTGTCGTTTCTTCGGTAACGAAGGGATCTGCCGCCGAAGTTGCGGGCATTCTTCCCGATGACAGGTTTGTCAGTATCAACGGCAAGGAAATAAAAGAATTTTCGGACGTTCGCCGCTCCGTTCAGCTGGACGCCGTTTTGAATATCGTCGTTTTGCGCGACGGCAAGGAAGTGCCTTTGACGGCGCGTCTGTCCCGCGAGAACGGCGGAGCCGTTTTGGGCGTTACGGCAACGATGACGCGCGAACACGTCAAACCTTTGTCCGTTCCCGCCGCATTCGTTGAAGCGTCAAAGGGCGCGTGGGAAATGACGGCGGATACGGTCGTTATTCTGAAACAAATGATTCTCGGTCAGCGCTCCGCCGACGATATGCGCGGGCCTTTGGGGATTGCCGAAGCTTCGGGAGATGCGGCGCGCGGCGGATTTTTGTCTTTCCTGTCGTTTCTGATTCAGGTGTCGATCGCCATAGGCTTCGTGAATCTGTTGCCGATTCCCGTTTTGGACGGAGGGCATCTGCTGTTTTACGCGATTGAGGCCGTCATTCGCCGCCCGCTGGGGGAAAAAGCGGAAACCGTCGGTTTGCAGATCGGCGTCGGGCTGTTGATCTTTCTTTTGGTTTTGACGTCCTGGAACGATTTTGTCCGCATCGTTGACCGCCTGTTTACTTAAACGGAGACGTTTCTTGAAGCTCCGCGTTCCGTTCCTGCTTTTGGGATGTATCGTCCTGTCGGCCTTGCCCCGTTTTTCGGCGGCGGAGGAAAGCGGCGTCGTCCGCAGAATCAACATTGAAGGGACGATGCGCATCGAACGCGAAACCGTTTTGTCGTATCTTTTGATCAGGGAAGGCGATACGGTCACGAAGGAACGCTTGGACGAAGGGCTGAAGTCTTTGTTCTCGACGGGCTTGTTCGCGGATGTGCGCATGGACGTCAAAGACGGCGTCTTATCCGTTGACTTGGTTGAAAATCCCGTTGTCAATCAAATCGTATTTGAGGGCAATCAAAGGATTAAGGCGGATCAGCTGGCTCCGGAGCTGTCCTTGCGCCCGCGGGCGGTTTTTACCAGAAGCAAGATCAGGCGCGATACCCAAAGAATATTAGAGATATACAAACGTTCGGGACGCTATTCCGTCAGCGTCGAACCAAAAATCATTGAACGTTCGCAAAACAGGCTGGATGTCGTGTTCGAGATTGCCGAAGGCCCGACGACCTATATCCGCAAAATCAATTTTATCGGCAACAAAGCGTTTGACCACGACCGTTTGGAAGATGCGATCCTGTCAAAGGAAAAACGCTGGTACCGTTTTTTCACGGCGACGGATACCTATGATCCCGACCGTTTCGCGTATGATAAGGAGTTGCTGCGCCGTTTTTACATGCAGCACGGCTATATGGATTTCGCGGTTGTTTCTTCGTCGGCGGAATTGTCGCCGAACAAGGAAAATTTCTTTTTGACGATCGTCGTTGACGAAGGCAAACGCTACCGCGTCGGAAAACTTGAAACTTCTTCTTCCATTAAAGGGTTGGACGTTTCGGACGTCAGGGGGGAAATCTCCGTTAAAGAAGGCGATTGGCTGAACGTCGCGCGTCTGGAAAACAGCGTTTTAGCTCTGACGAACGAGATCGGGGCAATGGGCTTTCCGTTTGTCGACGTGTCTTATAAGCTTGAAAAACGCGAAAACGAACCCGTCGTTGACGTTTATTTTGAAATCAGGGAAGGCCCGCACCTGTTTATTGACAGGATTAACATTACGGGCAACGTGCGGACCGAAGACCGCGTCATCCGCCGCCAGTTCCGTTTTGCGGAAGGCGACGCCTATAATCCCGCGAAGATCAGGCGTTCAAAACAGCGCATCGAAAATTTGGATTTCTTTGAACGGGTCAGTCTGGACGTAACGCCGTCCGAGGAAGAGCCCGACGTCGCGGAGGTCAATCTGGACGTTTCCGAAAAATCGACGGGTTCCCTTCGCGTCGGCGTGGGGTGGTCTTCGTATGACGGGCCGTTGGCGGAAATATCGATTCAGGAACGGAACCTGTTGGGAACGGGGCGTTCTTTGGGCGCGATGGCGACCGTCGCCGAAGAGCGGACGATGTTTGACGTCAGCTTTGTCGAGCCGTGGTTCTTGGACAGGGAACTGTCCGCGGGCTTTGACGTGTTTTACCTGACCCGCAATTATGCGGAGCGAAGCTCCTACGATTCCGAAATGTACGGCGCTTCAACATTTTTCGGATGGAAATATTCCGAAGAACTGTCCCATTCCGTGAAATACACTCTGCGCCGCGACGAAATTACGAACGTTGATCCGACGGCGTCCATCTACGTCAAGGAGCAGGAAGGCGAACGCACAACGTCCATGGTCAGCCAAACGCTGTTTTGGGATTATCTGGACAGCAGAATCAATCCTTCCGAGGGGTATTTCTTTTCCCTGAGCAACGATTTGGCGGGATTGGGCGGCGATACGCATTATTTACGGACGGACGCGCGTTTCGGCTATTATATTCCGCTGTCCGATCAGTGGGTGCTGGGGCTGACGACGTCGGCGGGGTATATCTACGGTCTGGATGAAGACGTCCGCCTGAACGACCGTTATTTCCTCGGCGGCGGGGATCTGCGCGGCTTTGAGGAAGGGGGCGTTACCGCGCGCGCCAAAATCGGCGGCGATGCGTTGGGCGGAAATTGGCAGTTTACGGCTTCCGCGCAGGTCATGTTCCCGCTCGGCCTGCCCAGCGAATTCGGGATGAAAGGCAAAATATTTACCGATATCGGCTTTGTCGGAAAACCCGATGATTTTGATGCGTCAACGATGTGGTATTCTTCGAAAATGCGTGCTAGTATCGGCGTTGGTCTTTTGTGGTCTTCGCCTTTGGGGCCGATCAATATCGATTTCGCGATTCCCGTCCTGAAGGAAGACTTTGATAAAACGGAATATTTCCGCTTACA
>CALXYE010000140.1 GCA_944392845.1 uncultured Alphaproteobacteria bacterium
TTTGCGCCTGATCCAGCGCTTTCGTAATCTTGTACTTCGACATCGCAAGAGAGTATCCCGCTATACCACCGACGCTCAGTACTCCGATTATCGCAAGGACACCCAGCATCTCCACCATCGATCGGCCGACTTCTTCCGCCTTCATTTTGAGCCCTCTGAATTACACTTCTAAAGAGTATCCTACCCCCCCCCCTAGACCTTTTTCAAGATTTTTTTCATATACGAAGGAAAGAGGCGGCGAAAAAGCCGTCGGTACCGTGAACGGAAGGGAACAAACGCACCGTTTTTTCCGTCGTTTCAATTCCCGTTTTTTCTTTCAGAACGGGAGCCAAGTCTTCCGAAATAAACTCAGGATGCGCCGACAGGAAATGTTCCGCCCGATTTTCGTTTTCCTCCCGCAGCAAAGAACAGGTAATATAGAACAGCCGCCCGCCGTTCCTGACGTATAGGCACGCTTTGTCAAGGATATCCTCCTGTACGGCGGTCAGCTTTTTGACGGTTTCCGCCGTCGTCCGCCAACGCGCGTCGGGAGCCCGCCGCCACGTCCCCGTTCCCGAACACGGCGCATCAACCAAAACCAGATCATACGTTTTTAAAGCATCATAGCCGTTCAACAAAACAACGTTGCGAACGCCCGCCCTGACCGCGCGGTCGGGCAGATCCTTTAAACGTCGCGGATTCGCGTCGGCGGCGTAAAGCGCCCCTTTATTTTCCATTATTGCCGCCAAAGCCAACGTTTTTCCTCCCGCGCCCGCGCACCAATCAATAACGGTTTCGCCCGCTTTTGCGCGCGTCAACAGGGAAACAATCTGGGAACCCTCGTCCTGAACGTCCGCCAAGCCGTTAACGATCAGCCCGGACGCCCGCAGGTTCGGACGCCCTTTCAAACGGACGCCGATCGGCGAAAACGGCGTTTTTTCCGCTTCGACGCCTTCCCGCGCCAACAGATCCAAGACTTCGGGAACGGAAGTTTTCAGAGTGTTGACGCGCAAATCAAAGGGGGCTTCTTCCGCCATTGCCGCCTTTTCCGCATCATCAATTTCGTCGGCCAACTCTTGCGGACATTCGTTTTCGGGCGGCGGCAATTCGTCGGGCAGATCCCGCAAGAATGCGCGTTCTTCAGCCGTCAAAACGGACGGAGCGTACCCTTCTCCCGTAAAGAAGGCTTCGGGATCTTCGACCGCGTACCTCAGCATTGCCGCGACGGCCGCCCGCCCCGTCAGGGGAAACGGGCAAACGAGGCTCAACCGTCCGTAACGGCGCAAAGCATCCCAAACCAAAGCCGATACCGCGCGTCTGTCGCCGCCGCCGATATAACGGCGCGCCTTGAAATATTCGTTGACGACGGCGTCCGCGGGCCGCTCAAAAGCAAAAACGCTCTGCAACAGCTCCGCCGCCGCGCCGATCCGTGCCGATCCCCGCATGGCTTATCCCTTAAATCCCGTCGCGACGACGTAAAATTCCGAAGATTCTTTTCGGCTGGCGGGCGGCTTCGCGTGCTTTACCGTTTCAAAGCGGCGCTTCATTTCCGCCAGCAACTTTTGCTCCGTCCCGCCCTGAAATATTTTCGCGACGAAAACGCCGCCTTCGTTCAATATTTCACAGGCGAAAGCGTAGGCCGTTTCCAACAGCCCCATGATCCGCAAATGGTCAATGTCCTTCATGCCCGTGGTGTTCGGCGCCATGTCGCTGAGCACGACGTCCGCCTTATGCCCGCCCAGCATTTCCTTTAAAACGTCGGGCGCGCGATCATCCAAAAAGTCCAGCCGCGTCGTCTTTGCGCCCGCGATCGGCGCCATTTCCAGCAAATCAAGTCCGACGACCGTGGGATCTTCGGGCGGCGATTTCACGCGTTCGACGGCGATTTGCGTCCATCCGCCCGGCGCCGCCCCCAAATCAACGACGCGCTTTCCGGGCTTCAGAAAACGGAATTTATCGTCCAATTCAATCAGCTTAAACGCCGAACGCGCGCGATACCCCTCGCGCTTTGCCATCGCGACGTACGGATCGTTCAGCTGGCGCTGAAGCCATTGGGTCGACGCCTGAGAACGTTTTTTCGCCGTTTTGACGCGCTGTTTTAAATGGGACGGCAACCGATTCATTTTTCGTTTTCCGCATTTCCGAAGACCCGCCCGTTTTCGGAACAGATCAAATCCAACAACAACCCTTCGCGCAGGCCGCGGTCGGCGACGGTTACTTCGCCGATGGGCCACATATCGCATATCCCCTGTAAAATGGCGCACCCCGCCAATGACAGGTCGGCGCGTTGCGGACCGATACAGGGATGCGCCACCTTTTCCGCATAAGGCAACTTTTCCAAACGGCGCTTCGCCTTTGCCAAATCGTCGAAGCTGAGCGCCAGCCCGTCAACCGCGGAACGATTATAATACGGAAGATCCAAATGGAACGCCCCGATCGTTGTGACCGTTCCCGACGTGCCGATCATTTGAACGTCGCCGCGTTCTATGGCTTCCAATATGGCGTGTTTTTCCTCAAACGGTTCCAGATAAGAGCGGACCTTGCGCACGACGGCGCGATAGCCGGCCGAAGACAGGCCTTTGCCGGTAAAAGCCTCGGAAACGGTGATGACGCCCAAGGGAAAAGACAACGTCCCTTCCAGAGCGACACGCCCCGCTTCGTCAATTCTGGCCCACGAAATTTCCGTCGATCCGCCGCCGATGTCAAAAACCAGCGCATGACGGATGTTACGGTTGATCAAAGGAACGCATCCCGCGACCGCCAAACGGCATTCTTCCTCAAAAGAAATGATTTCCAGCCGAAGCCCCGTTTCTTCCCTGACCTTTTTGACGAAGTCGGCGCCGTTCAAAGCGCGGCGGCACGCTTCGGTCGCGACGAAGCGAACCTTTTCGGGCTTGTACTTTTCCAGTTTTTTGGCGCACAGCTTCAAAGCCGAAAGCGTGCGTTTCATCGCGCGTTCGGACAGCTCGCCCGAAACGATCAAGCCTTCGCCCAGTTTCGTTATTCTTGAAAAAGTTTCCTTTACGGAAAAACTGTGGGGTGTCGGCGTTGCAACCAAAAGTCTGCAATTCGTCGTTCCGAGATCAATGGCGGCAAAGACGGGCGGCTGAAGCCTGCGAGGTTTTCCTTCGCCGTCGTTTCGGGGATATTTTCTTCTTTTTTTATGCAGTTCCGTCTTCACGCCCGTCATCCGTTATGTACCCGTTTCCTCACTATAAAAAATTTCGGCGAATATTTTAAGGGTTATTTTTTCGTTTCTAAAAAATTATGACTTTCGGAATAGTCGGATAATCTTAGACATAATTGCCCCTTTCCGCTTTTTGTTTCACAATATAAAGAATAGGAGTGAACGTATTGGGGAGAGCCGCCGTGTCAAGAAGTGACCAAACAGGCCGATCGATGGTGGAGATGCTGGGTGTCCTTGCGATAATCGGAGTACTGAGCGTCGGTGGTATAGCGGGATACTCTCTTGCGATGTCGAAGTACAAGATTACGAAAGCGCTGGATCAGGCGCAAA
>CALXYE010000141.1 GCA_944392845.1 uncultured Alphaproteobacteria bacterium
GATTTTTGAAATCAGGGATAATCCGCGCGTTCTTCACTATATAGACATTCCGATACAGCATATTAACGATACGGTTTTGAAACGGATGAACCGTCACGGGAACAGAAAGCTGATAGAAGATTTGCTGACACGGTTGCGGACGAATATTCCCGACATGGTTATTCGCACGACGGCGATTGTCGGGTTTCCGGGCGAGACGGAAGAACAGTTTAACGAACTTTTGGACTTTGTCGTAACGGCGAAATTCAACCGATTCGGTGCGTTTTCTTATTCAAGGGAAGAAGAGACGCCGGCACACGACATGGCTGATCAGGTTGACGAAGACGAGAAGCTTGACCGTTACGAAGCCGTTATGTCGGCTCAGGCAGATGTCAGCCTTGAATATCAACGTTCAAGGATTGGGACTCGAACGCTTGTTTTGTGCGAAGGCTATGACGGAGAACAATACGTCGGCAGAGATTATGCGAATGCTCCCGACATAGACGGCAAAATATATTTTTCAAGCAAACATCCGATATCGGAAGGCAAGTTTGTCGAAGTTGAAATCTCGGATGCGGATGACTATGATTTATTCGGAAAAGCTGTTGAAAAATAAACGAAAAACATAAGAATTATCTCCTTTGTATTATAAGTGTCACAAAAAAAAGCTTTGAAAGCTTTCGTTTTTTGTCTAAAATTTCTTATAGAGGCTGTTTTTTTATAAGGAGATTCGTTATGCGTAAAGAAGAAGCATGGGAAAAACGCAGAGAAACGTCTTTTCGTGATATATTGGGCGAAATGGGCTATAAGAAAGAAGACGGCGATTTTATGGTCATCAGTGTTGACCCGAATGCCCCCAAGACCGAAATGAATACCGGCTATGTTATGGGCGGCTGGGAAAAGAAGGAACGTCCTCTTTATCCGCATGCCCGTACGGAAGAAGACGCCAGTAAACGGGCGCAAATGACGGATAACGAATTCTGGAATAATGTGTGCTCGAACGTGAACGGCGACGGAAAGATTGCGACGGGGATTACCGGATCCAACAACGGCGTTTATGCGGCGTATATGTGGGGCAGCAACGAAGTTATCGTCACGCAGAACCCCAAAATTATCAGAGCTCTGGAAAATCAGATGCACTTTGAACCCGATCAGATGTTTGTTCCGTTTTCGAACGGGGAAAGACCTAAAGATTTTCATAAGGCTCTGGAATGGGAACAGGTAAAACACGTCAGCTCTCATTCGACGAAAGAACCGCAACGCATCATGACAAAAGAAGAAAAAGCAGATGCAAAAAGGCGGGAAGAGCTTATGAAATCGTTCCAATCGGACAACGCGAAGCCTGCCGCGACAGCGTCGAATCCTTTGCGCGATGCGGCGATCGCCCGCAAAACCAGAGGGTACTGATTTTAAGTTTGATAACGATTTTGGAAAAGTGCGCGACGAAATGTTGCGCACTTTTTGTTTGTGCAAAAAATTCTTGACTTAAAGCGCGCTCTAAATCGTAACCTTTGAATATATAAGGCGAGGAGGCTCGAAATGATTATAAAAAGGCAAGTTTGGTTTTCTCCGGCGAATCAGGAGCGCACGTTACACCTTTATTTGCCCGACGATTATTTTGATTCGGACGAACGTTATCCCGTAATGTATATGTTCGACGGGCATAACCTGTTTTATGATTCGGATGCGACATACGGCAAAAGCTGGGGATTTAAAGAATTTTTGGATTCGTGGGATAAAAAGATTATTGTCGCGGGCATCGAATGTTCGCATGAAGGCAACAATCGTTTAAAAGAATATTGTCCGTATTATTGGAATTCGGGTTGGGCGGGCGAAGTGTTCGGAACGGGCGACGACACGATGCGCTGGATGGCGTATGAGCTTAAACCGATGATTGATGCGGAATACCGCACTTGGGCGCATCGCGAAGCGACGGGAATCGGCGGCAGCAGCATGGGCGGCTTGATGTCCTTGTACGCGGCGATATGCTATAACAACGTTTATTCAAAGGCGGCCTGCGTTTCTTCGGCGATTTCCTTTTGCGGCAAGGAATTGCGCGAAGCTGTCGCATCAAACGATTTAAACCCCGATACCAGAGTTTTTTTAAGTTGGGGCAGCAGGGAAAGCGGTTCGGCAAAAGGAAAGGCGATTATGACTTCCTGTAACCGTTCGATAAACGACCGTTTGTATAAAAAGGGATGCATGCCTTATTTGTTCCGTCAGGAAGGCGGAGGCCATTGTGAAGCGGATTGGGAAAAGCAGGTGCCGTTGTTCATGAACTGGCTGTGGAAATAAAAAAAAGAGCCTCGTTTGAGGCTCTTTTTTTATGATCAGCCAGAACGTCCGCGTATCTTCGCCGTCAGGAAAAACAGGTAAAGAACGCCGATGCTCATGACCGCAACGGCAGCATTTTGCGTTGCCGCCGTATCCGAAGCATATCCCATAAGCAACGGAAAAACGGTGCCGCCGAACAATCCCATGACCATCAGCCCCGACGCTTCGTTTTTCTTGTCGGGCGAATGTAACAGCGCTTCGGCAAAAATAATGGAAAAGACGTTCGAATTGCCGAAGCCGATCATGCCGACGGCAATCGTTAAAACGATTTTGTCCGTTCCGAAAATCAGCATGCCTGCGGCCGCCGCCATCAAAACAATGCTGAACAGGAAAAACGCTTTGTTGCTGATTTTTGCAAGAATCATGCTTCCCGTTAAACACCCGATCGTGCGGAACAGGAAGTAAACGCTGGTCGCATAAGCGGCGTCGTCCAAAGTCAAACCGACTTTTTCCATCAGGATTTTCGGCGCGGAAACGTTCGTCCCGACGTCAATGCCGACATGGCACATAATGCCGATGAAGCATAAAAGGATCACGGGATCTTTCAAAAGGGCGAAACATTCGCCGAATGTGGACGGCTTGCCCGTCAGCTCTTCTTCCCGAATGTTATCAAAGTATAGCAAAACGGCGGCGATCAAAGCTTCGGCGGCAAAGATCGGGAATAACAGCTGCCATTTTCCGTAATGCAAAGCCCCCCAAGCCGCCAAAATCGGCGCGACGAAGGACGCGATCGCTTTGACGAACTGTCCGAAGGTTAAAACGCTCGACAGCTTGTCCGATTTGATCAGGTTGGAGATCAGCGGATTCAAAGATACCTGCATGATCGTGTTCCCGATGCCCAGCAAACAAAACGAAACGACCATGACGGGCAGACTGTAGGACGTCAGCGGCAGGACAAGCGCTGCCAGCGTTACGGCCAAGCTGACCAGAACGGTCTTTCTGCGCCCTATTTTGTTCATCATCATTCCCGTCGGGACGGAACCGACCAAAAACCAAAAAAACCCCATGGACGGAAACGCATTTGCCAGCGTGTCCGACAGAACGAAGTCTTTTTTTACATAATTCGTCGCAATGCCGACCAGGTCAACGAACCCCATCGCGAAGAAAGCCAGCATGACGGGG
>CALXYE010000142.1 GCA_944392845.1 uncultured Alphaproteobacteria bacterium
TTTTGACACAACGTCCTGTGTTGAAGGCAATCAGGATTACGCGTAAGACAACGCCCGCGAATCGGGCAAGGGCGGTTGCTACATGCAGCCCGATCTGCGCCGCGCGTTCACAGACATCAACGGAAACGGCGGAAAGGTCTATATCGTGACGGGACGCCATTGGGCGGACAAACGCGAAAATGACGTTACGGGAGAAAAAATTCCGGACGGCGCGTTTTACGACCTGCTCGGCGGCGCGAAGGATTTCGAGTCGTTTAACGCCGTCGCGGGACACGGGCGCCTGTTGATCAGGAACGGGAAAACAACGGTTCTGCGCCGCGACGCCGACGAAAAGAACACCCTGAAAGAACAAAAATTCGAACGTTACGTCGGCGGGCGCGTCCTCGACCTGAAAAAGGAGTTGTTCAAGCGCTGGCCCGAAATGCGGGGCGTTATTCGCGCCGAATACAAAAAACATTTAAGCTACGTTGATATTTCGGCCTTTGTTGCTCAAAGCCCCGAAGAAGGCAAAAAGGCTCTGGCGTTTGTTGACGCGCAAATGAAAAACATTCTTAACGGCAATAAAACCGACGGGACGAAAGATCCCGCCGCGCCGGAAAACCCGAACGGCGCGATGATCTACGCCGTTGAACCGACGGGTACCATGGAAATCCGCTCCAAAAATCAGTCCAAGCGGAACGGCGTCGAAAAATCGGGATTTTTGGAAGAAGCCTACGCTAAGGGCGGCCCCGTTTTGGTTATGGGGGACAGCTTCGGCAAAAACGGCACCGACCGCGATATGGTCGAAGCGGTACGCTCTTTCTTCAAAGCCAAAAACGCCGAAGACCGCGTTTTCGTTTTTCATGTTATGAACGGCGAAAAGAACCGCGTCACGGACAAAAATGATTCCTGCTACCCCGATATCGCGGTTAAGGATCCCGACGAACTGGGGCAAACGATAAAACTTGTCGCGGGGCGGACAAAAGCCCGTGCAAATGCCGTTGCTTTGACAAAGGCCGTTTTGCTGGGAAAAGAAACCGACCGCCGCTGATTTTTCCCGCTTGTATGAAAAACGGCGACAAAAACGCTCCCCGTCCTTTTACCGCGCGTCGTTTCGGTAAAGGTAATCACACGCCTTAAGAACCGGCAAATAATATAAACGGTTCCCGATTGCGGCGGATTATTCGGGAGGAATGTTTAAACGGCCTAATAACGGCGATATGCGTCCGTTTATTGACGCGCCCCGAAATAAATTCCGCATTTTCAAACGCCGTGAAGTCGAATCAATGGGAGAAAGCAGGTTTTCTTAAACCTTTTCCATAACGAAGTTCGTTAAAAGGACGCCGCGACGTTCAACGCTTTGTTCCTTTAGGGCGCGATACACTCGCTTTTCAAAAAACGGCTTTGCCGTTAAAGAAGCATGCACGGTAATCCGACTTCCGCAAACCGCGCGTTCCAAATCATTGCAAATCGCCGTCGCGATCCCCTTTCTTTGATGGTCCTTATGAACGTACAGCCTGTCCAAATATCCCGTTTCGTCAATATCGCCGAAACCGACGATGACGTCATTTTCAACGGCGACGACGGCATAACGCCCCCGAAAAGAATCCCGCCATGCCCGCGCGTCAACGTCCTGCGGCGCCCATGCTTCGACCTGTTCCCGCGTATAGTCCGCCGAATTAACGGAACGGACGGTATCCCGAAAAAGATTTATCACTTCTTCGATATCCGAAGGCGCGTATTCGCGAAGAAACATCCTTTATGCCTTCAAAACGCTCATGATCAGGCGATAAGCCTCCGAAATATCCTTAAAACGTTCTTCGGCGTCTTTGTCGCCGCCGTTTGAATCGGGATGATACGCCTTGGCCAAACGTTTGTAATTGATTTTGACCTGACGAATTTCCAACGGAAAAGTCAGTTCAAGCACCCTTGCCGCCGCCGCCAAAGCAGGATCGGCCTTCGGAGCGGAAGGCGCATTGTCCCGCCCGTCATACCCCTTTTCGGGCGCGAATTCCGATCGCATATTCAGCGGATCAACGTAATGATACATTTGAGACGCGCGTTCCCCCAGCTTCCACGTCGGACGCTGCCATCCCGCGTCATGGCGCAGATACGCTTCGATTTCATCGGGCGTCATTCCCGCGTAATAATCCCAGTTTTTATTATATTCCTGAACGTGTTCCAAACAAAACCAGTAGTATTCCTTTAAGGTTCTGTCTTTTGGTGCGCGGTATTCTCCCGCCTTGTCGCAACCGGGTTTATCGCACTTATGCGCGGCGGAATCGTGCGACGGCGCGTCGAAAGGAAACGCCCCGCTCTTCATCCCGCCTTATCCTTTTCGCCCGCGTAATAATCGGGCCATTCGCGCCTGACGACTTCGCCCGCGCTGTCCCAAGCCAGACAGGTATCGATCATATCGGGCTTCTGCCCGCGACAATACTTGAAATAGCGCACCTGTCCCACCGTTTGAAAGGCAGCGGACGCCGTCCCCAACAGCAAATCAAACAGATGAGTGCACCCCAGTTTAACGGGAATACGGGCGCGAACTTCCTTAATAAAGCCCGGACATATCGTCAATCCGACGACTTTTTGAAAAATCTTTTCGGTACAGGGACAAATTTTAAACGGAGAATTTTCCACGACAGCCTCTATGCCGTGTATCACGAGATCGTCATCCACGGTCAGACGCAGGCGCATTTCATGAAACGGTTCTCCCGCGCGGATGAAACCGCCGCGTTCGACGCACGGAAAATCTGCCGTCCGCAAGTCTTTCAGGTGCCCCTCTATGTCCCAGAGAACGCCTTCGCGGCGATACCCCGTATAATCGATGTGGCGAAAATAAATCTCCTCGCGCCCTTCTTCGGGAACGGACAACGGCATTTTACGACCTCCCTTCCGACCAGACGCGCCGAACGGTTTCAATGTCCGCATTTTCAAAAACGGCCGCTTCCCCGATTTTTATCGGCAAAACCAGATTGATCCTGCCGTTCAGCGCTTTTTTATCTTTATACATCCACGGTATCAGCTCGTCCGCCGTCCAAGAATACGGAACCAAACCGCCGATACGCTTGAAATGAGCTTCCGTCCGTTCGGGCAACGCCGCATCGCAAACGCCTTTCAGGGCGGCATAGCGCGCCGCCAAAACACAGCCGACCGCGACTCCTTCCCCGTGCAGAACAGAACCGTCCATGCCGCTTTGCGCCTCCAACGCATGGCCGAACGTATGCCCCAAATTCAGCAGGGCGCGACGCCCCGTTTCCTCGCGTTCGTCTTCCGCGACGATTTGCGCCTTGATCCGACAACTGCGCTCAACGGCGAAACGACAAGCCTCTTCGTCCGCCGCGAGCACCTTTTCGCCGTTTCTCTCCAGCCATTCCCAAAAATCCGCGTCCGCGATCAGGCCGTACTTGGCGACTTCGGCATACCCCGCCCTCATTTGGCGCGGCGGAAGAGTTTTGAGCGTATCCGTGTCAATCAGGACGGCCTTCGGCTGATAAAACGTTCCGATCAGGTTTTTTCCCGCCTTGGAATCAACCGCCGTTTTCCCGCCGACGGAGCTGTCCGTCTGTGCCAGAAGAGTCGTGGGAACTTGCACATAATCAACGCCGCGCAACAAAACGGAGGCGCAAAACCCCGCCAGATCGCCGACAACACCGCCGCCCAAAGCGACCAAAAACGTTTTGCGATCGCACCCAGCAGCCAGCATTTCTTCCAACAGCCCGCCCGCCCGAACGAAAGATTTTGAAGCTTCCCCCGCGGGCACGACGAACGAACGGCAGGAAAATCCCGCTTCCCGCAAATGGCGTTCAAACGCCTTCGCATACAGCGGCGCGACGTTCGTATCCGTAATGATGAAAGCCCTCTCGGAACGCACGCGCGGACGGATCAGCCCTGCCGCGCGGCTTAAAAGCCCGGCTTCGACATACACGGGATAAGACCTTTCCCCCAAACCGATTCGAAGCTCCGTCATCGCCCGTTCTTCCTCGCATAATCGCTCAACAGCCCCTCCAAAGACAAGACCAGTGCGGACATCGGTTCTTCGGCATAGCGCAAGACCGCGTCGGCCTGTTCGTATATCGGGCGCCGTTCGTTCATCAGCGTTCTCAGACGTTCTTCGGGATGCTCCGCATTCAGCAAAGGGCGGTGCGTCCTGCCCGTCGTATTGCGGATCAGCGTTGCCATATCCGCATCCAAAAATACCGAAACGGCCTTTTGTTTTGCCAAGGCGCGCGTGCGTTCCGACAAAAACGAACCGCCGCCCGCCGCGATGACCGCCTTCGGACCGTTGAGCAAACGCTCCATGACGCGTTCTTCGCCGCGGCGAAATTCCGCCTCGCCGTACAGGGAAAACAAATCCGACACGGAACAGCCCGCCGCTTTTTCTATTTCCGTATCAACGTCAATAAACGTCATGCGGCACGCCTTTGCAAAGCGCGACCCCAGCGTGCTTTTGCCGCACCCCATCATTCCGACCAGAAGCAGGCTCCTGTCCAAGGGGTAAATCAAATTCGGGTATCTTTCCGTTTTTAACGCCATGAAAACGCCGCCTGACAATGATGCGGGACAGCCCCGCACGGGATAAAATAAACGAAAAACGCGACCGATGACAGCCTTTTCTAAAAGATTTTAACTTGACTACGGACGAAATAAAACAGATTCTGTTCCCCGTGAACAACCAAGGAGACTCCGATGCGCCGAAATTCACGCTGGTACATATATCCCGTTTTGATCATCGTCCTCGGCTTTGCCGCTTTTATCGCCGTCAGAGACGTCGGCGTTCCGACGGAAACGGTGGAAAGAGAGATTCCTTATGACAAGCTGCAAAAATAGCCTGATACTCGCCCTATTATGCTGTTTGGCCGCTTTTTCCGCCCGGGCCCAAGATATTGCCGTTGAAGAAGACGACGTTTTCGACATTCCCTTCGTTCGCATTTCCGGCCTGAACCAAATAAAGCCCGACGCCGTCGGCGTGCTTCTGTCTTCCGACCATCGGCTTTTAAACGAAAATGTCTGGAAAGGCGCGCGCTTTTCAAACGTCATGAGGCGTTTCAGAAAAACGCGCCGTTTGCCGCCCTATGAAGCGGCGGAAACACTGCGCCGAAAACTGCTCCTGTTAGCGGCGGAACCGCCCGAAAATACGCCCGAAGGCGCTTTTGTCAAGGGACGACTGAAGGAACTTTACCGTCGCGGCTATTTTGAAAACGTTTCGGACATTTTGGCTCAACTGCCTCCGGGAACGACGGATTTAACGACGGCGGACATCGAAATCAACACCGACTTTTTAACGAACAGGCCGAACGAAGCCTGTGCCCAAGTTACAAAAGCGCCCGACGACGGCATTGAACGCCAAAGGCAAAACGTCGTTTGCGCCGCGCTGAAAAAGGACGAAAACAAAACGCAGCTCCCCTTGGCGATGCTTGAAGAACAGGGCGCGAACGACGCTTTTTTGTCGGAAACCGCCGAAGCTCTGATGTCGGGAAAAGGAAGCCCCGATTCTCTTCCCGAAAAAGCGACGCCTCTTAACCTGTTTTTGTTAAGGCGTTTTAAAATCGCTCCGCCTGCGCCGTTTTGGAAGTCAAACGCCGACGATATACGCGCCGCTTTGGCGGCTTTGCCCCCGGCGCCGCTTGAAAAGCGGATTGAAACGGCGGAACGTCTGGTTCAAAGGGGGATTCTGCCTCCCGAAGACCTGATACGGCTTTACAAAACGCCCGTTTTCAAGAACGGACTTCCCAAAGATGCGGCGCCCGCCGTTAAGCGCGCATTTTTGTTTCGGGAAGCTTTAAAACCCCGCAATGATGAAGAACGGGCGAAACGGCTGACGGCTTATCTGGAGGCTGCGAGAAAGGCGGGCGTCTTTAACGGCGGAGCCTTTGCCGCCAAAGAAATACTGAAAGGTTTCGACGGTTTTTACGACATTTCTCCGATCACGGCGAACGCCGAAATTATGAAAGCCCTCGTTTTGAACGGAGAACGATTTAAAGCCGAAAACATCATGTCGGACTATTATCAAAGGCTGATGCCGACGCAAACGGAAGCCGAAAGCTGGTACGTCGTCAAAATCGCCTATCCCGGCAGGGATTTTCTTCTGCCCCGTTTCGAACGCATGATGGCATATAAGGAAAAACATCCCGACGAAAACGGCGATATGGTCAGGGAAGTCGACCGTCTGATGTTGATTTTTGAAACGCTCGGAAAGGTTCATCCGTCGGAAACGTGGATGTATACGTCGTTTTCCGACGCGTCGCCCGAAAAGAAATTTGCGGATGAGCTCCACGCGAACAAACCGCCGAAAGGCGTCCCGTCTTCCGTCGGCGAACGCGCTTTGGAAGCGCTGGAACATTTGGACGGATCCTTTGCCGGGCTTTTGGAAACGTTGCGGCGCCTGAAATATGCGGGATTGGAAGACGAAGCGCGGAAAATTGCGACTCAGGCCGTTACTGCGGGCCTGTCGGATCTGAAATAAATGTCGGAGCTTATCCGCTCTTTTTCGGAAATGATCACGGCCGAACGCGGCGCGGCGGCCAATACCGTTGCCGCGTACGTCCGCGACCTGAAAGATTGCGAAGAATATTTGGAACGCCGCGGATCAGATCTGAAAAACGCACAAATCGAAGATCTGCGCGACTATTTGGCTTTTGTCGCGGGACGGGGGTTGTCTCCGAAAACGCAGGCGCGGCGGTTGTCGGCTTTGCGCGAATTTTACAAATACCTGTTCACCGAGGGCATCCGAGACGATAACCCGTCCGACGCGCTGGATACGCCGCGTTTGGGACATTCCCTGCCGAAATACCTGTCGGAAAAAGAAATCAACGCCCTGTTCGGCGCCGTCGGCGGATTGCGCCCCGTACAGCGCGCAAGAATGCGGGCGCTTTTGGAAGTGCTGTACGCGTCGGGAATGCGCGTTTCCGAATTGGTCGGACTGCCCTTAACGGCGGCGATTACGAAAGAATATTATCTGATCATCCGCGGAAAAGGCGACAAAGACCGCATGGTACCGTTGACCGACGCGGCAAAGGCGGCTTTGACGGATTGGTTGCCCGTCAGGGAAAAAACCCTGCCGAAGGGGCGTCATTCGCGTTGGCTGTTTCCGTCGGCGGGAAAGTCGGGACATTTGACGCGGGCGGGGTTCTTTCACGACCTGAAAATCTTGGCGCGTTTGGCGGACATTCCCGAAGAGCGCGTTTCTCCGCACGTCATCCGCCATTCATTCGCCAGCCATCTGATCGCCCGCGACGCCGACCTCAGAACCGTGCAGCAAATGCTGGGTCACGCCGATATTTCGACGACGCAGATCTATACGCACATCCTGGACGACCGCCTGAAAAGCACCGTCGAAAAAAATCATCCGCTAGCCGATCCCGATTTTTTCAAAGATTTGATAAAAAAATAAAGACGAACGCGCTCTCGGACGCTATAATCCCGCTCATGAAAATCATAACGAAGTATATCCTGAAACAAATGTTGCTCGGTTTCGTGCTGGTCACGACCGGGCTTTTGATGATTGTATGGCTGTCGCAATCGTTGCGACTGTTGGATATGCTTTTAAATTCAAAGGCTTCCGTTTGGCTGTTCATCCGCATGACGATGCTGATGGTGCCGGGGTATCTGTCCACCATATCGCCGCTGGCTTTGTTTGCCGTCGCCCTGTTCACCTATAACAGAATGATCGCCGACCGTGAATTGATCATCCTGCGCGCCGCGGGAATGAGCCCCGTACAGCTGGCCAAGCCCGTCTTTATTTTGGGAACGGTTTTCACGCTGATCGGCTTTTACATCTCTCTTATCGTCGTGCCGAATGCGGTGACAAGCTTCCGCGAACTGCGGTGGAAAGTTCAAAACGACGTTTCTCATTTGTTGTTGCAGGAAGGCGAATTCAACGACGTCAGCTTCGGCATCACCGTTTATATCCGATCCAGAAACGACGACAATTCGCTGGAGGGCATCATCCTGCACGACCAGCGCAGCCGTTCCAGCCGCGTTACTTTATTGGCTGAAAAAGGGGCAATTACCTACCGTAACGGCGTTCCGCAAATCTCCATGTTCAACGGAAGCCGGCAGGAAGTCGCCCAAAAAACGGGACGTTTTTCCATTCTGTATTTCGATTTTTACAACCTTGACTTTTCAACGCTGAACAAACAGACTTTCGGACGATTGAAAAACCGCGCGGAAATGGGGCTGTTCGAGCTTCTGAACATCACGGTCAAGGATGTCCTGACGGAAAAGAACGTTCGGGAATATAAGGTTGAAGCCTATAAACGTCTGGCGTTGCCGTTCTATAACCTTTCCTTCATGCTGATCGCGGCCGTCGGACTGCTGACGGGATCGTTCAACAGGCGCGGTCACACGAAAAGAGTCATCTGGACGGTCATTGTCATGGCCTTGTTGCAAATGGCATCCCTCGGCGCGGAAAACCTCAGCGTTCGGTCGCTCGGTTTTGTCCCGCTGATTTATTTCTTTGCGATTGCTCCGATTTTCATTTGTATTTACATCCTAAAAAATGCCGGTACGTTCTCTTTCGACGCATTCAAAAAGGGATATGCCGCCCTGTTGCGCTTTAAGGACCGCCTGACTGTTAAACGGAGCGCGCGGGCAAAATGAAACGGCTGTTCCTGATCCTGTCGGCCGTTTGGGCTTTCATCCCGACCGCCTTTGCCGGAGATAGCGAAAAACCCGTCGGTTTTTCCGCCGACGAACTGGTTTACGACCGAGAGATGAATCTGGTCATCGCCAGAGGAAACGTCGTTTTTAAACAGGGGGATTCCACCCTGCGCGCCGACCATGTCAATTACGACATGACGGACGGCGTCGTCATTGCTTCGGGCGGCGTCGAGATTGACACGCCCGACGGCGGTTTGGTTCGGGCGAACTATGCCAAACTTTCGGGCGACCTTAAAGCGGGACTGATCCGCCGGATCCGCTTTACGCTGGCGGATCAATCCGTCCTGACGGCGAACGACGCGCGACACATCAATTCCACGTTCACCGAATTTAACGACGTCGCGTATTCTTCATGCGATTTCTGTATAGACGGTTCCCGCTTTTGGGAGATTCGCAGCAAAAAAATGACGCATGACAAGGAAGCGCAGGAAATGGCCGCCCAAAACGCAACCCTGACCGTTAAGGACGTGCCCGTCGCTTACCTGCCGTACTTTACCTATCCCGATCCGAGCGTAAAGCGGCGATCGGGCTTTTTGCTGCCGTCTTACAAATCGACGCAGGCTCTGGATGCGGGCATTAAAATTCCCTATTACTGGGAAATTGACCCTTATACCGATTTTCTGTTCGAACCCATGATCGCGATGCAGGGCGTATTGCTTGCGGGACATTTTCGCCACAATTTTTCTCAGGGGCCTTTCGCCCTGTGGGGGTCGCACATTTATCAGGACGGAGAATCCCGTTATAACATCCGTTCTTATTTGGATTGGAACATAAACGACGTTTGGCGCGTCCGCATGAACGTCGACCGCGTTTCCGACGATACATACCTGCGCCGTTACGACATTGACGGCGCGGATGATTATTCGCCGTGGCTGGAATCAAACGTTATTGCCGAAGCTCTGACGTCAAGAACCTATTTTTCGGCGAAAGCGGTCAATTATCAAAACATGCGCTATGACGTCAACGACGACGCGATCGCGGAAAACGTTCCGATCATCACGTTTTCGCACGAAACGGCGCCTGCGGAAAACGGATCATATTGGACGGCCGACGTTTCTTCGGTCATGCTGAACCGCAAGGAAGGCAGCGACAGCACCCGCGCCAGCATCGGAGCGGGTTGGCATCTGCCCGGCATATCGGATTGGGGCGCCGTTTATAATTTCAGCGCAACGGTGCGTGCCGATGCTTACCGCATCAGCGACTACCTGATTGCTTCCAAAAACAAAATGTT
Source organism: uncultured Alphaproteobacteria bacterium (assembly GCA_944392845.1). Classification (GTDB taxonomy): domain Bacteria; phylum Pseudomonadota; class Alphaproteobacteria; order CAAGCB01; family CAG-977; genus CAG-977. The sequence continues at coordinate 9,872 of CALXYE010000142.1, forward strand.
TTCGGGAAACACGGGCGACGTTCATACGAGAGCATCGTTAAAAGTCAGCTATCCCTTCGTCAAAACGGGCGAAAAATACAGCCAGATTTTGGAACCGATCGTCATGGGCGTCATTGCCCCCAATTCAAAACAAAACGAAAAAATTCCGAATCTGGACAGCAGCGATCTGGACTTTGACGACACGTTTTTATTTTCGGAAAGCCGTTTCGTCGGCTTTGACGTTTTTGAACCGGGTTCGCGCGTAAACTACGGATTGAAATGGAGTATTTTCGGCCAAAAAACGGGATATGTTTCCGCCTTGGTCGGACAAAGTTACCGCTTCAACGAAACTGATATCTATCCCGTCGGTTCGGGACTGGAAGACAAGGTATCGGACATCGTCGGACGCATTACTTTGGCGCCCAACCAATTCCTCAATTTGGAATACGCGTTCAGGCTGGACCACAAAACTCTGGAGCTGAATCGCAGCGAAGTCAGCGTATCCGCGGGAAACGCGCTGTTCAGAATCGGCGCCGATTACGTTAACCTGAAAAGCTCCGAAGACACCCTGTCCTCATATAACGACCGTGAAGAGCTGACGTTCTGGGTAACCTCGGCTTTGACGCGCTATTGGTCAATCGGCTACAATCAGCGTATCGACCTGGCAAAAGGCGGCGGTTTATTGGAAATCGGCGGTTATGTGCGTTATGAGGACGAATGCTTCGCTTTGGAAACGGGCGTTAAAAAAGATTACACCTACGATCGCGACTATTCGGGCGGCATATCGTTCCGTCTGGCTTTGGAATTCAAGCCGTTCGGCGGGTTTGAGTTCTAACGGTAAGGAAGAACGCTTTTGATGAAAAAATTTTTGTTCCTGCTGGCGCTTTTTCTGTTTTCCCCGACGCTTGCCGCGGCGCGGACGGGAATCGTCGCCGTTGTGAACGACGACGTGATCTCGGAACTGGACTTTGAGCGCCGTTTGGCGTTCACGCAAGCCGTCGGCGGTCCCGACGTACAAAAAAAGGAAACGCGGGAACGCGTCCTGCGCCTGATGATTGACGAACGCCTGAAGCGGCAGGACGCCGCCGACCACGGCGTTTCCGTCGGAGAAGAAGAACTGCGCCGTGCCGTCGACGTTACGATGCGGCAAAACGGCACGACGGAAAAAGAAATGACGGAGCGTTTGAAAAAAAAAGGCGTTCCTTTTTCCGTGTTAAAAGATCAGATCGAAAGCGACCTTTTGTTTGTTAAAACGATTCGCAAAATCGCGGGGGAACGTTCGGAAATATCCGAAGCCGAAGTCAAATCCAAGCTGGAAGAAATCGAAAATCAAATCAGGGAAAAACAATACCTTTTGTCCGAAATCGTCCTGCCCGTCGAAAACGAAGAAGATGACGGCGCCGTATACGGACAGGCCGTTAAGATCGTTATGAAGCTCAAAGAAGGCGCCTCTTTCGAAGAACTGGCCAAACAATATTCGAAATCCGCCTCTGCCGCGCGGGGCGGCTTGTTGGGCTGGGTCGCCGAGTCCTCTTTGAACGATGCCGTTAAGGAAGAAATCTCCCTGATGGACAAAGGCCAAGTCAGCACGCCCGTCCGCACGAAGGACGGATACGCGCTTTACGCTTTAAGGGCGGTTCGTTCTCCCGAAGACCTGAAAGAACGCGATGCCTATCATATCGCACAGATATTGATTCCGCCTTCTTCTCCCGAAAAACGGCGTAAATTGCTTCAAAACGTTTCTTTGACGAAAGGTTCGTGCCTGAAATTCGTTTCTTTGGCGCAGTCGGAAAAGAAAACGCCGCGTTCCGATTTAGGAACGGTTCCCGTCAGCGAACTGCCTCGGCCGATCTTGGAACTTTTGGAAAAAACGCCCCTTCTGGAACCGACGGAACCGCTGAAAATTGACGGAGGCGAACTGGTCTTTATGGCTTGTTCCAAGGAAAAAATGTCCGTTCTGCCTTCGGAAGACCGCCTCAGAGATCAGATTGAAACGAAACGTTTGGAAATGACGGCGGAACGGCGGTTAAGAGAATTACGCCGCACGGCGATTACGGAGATCAGGATATGACCCTTCCCCTGCCGCCTTTGCGCGAAGTCGTTGAAAAATACGGATTGGCCGCGAAAAAATCGCTGGGGCAGAATTTTATCTTCGACACAAATCTGATTGACAGGATCGTCCGCGCGGCAAAGTCAAGATCGCCCGAAGCCTTTGAAAAGGGAACCGTTATTGAAGTCGGCCCCGGCCCCGGCGGCCTGACCCGTTCAATTTTGGAAAACGGCGCGGCGCATCTGGTCGCCATAGAAAAAGACGAACGTTGTCTGAACATTTTGGAAGACATTCGGGCTCTTTGTCCCGACAGGCTGACGGCAATAAACGCCGATGCGATGACCGTTGACGCCGCATCTCTCGGAACCGCGCCCAGATGTATTGTATCCAACCTGCCTTACAACGTCGGCACGCCGCTTTTGATCGGCTGGCTGCGCCGCATAACGGATTTTTCGGGATTAACGCTGATGTTTCAAAAGGAAGTCGCCGAGCGTATCGCCGCAAAACCGAAAACGGCCGCTTACGGACGTTTAGCCGTATTGAGCCAATGGCTGTGCGAAACGGAAATCCTGTTCACGGTCAACCGTTCCGCCTTTACGCCGCCGCCGAAAGTCACTTCGGCCGTCATTCACCTGACGCCGCGTAAAAAACCTCTTGCCCCGGCCCGTTTCGACCTGTTGGAACGGGTAACCGCCGCCGCCTTTAATCAACGGCGTAAAATGCTCCGCTCTTCCTTAAAATCATTGGGCGATTCCGAAGCGCTTTGCAAAGCCGCGAACGTCCCGCCGACCGCCCGCGCCGAAGAAATTCCCCCCGAAGCCTTCTGTCTGATGGCCCGAATATTGGAGAAATAATCATGGACATCATCCTTGTTCCCCTGCTTCAAGTTTTGTACGCGCTTTTGGGACTGTACACGACGGTTATTTTTATCGCGGTAATCCTGTCGTGGCTCATCGGCTTTAACGTTCTGAATTCTTCGAACAGGCTGGTTTGGTTGACCGGCAATGCCTTAGAACGTCTGACGGAGCCGTTTTTCGCACTTTTCCGCCGCATCATCCCTCCTTTCGGCGGAATGGATTTATCGCCGCTGTTCGCCCTGATCGCAATTCAGTTCGTGCAGCAAGTCATTTTACGCATCCTGATGCGGTTTTAATGTCCTGCCTTAAACAAACCCGAAACGGCGTAACCGTTCGCGTTCGTCTGACGCCGAAAGCCAAAAGAGAGGGAACGGAAGGAATTTATGCCGATCCCGACGGCGAAGAAGCCCTGAAAGTCGCCGTCGGCGCTCCGCCTGCGGACGGGCGGGCGAACAAGGCTTTGATCGCATTGCTGTCAAAGCTCTGGAAAATCCCGAAAAGCTCTTTTAAGATCATTGCCGGAACGACGGACAGAAACAAGGTCTTGGCCATTGAAGGAAACGGCGCCGACCTTTTTGAACGGCTTTGCGCGGAGGTGGAAAAATGTCGGAAATAATTTACGGAAATCTGATCGCTGAGAAATACCGCCTGAAAATCCGGGACGAGGTTGCCCGTCTGAAGGCTTCAACGGGTAAATCCCCTGCCTTAGACGTCGTAATCGTCGGCGAAGACCCCGCAAGCCAAATCTACGTCCGCAACAAGGAAAAAGCCGCTGTCGAAGCGGGCATTCGATCGACGGTGCACCGTTTGCCCGCCGAAACGACGCAAACCGAGATTTTGACCCTGATTGAAGAATTGAATCTTGATCCCGAGGTCAACGGCATTCTGGTTCAGCTTCCCCTGCCGAAAAAAATTAACGCGCCCGCCGTCGTTGAAGCGGTTTTTCCGTCAAAGGACGTTGACGGCTTCCACCCCGTCAACCTCGGCAGGCTGATGACGGGCGAACGGGGGATGATCCCCTGCACGCCGAAAGGCTGCCTGAAGTTAATAAAAGAAGTCCGCGAAGATTTAACGGGGCTTTCCGCCGTCGTCGTCGGCAGATCAACCATCGTCGGAAAACCGATGGCGCAATTGCTGCTTAACGAAAACTGCACCGTTACGACGGCTCATTCAAAAACGAAAAATCTGGCGGAGGTTTGCCGCAGAGCGGACGTTTTGGTCGTCGCCGCCGGACGGCCCCGCTTTATCACGGACGATATGGTCAAAGAAGGGGCGATCGTCATTGACGTCGGCATCAACCGTTTGGAAAACGGCAAGTTGTGCGGCGACGTCGATTTTGAAAGCGTTCTGCCGAAATGCGCCGCTTTGACCCCCGTTCCCAAAGGCGTCGGCCCGATGACCGTGACGATGCTTTTGGACAATACGGTCGAAGCTTTCTGCCGCCAAAACGTCATTGAACGGAACTTATAACGCGAACCCGTCTTTTTCAAAACGGCGGCACAAATAACAAAAACGCACCGATAAAAATATTGCGGCGAACGCACTGGACGCAACCATGCCGTAAGCGGCGCCCATAACGCCGAATCCCGCATGAAACGACAAAACCCAAACCAACGGGATCATAATTCCGATAAAAGCAATCCCCTGACCCGCAGTCGGCACCATAATATCGACCGCGCCGCGTAAAACGTTGACCATAACGACCTGAGTCCCGTCAACCAAACACAAAAGCGAACAAAAGGCAATCATCGGCAAGCACATCTTTATCAATTCGGGATCGGAAGAATAAACCGCCGCGACCTTTTCGGGAAAGAAAAACATCACCGATGCGCAAATCAGCATCAGCAACATATTAAAGACAAATCCCGTCCATCCGGCGATTCTCATGTCCAAGACCGATTTTTTGCCTCTGGCAACGCCGACCAAAACGGACGATGCCGTACCGATCCCTCCCGCCATCATAAAAACGATGTTAATGACGTTCAAAACGACCGTATAAGCCCCCAAAGCCAAAGCACCGAGCCAGCCCATCATGACGTTAACGACGGAATAAGCCCCTTCTTCAACGCCCATGGTTACGGCTGCCCCGTACCCGATTCCGCGCAACTTTGCATTTTCCCGCGCATTATGTTCGGGTTTTATCCAAACGCCGTAGATGTCGTTTTCATCGATACAGAACACGCAGATGAACATGCCGATTGCCAAAAAATAGCGGATGACCGTCGTGCTGACAGCCGATCCCGCCGCCCCCATTTCGGGAAAGCCGAAATGCCCGTAGACAAAGATCCAGTTCAACAAAATGTTCAACAAATTCGCCAGCAGAATCATAATCATGCCGGGCAGAGGGCGTTTCGTGCCTTCTAAAAACGAAGACATGACGGTAAACATCATCGCGGCCGGAATCCCCAAAGCATAAATGGAAAGAACCTTCGCGCTTCCTTCCGCAACGTCTTCGGGCTGTCCCAGCAAATGCATCAGAAATTCGGACGGCAGACAGATCGCCATTAAAATAAAGCCGATCCAAAAAGCATACGGAATAGAGCGGCGCAACACCGCCCCGCATTCGTAAAACTTGCCTTGACCGAAAGCGTTGGCCGTCATAACGATCGTGCCTTGAATCAATCCGACGCCGATGACCAAAAGCAAAACGGCGACGGTATTGGCGATGCTTTGATACGCCAAATCCTGCGTCCCGTAATGGCCGACCATGATCGTATCGACCAAATTCATCCCGACGCTGCCCGTCCTGGCGATAACGACGGGAACGGCCAGTTTTAAAGTTTCGCGAAGGCACCGAAGCACCTTTAATTTAAAAACGCGTTCCTTGCGTTCCAAACGCGTTGCCGAATAATCGGAACGCATTAAATCATCGGGCTTCGCGCTATGATATATTTCGTTTCTCACAATATCCTATAACCATACGCAGATATGCGATTTTTTCCTTTATCAAAGTCAGTGTATGGTTTTTCGGGTCGATCTCGGCTTCTTTTTTCTCCAGCTCGGCCAGTCTGCTTTTTGCTTCGCCGAGATCAACGTCCGCGACGCTCGTTGCCTTGCGGGTCAGAATCGTGCAGCCGTTGTCCCTGATCTTCGCGAAACCCGTCGTAATGAAGTATTTTTCGGATTTCTGCGTTTCGGCGTCCTTTACGTCTACGACGCCGCAATTCAACAGCATCAAAGACGGCGCGCGGCGGGGCAAAACCAAATAAGGCCCCTCGTACGCGGGAATTTCCACCGAAACCGCTTCCTTGACCAGAAACGGTTTCTGCGGCGTCAGAATCTTTACGAAAATCGTTTCTTCAGCCGCCATTTATGATGCCGCCTTTCCCGTACGAACGTTCGTCGACATCTTTTTGGCTTTCTCTTCGGCCTCTTCAATCGTGCCGACCATAAAGAAAGCCTGTTCGGGCAGATCGTCGTACTTGCCCTCGACGATGCCTTTGAACCCTTTGATCGTATCTTCCAGCTCGACGTAACGGCCGGGAATGCCCGTAAAGACCTCCGCCACGTGGAACGGCTGAGACAGGAAGCGTTGGATTTTGCGGGCGCGGGAAACGGTCAGCTTGTCTTCTTCGCCCAATTCGTCCATCCCCAAAATCGCGATAATGTCCTGCAAAGCCTTATAAGACTGCAAAATGCGCTGAACTTCGCGCGCCACCGCATAGTGTTCTTCGCCGACAACGGCGGGATCCAAAATGCGCGACGTCGATTCCAACGGATCAACGGCGGGATAGATGCCCAGTTCGGCGATCTGACGGCTTAAAACCGTCGTCGCGTCCAAATGTGCGAACGTCGTCGCGGGCGCGGGGTCCGTCAGGTCGTCGGCCGGAACATAGACGGCCTGAACCGATGTAATTGACCCTTTTTTCGTTGACGTAATGCGTTCCTGCATCGCCCCCATGTCGGTTCCCAACGTCGGCTGGTACCCCACGGCGGACGGAATGCGTCCCAACAGGGCGGACACT
>CALXYE010000143.1 GCA_944392845.1 uncultured Alphaproteobacteria bacterium
TCGCCCGCTTCGGGTTTAAGCGTGAACATAACCGTCACGGCGGGGTCTTCGCGTTCGCGATAGGAATTGTCCATGCGCGTTTCAAAGTTGGAAACGGGCGTTTCCGCCGCCCAGCTGTACGGCAGGACGCGAACGCCCTCGTACATCAGGCCTTTTTTATACAGTTCCTTGAACGCCCAAATGATGCTTTCCATATAGGAAAGGTCCATCGTTTTGTAATCGTTGTCGAAATCGACCCACCGAGCTTGGCGCGTTACGGTGTTTTCCCATTCCTTCGTGTACATCAGGACGCGTTCGCGGCAGGTATCGTTGAACTTGCCGATTCCGAACTTCGTAATGGCGTCGCGTCCCGAAAACCCCAGAAACTTTTCGGTATCCATCTCGGCGGGCAGGCCGTGGCAGTCCCAACCGAAGCGGCGGTCAACGCGATGTCCGCGCATCGTTTGATAGCGGGGAATAATGTCCTTGACGTATCCCGTTACAAGGTGTCCGTAATGCGGCAAACCGTTCGCGAACGGAGGGCCGTCATAAAAAACGTATTCGTTGTTTCCCTTTTCGCCGGCATCGCGGTTCTTCACGCTTTTTTTGAACGTATCGTCCTTTTTCCAGTACGCCAGAACCTCTTCCTCAATCTTCGGAAAATCCGCCTTCGCCTGCACTTCGGGATAATGTTTTACTTTTTCAGCCATTTTGTACCCGCCTCAAAGATATTTTTAAGACTTTTGTGATAGATATAGGTTCTGTTTTAACCGGATGCGGGATAATGTCAATACAATCCTTGACGAAATCCCGTTTTTGCGGAATTCTCGTATCGGGAAACGTATATCTCCGAAGGATGACTCCATGGCAAAACGCTCTGATTCAGATACGGCCGACGCCGAAATCAAAAAAGACACGCTGATGTTTTCGGAAGAAGTACAAGCGCCGATCCCCGAAGCGCTGCCCTGGTACAAAAATAAAGGCACGCTGGGAATGGCGGGGCTGTCCCTGGTATGGCTGGGGGCGACGGCGCATTATCTGATTTCGTCGGGATGGTGGGCTTTGCGCTACGAAATGACGCCGCCCGAATTTTTCAGCTTCATCACGGGCATTTTGTTCCCGATCGCTTTCATCTGGATCGCGGGCGTTTACCTGACGGGATACGCCAAAAACGAACATGAAGCCCGAAAGTTGCGCCGCTATATGCATGCGTTCCTGTTCCCCTCTTCCAAAAACAAAATTTATTCGAAAACCCTGATCGAAGGATTGAAAGAACAGATCGGCGAACTGAACGACGTTTACGCCAAAATACAGGACGGCGCGGAGTTGGTCGAAAAACGCCTGAAGGAAGTCGAAAGGCTGTCCGAACGCTTAAACGAAGAAGCCGGACTGGCGGCCGAAAAAATCACGGACGGCTCGGAGCGAATCATGGAAGCGACGGGAATGTTGGCGGAAAGCGCCGACGAAAAGCTGTTGCTGTTAAAAACGTCCGTAACGGATATCGGAGAAACGGCCGAAAACGTCTCCGCCGCCATGGAGCGCATAAACAATACCGTGTCTTCGAACACGTCCGACCTGAAACGGGCGCAGGACGCCCTGACGGACGAAACGAACCGTATCTCTCAAGAGCTGCGCGAACAGGTTTCCTTGGTACGCAACGCCTCTGAAACGGCCAGAACCCTTTTGACGGAGCAAACCACCGCCGCAACGGCGGAACTTTCCAGACAAACGGCGATGCTTACCGAAGCGGGAACAAAAACGTACGACATGCTGACGGGACAGCTCTCCGACATCAGCGAAAAATCCCGAACGTTCCTGACCGCCCTGACGGAAGCGGGCAATGCGGCGCGGGACAATATGGCCGCCGTCAATCTGGAACTGGAAGAACAAACCGCCGCCCTGATGAACGTTTCCGAAAAGGCGCGCCTGACGGCCGAGCGCATGGCGGACGGGCTGGACGCCAGAACGGCCAAGCTGGAACGGATATTTGAAGACCAGAACGCCGTTATCATCGGCAAGGACGAATCTTTGGCAAAAACGGCGGAACGCATCTCTCAAACGTTTAAGGAACAGAACAATCTGCTGGATCAGGAAGCGGAAAAAATACTGGCGCGCTTCAAGACCGTTGAAGGCACGCTTGACCTTTATACGAAAGAAATCGGCGAAGTGTCAGATACCGCCATAGAACAAATCAACGGCGTCGCCGAAAATCTGAACGCCAAAAAAGACGTTATTTCTTCCGCTGCGGACGCCGCACGGGAACAAATCAACGATGTCGCGGACCTGTTATCGGCAAAGACGGGAACAATGTCCGAAGTCGTTCTGAATTTGGGCGCCGACGCGGAAAATTCCGCCGCAACGATTTCGACACACGTCCGAAATTTGACGGAAACGCTGGAAAACATTACAAAGAAGATTCGGGAAAACAGCACGGCGATCGAAGAAAGAATCGACGATTTCAAATCAAAAACGGCCGACGTTTCGGACAAATCGGACGAATTCTGTTCCCGTTTGGTAAAGCATGCCGCCGAACTTTCGGACCTGACGGGAGCCTTGTCTTCGCAATCGATGATCACCGAAACTTCCTTGGCGCAACAGCAAAAATATATTTCCAACGCCGCTTCCCGCGTTGAGGAAATCAAGACTTCCCTGAAGGAACAGGCGGACGATCTGACGTCAATCGCCGACCTTTTGGAAAACAGAACGGCTCAATCGGCGACAAAACTGTCCGAACAAATGACCTTCACCGTTGAACAGGCGAACGGCATCGTCGATAAAATCAACGAAATCAACACGGTTATGACGGCCGAGATTGACGATCTGAACGCATCTTCGCAACGCACCGTGTCGGTCAACGCCGCTTTGAAGGAAGAGCTTGAACGCCACAAAACGGCTTTGGACGAAACGGCGGCGAAAGTCAACGCTTATACGGAAGAGCTCGGCGCCCGAATCGGCGAACAGATCACCCGCCTGGATATTTCCGCAGAATCCGTACGTTCCAAAACGGAAAACAACGTTGCCCTTTTGGAAGAACAGTTCCGCAAAGTTTGCTCCGAAGCGGCGGCATCCCTGCAGGAAATCACGGCGGCGGCGGAAACGCTGTCCGTCAAGACGGAAGAAATCGATTCCCTCTTCGGACGCCAGGGCACCTCCCTGACGGCGGCGGCGGACAAGCTGAACGAACAGACGGGGCAGGTCGTCATGATGTTGCGCGAACAATCCGAACAGATCGACAAAGACTTGGAGCGCCTCGTTTCCCGCATCAAACTGATCGAAGAAGGCTTAAACGTCCAGACAAAAGAACTGTCGAACGCTTCGGAAATGACGGTCGGCCAGTTGGAAACCGTCGGCGCGGGGCTGATGAAGCAAACCGACGCCTTAACGCAGGTCGCCGATACGGCGAAAGCGAAACTCGCGGACGTCACGGACGCTTTGTCCGTCAAAACTCAGGAATTTTCCGCCATGCTCAAGGACACGAACGCCCGAGCCCTCGAAACGGCGGAATATATGGCGAAAGAACGTTCCGTATTTGACCGTTCCGCGGAAGAGCTGCTGGCGCGCGTCGGCGATTTGACCAAAGCCTTGGACGAACAGACCGAAAGCCTGCAAAAACAAACGGCGAAATCAACGCAACAGGCCGTCATGGTTCGCGATTCCCTCCAGCGGCAAATCATTGACCTCAGCGACGTGGCAAACATCGTTTCAACCCAGTCGCGTCTGGGAGAAGCGTCGCTGGGACAGCAAACCCGATATATGAAGGAAGCCGCCGAAGAAGTTATGGCTCACATCCGCGCGGTCAACGAAGCCGTCCGCCAGAACACGAACGACCTGCTGACGGCTTCTTCGCGCATCGGCTTCGAACTTGACGCGATGGGCGAAAACCTGCGCCAGCGCAACGACGAAGCGGCCAAAGCCGCCGAAGACAGCCTGAACCGTTCGCAAACCGCCGCCCAATTCCTGGAGGAAAAAGCGGGGCTGCTGGAAAAAATGACGGAACAGGTCATTTCGTCCCTGAACGCCGCCGCGCAGGAATTTAAGGCGCGCACCGTTCAGATGGAGGCCGCATCCGATATGGCGAAGGATCAGCTGGGAACGGCGGGAGAAACTTTCCTTGTCCAGTCTCACCAGCTCAACCGCATTTCCGAAG
>CALXYE010000144.1 GCA_944392845.1 uncultured Alphaproteobacteria bacterium
TTCTTCTTCGTATTCCTCTTCTTCCTCCACATTTTCTTCGGCGGGGGCGTCCTCAACGTCTTCGCGCGTTTTTTCGCTGTCTGCCAGCGCCGCATCCAAGGCCAGGGAAGAAACGGGAATGCCGTCCTCGCCGCTGTCGGAAACATAAGTGGCGTCAAGGTCAATGATGTCGCGCAATAACATTTTGCCCGATTGCAGAGCCGCATGCCATCCCGTCAGCGCCTTGATCGTTAAAGCGCTTTCGCACAATCCGCCGATCATCAGGTCGCGCCCCGCTTCAATGCGTTTGGCGATGGCGATTTCTCCTTCGCGGGATAAAAGCTCAACCGCGCCCATTTCGCGCAGGTACATGCGGACGGGGTCGTCCGTGCGGCTTGTTTCAACCTCGTCCAGCTTGAAACCCGCATCGTCTTCTTCGGGGGCGGGAGAGGCTTCGTCTTCGGTTTCTTCGTTTTCGACGATATTGATCCCCATATCGGAGATCATGGCCATGACGTCTTCAATCTGTTCGTTTTCGGGCGGCAGGGCGTTGTTCAGCTCGTCAACGGTAATATAACCGCGGTCCTTGCCTTTGCTGATCAGTTTTTTTACGGACGCGCCCAACGAATCGAGAAGCGCATCGTCTGAATTTTCCGTCGGATTGAGTTCGTCTTCGGCACTTGAAGTATTCATTCTAAATGAGCCCTTATATCCCTGTAACGTTCGGCGCGGAGCGGCATCATACAAAAACCGGCCCGATTCGCCCCTTCTTGCGAAAAGGCGTCGAACCTAAAATTTTATACAATATTCGTACGGTTTATACGATATTCGCATTGATTTATTCTGTCCGTGCCGCTTTTGTCAAGAAATAAATAAGCGCGCGTCCCTTTTTATGCAAGGGGGGCTTGCGCTTTTAACAGTTCCCGATAGCGTTCCCACAAAAGGGCGGCTTCTTCGTCGTTTGCCGCGCTGATTTCTTCCGCCAGCCGTTTGAGTTCCGCTTCGGCGCTTTTTCTTTTGAGCAGGGACAGGCGCTTGCGGATGTCGTCTTCGATTTCGCGCGGGGAAGCGCGTTTTTTGCTCAAGATTTCCGTTTCCGCGGCGATTGTTTTGAAAATTTCCGCGTATCCCGCGTTTTTCAGAAGTTCCTTCAATTCGTCGCTTTGAAGGTCGGGGGTTTCGGCCATCAGGGACAACGTTTCCGAAAAAACGGGGCGGACTTTCGGTTCGGATATGTCCCATTCGGCCAATTCTTCCAAAAATTCCGCCGCAATATCGGGGTATGCCAGCAGATAAGCCAGCATCATCCGCGCTTCTTCCTTTTCGGGCACGAGAGACGGATGATAAACGGTCAGTTCCGGACGGTCGCGGAACCTGTCGGCATAAGCCTTTCGCGCCGTTTTTTTGAAAGAGCCGCGCTTTTGCGGCCCCGCTTTGTACGGAGACGTCAATTCCCACAGTTTTGATTTAAATTCCCGCGCGTAGAAGTTTTTGACCGAAGCATCCTTGATTTCCTCCAAAGCGTCGCGAACGTCTTTTTCAAGGGAAGCCTTTCGTTCCGGCGTATCGATCGGCTTTCCTTCCGTCAGCTGAGTCCACAGCTGGGCGGACAATGGGCGGCAGGAAGACGTCAGGAAATCCTCAAAAGAGGCTTTGCCGCGTTCTTTGATGTATTCGTCGGGGTCAAGGTCGTCGGGCAGGGTGATGAAACGCAGGGAATATCCCGGTTTCAAAAGGGGCAGGACGCGTTTGGCGGCGCGGACGGCGGCGCGCTGTCCCGCCTTGTCGCCGTCAAAGCACAGGATCGGTTCGGGCGCGTATTTCCACAGTTCCGCAATCTGGCGTTCGGTCAGCGCCGTGCCCAAAGGCGCGACGGCACGTTCTATTCCCGCCGCATGGAGCGCGATGACGTCCATATACCCTTCAACGACGATGATCTCTTTTTTTTCCCTGGCTTGAGCCGAAGAGAGGGAAGCCGCGTACAGGACGTCGCCTTTGGAAAAGACCCCGGTATCGGGAGAGTTCAAATATTTGGGTTCGCTGCCGTCCATGACGCGCCCGCCGAATGCGATGACTTTTCCGCGGCGATCCAGAATCGGGAACATGACGCGGTCGCGAAAATAATCGTAAGAGGAACGCCCGTCCGTCGGAAAAGTCAGGACTCCTGCCGCTTTTACGGCGTCTTCGGGGACTTTTTCCTTTGCCAAAAAGGTCTTAAGCGCGTTTCCGCCGGGAGCGAAACCCAAACGGAAACGGCGGATCGTTTCGTCGCTCAGGCCTCTTTTGCGCAGGTACTCTAACCCCTCGCGCCCCGCCGATGAATAAAGCCTGTTCTCAAAAAAACGGCAGACCGTTTCCAAAACGTCATACGCCGACGCCCGTTTTTTTTCCGCCTCGCGTTCTTTTTCGGAGACGGCGGGGACTTCCATTCCCGCTTCGTGCGCCAACTTTTCGACGGCTTCCGGAAAGGAAAAACCGCCCGCGTCCATTTCGAATTTAATAACGTCGCCGTGGGCGCCGCAACCGAAACAGTGATAATATCCTTTGTCGTCCGAAACGGAAAATGACGCCGTCTTTTCATTATGAAAAGGGCAGTTTCCCCAAAATTCGTTTCCCTTTCGGGTCAGTTTGACCCGCCGCCCGACGACGCTGACGATCGACACGCGGGAGCGCAACTCTTCGATAAATCGGGGAGGGATGCCCATCGGCGTTTTCCGTTATTTTTGAGCCAGAATATTTTTGACGATTCCCGACGCCTGCCCGAAATCCATCTGACCCGCATATTGTTCGCGCAGGGCGGCCATGACTTTGCCCATATCCTTCAATCCCGCGGCGCCGACGGAGGCGATAATTTCTTCAACGGCTTTGTTCGTTTCGTCTTCGCTCATCTGCTTGGGTAAAAAAGCCCGGATCGTATCGATTTCGGACTGTTCGCCCGCGACCAGATCGCTGCGGCCGCCCTTTTCGTACATGGCGATGCTTTCCTTGCGTTGTTTGATCATGGATTGCAACAGCTGCAAAATATCGTCGTTTGATATCGTGCCGTCCTTGCCCGTGCCTCTGGAGGCGATGTCGCGATCCTTGATCGCCGCCAAAATCAGACGGAGCGTCGACGTTTTTTGATTGTCCTTTGCCAGCATGGCGGTTTTTAAGGCTTCTTTGATTTGTTCGCGCAACATTTTTTCATTCTCCCGAAATTAAAATCTTTTTCGCTATAAAACACCGTTTTTGGCGCTTTGGCAAGTCGGTGTTTATCGGGCTTGAAGAACTCGGGCAAGGATTGTATGATAACGGTCTGAATTTTGTTTGAAGTCTCTTTCCGGAGCGGGAGGACCGCCCGCCGGAAGGGGTTGTTTTTGTCGGTCATCAAAAGGAAACGGGTATGGAAAAGGTTCCCATGACAAAGAAGGGCGCTGAACGCCTGCAGGAAGAATTAAAAAACCTGAAAACCGTCGAACGTCCGGCAATCATCGCCGCAATCGCCGAGGCGCGCGCGCACGGCGACCTGTCTGAAAACGCAGAATATCACGCCGCCCGCGAAAAACAGAGTTTCATCGAAGGGCGCATCCTTGAACTGGAAGACGCGATGAGCCGCGCCCAGGTCATTGATACCGCAACGCTGTCGGGCGACAAGATCGTTTTCGGCGCGAACGTTGTACTGTTCGACGAAGATGCGGAGGACGAGATCTCTTATCAAATCGTCGGCCAGTACGAAGCCGATTTGGAAAAGGGGCGCATCTCCGTTCAATCGCCTTTGGCGCGCGCCCTGATCGGAAAATCCGTCGGCGATACCGCCGAGGTCGCTTCCCCGAACGGCGGCAAGTCTTATGAGATTTTGAAAGTGGAATACGTCTGACGCATGAAAAGCGAAAAAAAAGAACTGTTGGCCGGCACGCTGGTTTTTGCTTTTGCGTTGTGCGCTTTCACGTTTATCGGAACGCACAAGGGGGCGGAAACCCGAAGCGCCGATTCGTACCTGCTGTCCGCCCGCTTTAACCGTGCGGACGGGCTGATCGTCGGGAACGACGTGCGTCTGGCGGGGATCAGGATCGGCAAGGTGGTCAGGGAAGAGCTGGACGGCCATTACGGCGTCGTTGCGACGTTTTCCCTGCCGAATTCGGTGCGCCTGCC
>CALXYE010000145.1 GCA_944392845.1 uncultured Alphaproteobacteria bacterium
CCTTGGTAAGGAAGGGGTCGTGAGTCCGATTCTCACCAGCGGCATCATTTTTGATATTTCCGCCTTTACGGCGGATTTTTTTGTTTTTAAATAATCGCTTATATAGTCCGATTTTGGAAGTTTTTAATTTAGCATTTTTTACAAAGTTATCGGACTTTTAGTTAATTATACTTAATATTCCGTACAACAACATGACATAAATTGGCAACATCAGAAAAAAAGACATAGCATAACTTAAAATATTAGCACGTAATATTCCTTTAGAAATGACTTCGTTACTATATGCACTTCGTAAATACTTTTTTGTTATAAATCGCTCGATAAAATATGAGAAAAAACAAAAGAAAACATTATAAAAAACAAGGATAAAAACAAAACCCGATGTAGCAGCAATGGAGTTATGAGGAAGATACGCTAATATCCCATATAAAGGTCCAAGCAGTAAGTATCCTAATGAATGCGAATCTTTAGCAATATAGAAAGCTCCCCACAAAAATGCGCCACCCAGAACAGTTGAAACAATGTTTGAAACAGAAACCGCTTCAATTATTTTTGCAGTACTTGTTGTTTTAAAATATCTTTTTTTCAAAAATAAAGTTTCACAAAATATGATTAGCATTAAACAAATGAGTGTAATTACGGAGCTTGATAATGGATCCCCCAATTCTCCAATTCCTGAAGTAGCTGCTACAGATTGGATTGTATTTATCCATATGGGCAATCCTCCATTAGCAAATGCCATTGTGGGGAATAAAAAAAATGATAGGAATAACAAGCCTAATTTAATATAGTTTTTTGTCATAAATAGTATCCTTATTTGATAGTTAATATATATGATACTACATACCATTAAAAAATAAAGAAACATTAAATAAATCTTTCATTTTCCTTGTTAGATCCTTAAAACCATCATAATTTTCAGTCCGATAATCGCACAGTATCGCGCACCATTTTTGATATTTCCGCCCTTATGGCGGATTTTTTGTTATAAAAATCAATACACCTGCCAAGTCTGATTTTAGCAATCAGGAAAGCCGTAATTTTTAAAATTATCGGATTTTAAAAAAGCATTTTCCTGAAAAAAAATTCAACGGTTTCTGGATATTTTCATTTCTTTGAAAATGCTGTTTTGAAATATAGCGCTACGGAATTCGAATGTCAGTAAACCAAAACAGCCCCCGCTGCATCTTCCTTGGGAACCGCACGACGGCGAAATTCGCGAACAAAATCGGAATTTGACACGGAACGCAAATCTCCGTCCCGCAATAAATCCAACATATCCGCCGTCATTTTTTCGGCGTCAAGAACCGCCGTTTCCGCAACGGAATAGCCCAAAGACGAAGAACGGTTCGCCGCGACGACAAACGCCCTGCGTTCCTCTTCGGACAAATCCGTCAAACGACGCCTGATCAAAACGGGACGTTTCATTCCTGAAACGTCTTTGCCAAGCAAACGCGCTTCGGCCTCAACCATCGCACGATAACGCGCGGCAGACTGCGGATTTTCCTCATAAGCGCGACGGATTGCCGCCGTCCTGCCGTTGCCGCTTTCAACAAAGCCGTCGGGAGAAACGATCGGAGCGCCGCGATCCGCGTCAGTATGACGCCCCAAACGTTCGGGATCCAAACGTCGCATCATTTCGCCGACCTGATCCGCAGAAGCCTGACGGCTCCTGTCTCTGGGTTGCAATGACGCGGGATAATCGGGAAAATCGGACGTTTTCAATTCCGACAAATCGACAATGTCGTATTGCGTCGTAATCTTATAACCGTCTACTTTGACGGGCTGGACATTCCTGCCGTCAAATGTTATATTATTATTTAAAGCCTGCTTTTGCCCGGTTAGCGAGACATTTTTTGGGGTTTCTTGTAAATGATTGGTCGTCGCCCTTTCCGAAAGCAGGTTTTTTTTATTCCTGAAATAACGCTTATCTTTTGGAAGCGCCGTAATAATATCAAAGATGCCGCTGTCTTTAATCAGCATCGCCTCAATGACCAGTGTATTACTATGGCTTCCAAAAGGAACTCCTAACTCTTGCAAGCGTTCGCTTGAAACAGCGAACATATAACGCCCGGGACTGTTTCCCTTATAAATGCCGTCAAAATTTCGGGCGACAAAATCGGAATAATCCTCAACCGAAGAAAATCCGACGTCCCGTATATTCTTTAAATGTTTTTCCGAAGGGTGAACGTTGGATGATTTTAACTGTAAATATCCGGGCTTTTTCCCCATGACGGCCGCAATACGGCGCAGATAATCGTTATACCCCTTTTCTCCGCCTTCTTTTTGGAACAGCGTTTTGAACTTTTCCGCCGCCGCGGCTTTTTTGTTCGACACGACGCGCTTGAACCAATAGCGCAAATCAGATATGTCGCGCCCCGCCAAACGTTCGGAAACGATTTCCTGACCGCGCCTTGTTTGTTCCAGCGTATGTTTTTTCAATACGCGCGCGTATTCGGTCAGATTACCTTGACGCAACATTTCTTCTTCGTACGCGATCATTGCCGGAACGCGCATGACGCCTTCGGGCAAATCGCGTTTGCCGTCAATCATATCCTTAACGGCATCCGCCCCTTCGTTTCGCATCAGCGCATACGCCCGCCCGGCCTGTTCTTCAAGCGTAATCGGCGTGTAATAAACGTTTTGCGTTTCGTCTTCGGCGATTTTGCCCTGTAATACGGCGATTTCCTGACGCCGTTCCGCCGCCTGCGATACCCGTCCCGTTTCGGCATCGGATTCTTCGGCGGCATCATAAGCGCGAACCGTTTCGGCGGCAACGGCGGGTTTCTCAAATCCTTCGGTTTTTTTAACCCCTGCGGACTTCTCAATCCCGTTAAGCCCTTCGGGATCTGCGGGCTTCTCAAGCTCTTCGTCGGGGGGCGTGTTGACGGGCGTTTTCACGGGCGGGGGCAAAACTCCCGTCGTCATCGAATTGAAAAACCGCACCATATCTTCGGTCAACGGTTCTTTATGCGGTTTATTCGCACTGTTATAAACATCTTTCAGCCACCTGTCATACTCCTTGAACGCGGGGTTCAGCGGGCTTTCGGGCAAATCCCCGTTAAGCAGGTATTGTTCATAGCCCCGTGCGAACTTTTCATGCGCGCGCTCACCGATGCTTTTCCACGGTTTCACGCCCAACCAGTCAAAAGCAATGCGCATCCTTTCTTGGTACGCCTCGGACGCCGCCCCGCTGTCATACCAGCTCTTTTGCATCGTCAGCCAATAATGTGCGAACTCGTGCGGCAACGTCGAATAATCCGCGTTCTTCGTAATGCGGATAATCCGTTCTGACTGGTCAAACGACCCCTTTACAACGGCACTTTTAACGGTCTTTTTTTGAAACAGGTTCCCGTCTTGCAACCGTGCGGGCTTGACTTTTCCACGCAATACCCCCATACTGATTGTATGAATAGCGGATTTGTCTTGCATAGGGGAAGTGAAACGCCCATCGGCTGACGAATCCGCTATTTCTATACCAGATACCTTATGTCCCGCATAGTTATGAGTTCCGCTTTCTTTCGGAATATCTACTTTAAACTGAACCGAATACGCTTTATCTCCAATAACAAAAGCAGAATGATATACGTCTTGCCCCTTAACATTCGGGTGTCGTTCATCGGCTTCAACAAAACCTGAATATTTCGCGTTTTCCAGCAAAGCCTTTATAGATGAAAAAGCCTTGTTATATTCCTCAGAACGCGATTTAGCCGCCACCCTGTTAATCCCCGCGTTTGAAACAAGGACATTTTCCCCTGTCGATTTTACGGTAATGCTTCTTTCCTGTCCTAAAACGCCTTTAATGAAGTTTGCCAATTCTTTTTTGCTTTCAAACTTCGGAACGGCGTTTTCGGGGATTTCCACGACATCGACGGTTTCGGTATCGTCGGCGATTTTCGGACCGCCTGACCGTTCGACCAAATCCGACGTTTGATACAACAGATTACCGGTCTGACGTGCGGGCTTGACTTTGCCGCGTAAAACCCCCATACTAATTGTATGAATAGCGCCCTGCTGACTAGCTTGAGGATTCTGTTTTACAGATGAGACCTGCGTTCCAGAGGGCGCTATTTCTATTCTGCTAATCTTATTTCCCGCAAAATTATCCATCCCTCCCGTCAACGGAACATCAACGTAAAATTCAACGCTGTACGGCTTTCCGTCAACGACAACGGCGGAATGATAAACATCCTGACCTTTTACTTTATCTTGGTGTCTTGCGTCAGCTTCTCTAAACCCTGAATATTTTGCTTTTGAGACTACTTCCTCAATTTTAGAGTACGCTATATTATTTCGTTTTTGACGCGCATTTTTTACCGTTCTTTGTGCCGCTGTAACATTAAAATCGACATTTGCCCCCGTCGATTCAATCGTAACGCTCCCGATTTCATTAAATCTGCCGATAAGCCAATCGCGCAAATCCGACGTTTTTTCAAACTTCGGAACGGCGTTTTCGGGGATTTCCACGACATCGACGGTTTCGGTATCGTCGGCGATTTTCGGACCGCCTGACCGTTCGACCAAATCCGACGTTTGATACAGCCTGTATCCCTTTTCCGTCGGTTCCGTCTGCATCGTGTCAAACAAACGCTCAAAGGCTTCGTCAATCTTAACGCGTTCGCCTTTCGTCGGATATTGGTACCGATTCGGATTTTCGACGTCTTTCTCATTGAGGATATTGACCAGAAAGTCGTTTTTCGTTCCTTTTTCCGCCAGCTTGTCCTTAACGTACGCTTCAAATGCCCGCGCCGTCAGCTCTATTTCGGATGACCAATAAGGATTTTCACGTGCGTTATCCAACGACAGCGACCGCTGATACATCCCGCTTTCTTTAACCGTCTTAACAACGTTGTCGAACGCTTCCTTCATTTCAGCACGGTGCGCCGTCGACCGACCGCTAACCGTCATATAAAGGTCTTTTTTGTCCGTTGTTTCTCCGGCGAACGTTTTTTGCGCTCCGAAGTAATTATCCAAAGCGTGCCACCATTCGTGCGCCAGACTGCCGGGGCCTCTCTTTTTCGTCAGGTTAATCACAACCTGCATCGGCTCATAATGTGCGAGAGCTCTTCCCGTTCCTCGCGCCCCGAATGCCAAACCGAGCGTTCCGTCCAAAGATACCGCCTGCGACGGAATACCTAAAACGTCTGAAAGGTCAAGAAGAGCGTCATATGCTTCGTTTAAATTCTTTGACCGCAAATCTTGTCCGACGTAATTGCCGAACTGGACGCCGCGAAACCCGAACGTTTTTAAAAATTCTTCGGGCGATACGTCAACGTCTTCACGCCATTGTTTGCCTGTGCGATCTTCGTTCGTTTCCCCGCGTTCTTCTTTAATCTCTTTCGCGCGTTTCAGCTCTCCTTCCAACTCTTGGCGGTGTTCGTCAATATACTTAAACGCTTCTTCTCCGCTTTTAAATCCGCCCTTTAAATCTATATAACGACCGCGTCCGACCTTTTTTCCGATTATGATCTCGCCCGTATCACGGAGTTTATAAACGTTAAAATTTGTTTCACGACGTTGCTTTTCCGCATTCGTCAGCATATCTCGCAACGCATTAACCGCTTCTTCACGCGTCGGGTATCGTCCGACAATACGACGGTTTTTACGAACAACCCACGGATCGGAACCAAACGGATATTCCTTGACGCCGTAGTCTTTCGTTTTCAAAAACGCGGGATAACCCAAATCCTTATATAATTGAAAACGCTCCGACGCGTTCGGAGAAGCTTCGCGCAAATCGGAAACTGCTTTTTCCGTCGTAATATCGCCGTCTAAAACAGACCGGGCATAATTTCTGAAGCTCAAAACCAAATCACGCCAATCGCGCCTCTTTTTAGGTACGGACATCGATATGTCGCGGATAAGCTTGATAAACGCCAAGGTATCCGTATCCGTCCCGTTTGCTATCGCCGCTTCCCAGTTCGGCATCGGGAAAACTTCGGACAACGTAAAATCGGAACCTTCAAGGGGGTTTTGCCGCATCCGTTCTTTCCACGATGCCCACAGGTCTTTTTTCGCACCCGCAATCTTCTCGCCAAAGTCCTGTATGCTTTCCGACTTTTTCTTTCCCGCAGACGCCGTCGTTTCCGCCGTTTCAACAGGCGCCGATTGCGCCGCACTTTCCGTTTCCGTCTGTTTCGCCGGCTCTTTGAACGCTTCGGCAGTTATCTCCTTTTCCTGACGCGCGACGTCCTCGCTGATCTCCAAAGCATCCGTTTCCGCGCTTTGTTCCGCTTTCGCCGCACTGTTGATTTCCGAACGCGCCTCGGTTATAATGTCTTTAAGGGGCTTACCCGAGGTAGCTACAGAGTTGACATTGTCATTGGTCGCCGCTGGGTGGCTGGGCGGAACTCGGGAAGCCTCTTTTTCTATCCAAGCATCGACGCCTCTTTCTCCCGTTGATTTAAATACTGTCGATACAAAATTCCTATTTTCTCCCAACGCTATTGAAACACCGTAAATCCCTTCGGGCGTGTTTATTTTTAAAAGTAGGCTGTTTTTTGCGAGCTCCGTTTCTTTATTCGACACGCCGTAACGTTCGATATTTTCCAGATTTTCAAAAACGTTTTCCAAATCCGTATTCGTCAGGTTATGACCGTTTATATCGTGCCTGACGACGTAATCGGGAAGCCCTACTTCCGCGCCCGAAGGCGTCGTAAACGAAAAATATCTCGGCCTGTTTTCTTCGCCTTTTACAACGCTGTCGTAAAATTCCCCGACGT
>CALXYE010000146.1 GCA_944392845.1 uncultured Alphaproteobacteria bacterium
CCCCAAAATCATGTCTTGGGTCGGAACGATAATCGGCTTACCGTTCGCCGGAGACAAGATGTTGTTCGTGGACATCATCAAAACGCGCGCTTCCAGCTGAGCTTCCAAAGACAGCGGCACATGAACCGCCATTTGGTCGCCGTCGAAGTCGGCGTTAAAGGCCGTACAAACCAAAGGATGCAACTGAATCGCCTTGCCTTCGATCAGGACGGGTTCAAAAGCCTGAATCCCCAGTCTGTGCAACGTCGGCGCGCGGTTCAGCAAAACGGGATGCTCGCGGATGACTTCTTCCAGAATGTCCCAGACTTCGGGACGTTCCTTTTCGACCATGCGCTTGGCAGCCTTAATCGTCGTCGCCATTCCGTACAATTCCAGCTTGGAATAAACAAACGGCTTAAACAATTCCAAAGCCATCTTCTTCGGCAAACCGCACTGTTGCAATTTCAGTTCGGGACCGACGACGATAACGGAACGGCCGGAATAGTCGACGCGTTTACCCAGCAGGTTCTGACGGAAACGGCCCTGTTTGCCTTTGAGCATGTCCGCCAAAGACTTCAGCGGACGTTTATTCGCCCCCGTAATGGCGCGGCCGCGGCGGCCGTTGTCAAACAAAGCGTCAACGGATTCCTGCAACATACGCTTTTCGTTGCGGATAATGATTTCCGGAGCGCGCAATTCCATCAACCGTTTCAAACGGTTGTTACGGTTGATGACGCGGCGGTACAAGTCGTTCAGGTCGGACGTCGCGAAACGGCCGCCGTCCAACGGAACCAACGGGCGCAATTCGGGCGGAATGACGGGAATGACATCCAAAATCATCCATTCGGGTTTTGAACCGGATTCCAAGAACGCTTCAACCAGCTTCAAACGCTTGACCAGCTTTTTGCGGCGGGCTTCCGAAGACGTCGAACGCAATTCGGCGCGAATCGTTTCGGCTTCCTGTTCCAAGTCGATTGCGGACAGGATTTCTTTCAACGCTTCGGCGCCGATGCCGGCACGGAAAGAATCTTCCCCGTACTCTTCAACCGCGCGCTGATATTGTTCTTCGGTCAACAGTTCGTTGACTTTCAAAGGCGTTAGCCCCGGCTCGATAACAATGTATTTTTCAAAATACAGAACGGCTTCCAAGTCTTTGAGCATCATGTCGACCAACAGGCCGATGCGCGACGGCAAAGACTTCAAAAACCAAATGTGAGCGACGGGAGCCGCCAATTCAATGTGCCCCATGCGTTCGCGGCGAACCTTGGACAACGTGACTTCAACGCCGCACTTTTCACAGACGACGCCGCGATATTTCATGCGTTTGTACTTGCCGCACAAACATTCATAGTCCTTTACGGGACCGAAAATGCGCGCGCAAAACAAACCGTCGCGTTCGGGTTTGAACGTACGATAATTAATCGTTTCAGGCTTTTTCACCTCGCCGTAAGACCACGAACGGATACGTTCGGGCGACGCCAGCGAGATCTGGATCTGATCAAAGGACTGTGTCCCCGTGACCGGACCGAAAACTTTCATAAGCTCGTTCATACTTTCCTCTTTCCGTTAAAGAGCGTTTTTTTAGAATTCACGTTGATTCAATTCGACGTTCAGGCACAAGGAACGCATTTCCTTAACCAAAACGTTGAACGATTCGGGAATGCCGGCTTCGAACTTGTCGTCCCCCTTGACGATCGATTCGTACACTTTCGTACGACCCGAAACGTCGTCGGATTTGACGGTCAGGATCTCTTGCAGCGTATAAGCGGAGCCGTAGGCCTCCAAAGCCCAAACCTCCATTTCGCCGAAACGTTGTCCGCCGAACTGCGCCTTACCGCCCAAGGGCTGCTGAGTAACCAGACTGTAAGGACCGATCGAACGGGCGTGAATCTTTTCGTCAACCAAGTGATGCAGCTTCAGCATGTAAGTCACGCCGACCGTAACGGGACGTTCAAACGGTTCGCCCGTTCGCCCGTCATACAGCGTTACCTGTCCGGAAACGGGAAGCCCCGCCTTTTCCAGCATCATGTTGATATCGGATTCGCGCGCGCCGTCAAAAACGGGCGTAGCGATTGACATGCCTTTCTTCATGTTGTCGGCGACTTCCATAATTTCGTCGTCGGACAGCTTCGACAGGTTGTCCTTGTATTCCTTCTTGCCGTAAACGTCTTCCAACTTGGCGCGCAAATCGTCAACGGAAGCCTTTTGTTCCAAAACCTGCTCGTACAGGTCGTGAACCTGGCGTCCCAGCTCGCGGCACGCCCAGCCCAAATGGCATTCCAAGATTTGCCCGACGTTCATACGCGAAGGCACGCCCAACGGATTCAGCACCAAATCAACGGGCGTCCCGTCCGCCGTGTGCGGCATGTCTTCAATCGGCAATACGCGGGAAACGACGCCTTTGTTACCGTGGCGACCCGCCATCTTGTCGCCGGGTTGCAGCTTGCGCTTGACGGCAATAAAGACCTTGACCATTTTCAAAACGCCCGGAGGCATTTCATCGCCGCGCTGCAGCTTTTCAACCTTATTTTCAAAGCGTTCCTGCAGCTTTTCGATCCCGGCGTCAAAAACCTTGGACATTTGTTCAATGTCCGCCATAACGGCGTCGTCTTCAACGGCAATCTTGCGCCACTGGCTGGCGGGGATGTCGTTCAGGACTTCCTCGGTCAGAATCGTGCCGGCCTCAACGCGCTTCGCGCCCGCCGTCGCTTTCTGTCCCAACAGAGCCGTCTTCAGACGATCGTAGTAGTTGCCTTCCAAAATCTTGCGTTCGTCATCGCGGTCCTTGGCCAAAGCCTCGATTTCGGACTGCTCAATCGCCATCGCGCGCTCGTCCTTATCGACGCCGCGGCGCGAAAAAACGCGCACTTCAACGACCGTTCCCGAGATACCGGGCGGAACGCGCAAAGACGTATCGCGGACATCGGCCGCCTTTTCGCCAAAGATGGCGCGCAGGAGCTTTTCTTCCGGCGTCATCGGAGATTCGCCCTTCGGCGTTACCTTGCCGACCAGAATGTCGCCCGCCTTAACCTCGGCGCCGATGTAAACGACGCCGGCTTCGTCCAGCTGCTTCAACGCTTCTTCACCGACGTTCGGAATGTCACGGGTGATTTCTTCCTGTCCCAGCTTCGTATCGCGGGCCATGACTTCGAATTCGTCAATGTGAATCGACGTAAAGACGTCATCGCGGGCAATGCGTTCGGAAATCAGAATAGCGTCTTCGTAGTTGTAACCGTTCCAAGGCATATAAGCGACCAGAACGTTCTTGCCCAACGCCAATTCGCCCAGTTCGGTCGAAGCGCCGTCGGCAATGATGTCGCCCTTGGCAACGATGTCGCCGACCTTAACCAGCGGATGCTGGGTAATGCAGGTCGATTGGTTTGAACGCTGGAATTTGTGCAGTTTATAAATATCAACGCCCGACGTGGCGGCGGAAACGTTGTCCGTCGCGCGAACGACGATGCGCATGCCGTCAACGGATTGGACGACGCCGCCGCGCTTCGCAATAATCGAAGCGCCCGAGTCGCGCGCAACGGCTTCTTCCATTCCCGTTCCGACCAGCGGCGCATCCGACTGCAACAAAGGAACGGCCTGACGCTGCATGTTCGACCCCATCAGGGCGCGGTTCGCGTCATCGTTTTCCAAGAACGGAATCAACGCCGCCGCAACGGAAACCAGCTGCTTCGGCGAAACGTCAATCAAAGTGATCTCTTCGGGATGAACGAGAACAAACTCGCCGTTTTTGCGGCAGCTGACCAATTCTTCCGTAAAGTGATTCTTTGAATCCAACGGCGCGTTCGCTTGCGCGATAACGTACTTGTTTTCTTCCATCGCGGACAGATAAACGACGTCGTTCGTCACTTTGCCGTCAACAACCTTGCGGTACGGGCTTTCGATAAAACCGTACTGGTTGACGCGGGCATATGTGGCCAAAGAGTTGATCAGACCGATATTCGGGCCTTCGGGCGTTTCAATCGGGCAGATACGGCCGTAATGCGTCGGATGAACGTCTCGGACTTCAAATCCGGCGCGATCACGCGTCAAACCGCCGGGGCCCAACGCCGACAAACGGCGTTTATGCGTCACTTCGGCCAACGGGTTGTTTTGATCCATGAATTGCGACAGCTGCGAAGAACCGAAGAACTCGCGAATCGCCGCAGCGGCGGGCTTCGCATTGATCAGGTCGTGCGGCATGACCGTATCGATGTCAACCGAGCTCATACGCTCGCGAATCGCCCGTTCCATGCGCAACAGTCCCAAACGGTACTGATTTTCCATCAACTCGCCGACCGAACGGACGCGGCGGTTGCCCAAGTTGTCGATATCGTCAATTTCGCCGCGGCCGTCCTTCAATTCGACCAGAACGCGGACGATTTCCAAAATATCTTCCTTGCGCAAAACGCGAACCGAATCGGGGACTTCGTTCTTATCGAAATCCAAGCGGGAGTTCATTTTGACGCGGCCGACGGCGGACAGGTCATAATGCTCCAGATCAAAGAACAATCCGCGGAACAGCGCGTCGGCAGACTCGACTGTCGGGGGTTCGCCCGGACGCATGACTTTATAGATGTCAATCAGGGCTTCCTCGCGGCAGGTATTCTTGTCCGCGGCCATCGTATTGCGGATGTAGGGACCGATATTGACGTGATCAATGTGCAACAGGGCGATTTCGTTAATCTTGTGTTTTTTCAGCGTCTTTAAAACATCTTCGGAAACTTCCTGACCGGCTTCAACCAGAATTTCACCCGTTTTGACGTTGATCATGTCTTCGGCGAAGTAACGGCCGATCAATTCCTCCTCGGAAACGCGAATTTCTTCAACACCCGCTTTTTTCAGCTCGGAAATCTTGCGCGCCGTGATTTTCTGTCCCGCCTCGACCAAAACTTCGCCCGTTTTGGCGTCAACCAAATCGTAATGCAGTTTAAGCCCTTTCAGGCGTTCGGGTTCAAAAGCGGTCTTCCAGCCTTTTTTGTCGGCCGTAAAGGTGACTTTCTTATAGAAATAGGACAGGATTTCTTCCTGCGACATGCCGCGGACTTCGCTTAAATCAACGCTACGGCCTTCGGCCTCGCGTTCTTTGCGCAGAGCGATCGTGTCGGCGCTTTCCAACGCATAAAGCAGAGTCGTGATCGGCAGTTTGCGGCGGCGGTCGATACGAACATAGACCAAGTCCTTCGCATCGAATTCGAAATCCAGCCAGGAACCGCGGTACGGAATGACGCGCGCGGCAAACAGGTATTTGCCCGAAGAATGCGTTTTGCCCTTGTCATGGTCAAAAAATACGCCGGGAGAACGATGCATCTGCGATACGATAACGCGTTCCGTTCCGTTCACGACAAACGTTCCCGTTTCCGTCATCAAAGGCATATCGCCCATATAGACGTCTTGTTCCTTAATATCGCGGATAGAACGGGCTCCCGTGTCTTCGTCAACGTCCCAAACGACCAGGCGCAACGTAACGCGCAACGGCGCGGAATAGGTCATACCGCGCTGAATGCATTCGTCAACGTCGTATTTGGGTTCGTCCAATTCGTATTTCACGAATTCAAGCTCGCCGCGGCCGGAAAAGTCCTTAATCGGAAAAACGGACTTCAAAACCTCCTGCAGACCGGACTCGGTCCTTTTGGCGGCGGGTACGCCGAGCTGAAGAAACTGACTGTAGGAGCTCTTTTGCACTTCGATCAGGTTAGGCATCGGTGCTACCGTAGGAATTCGACCGAAACTTTTGCGTACACGCTTCCGTCCTGTAAAGGATTTGACCATTATCGCTCCCCATTCTTATAAAAAAGTCATCTGTGATCTTTCGGCCGGGATTGTTTCAAGACGCCCCGTCCGCACGTCCTATGGAATAAAACGACTTCAAGGACCGAACGCAAAAAGGCCATTTTGACCTTTTTCGTCCGGTCCCTAAAACCGAAAAGGAGGAAGCGGATTACTTCACTTCAACCTTAGCGCCGGCGCCTTCCAGCTGCTTTTTGATCTTATCGGCGTCTTCCTTGGAAACGCCTTCTTTAACGGGCTTCGGAGCGGATTCGACCAAGTCCTTGGCTTCCTTCAGGCCCAGACCCGTAATAGCGCGCACTTCTTTAATGACGTTGATCTTGTTCGCGCCGGCATCGGCCAGAACAATAGTGAACTCCGTCTTTTCTTCAGCAGCGGCGGCAGCACCGGCGCCCGCAGCGGCAACGGCTACGGGCGCGGCGGCGGAAACGCCCCACTTTTCTTCCAACATTTTCGACAGCTCGGCAGCTTCCAAAACTGTCAGAGCAGACAATTCATCAACGATTTTGGCGAGATCAGCCATTTTTTTAAACTCCGTTTAACAACATTTAACAGTTATGCGTCCCAGTGACGCGAAATTTTCGGGATTATTGATCCCCGTGACAAGCGAATGATTACGCCGCCTGTTCTTCCTTGTCGGCATAAGCCTTAAGAACACGAGCGATCTGTGCCGCAGGCGCCTGAATCAGGCCGACCAGTTTGCCGCGCAGTTCATCCATGGTCGGCAATTCGCCCAGAGCCTTAATTTCGGCTACGGACAAAACCTTGCCGTTCATGATGCCGCCGCAAATGACCAACTTTTCATTTTTCTTGGCGAATTCGACAACAGCCTTGGCAGCCGCGACGGGATCGACGGAATAAGACACCGCCGTCGGTCCTTTCATCAGATCGGCCAGACCTTCATACTGTGTTCCAGCAAGAGCAAGACGAGTAATACGGTTCTTTGTCACGCGAAACTTTGCGTCAGCTTTGCGAACGCCGTCACGCAACGCGGACATTTCGGCAACCGTCAACCCGGTGTAATGGGTGACGACGACCAAAGAAGCGTTGCTGAAGTCTTCGTTCATCTGCGAACGCAATTCAGCTTTTTGTTCACGTTTCACTTTTGTATCCTCTTTTTCCTTCCGCCCCGAAAGGCGGAAACTCAAAGTTTTCGACCCCATGCCGAAAACCTACCCTGTCCAAAAGCTCAAGCCATAAAGCATCCCAACGGAGCAGCTAAAAAACTTGTTCTTCTGTCTGTGCAGGCGGTAAAACCTTTAGGAGCCCTCGCGGGCGCACCTGCAGTCTTGGACAGGACGGGGGAGATCGGCAATGCCTCCTTCCCCCTCTTGTCCCGCTTCGGTTTCCCGAAACGGTTCGTTATCAGTTCCCCGAAGCCGCAGCGGCAACGCTGGGAACCGAAACTTTAACGCCGACGCCCTGAGTCGTGCTCAGGCCGACGCGTTTCAAGTACGTACCTTTAACACTCGCCGGCTTGGCTTTCAAGATGGCTTGTGCAAAAGCAACGATATTTTCTTTGATCTGCTTTTCGTCGAAGCTGATCTTACCGATACCGGCATGGATTTGTCCGGCGCTTTCGACGCGGAACTCAACCTGTCCGGCCTTAACGGCCTTGACGGCGCCCGCAACGTCGTTCGTAACGGTCCCCAGCTTCGGGTTCGGCATCAGACCGCGGGGACCCAAAATCTTGCCCAGACGGCCGACGACGCCCATCATATCGGGAGTCGCGATACAGCGGTCAAATTCGATTTTGCCCGACAAAACGGTTTCCATCAGGTCTTCGGCGCCGTAAACGTCGGCTCCGGCCTTGACGGCTTCCTCCAGCTTCGGCCCTTTCGCAAAGACGGCGACGCGGACGGCCTTGCCCGTTCCGTTCGGCAAAGCGACAACGCCGCGAATCATCTGATCCGCCTGACGGGGATCAACGTTCAGTCCCATGACGATTTCGACCGTTTCGTCGAACTTGGCTTTCGGCGCGTTTTTCAATACGGCGATCGCTTCGTCCAATTCGTAGGCCTTTACGGAATCGAC
>CALXYE010000147.1 GCA_944392845.1 uncultured Alphaproteobacteria bacterium
TTTCTTTCCGTCCGGACATGAATCGGGGGTGCAACTGCAGCTGTATTGCGTTTCGTTCAAAGCGGAACAGGTAGGCATTTCGCTCGGACAGGGATTGGGATTGCAAGAATCGTTAGGTATATAGCACCCGCCGTTCCCGTCGGAAACGTTATCCCCTGAACAGTTACACTTTTCGCCTTTTTCACAGTTGTAACACGTCCCGCCGACGCAAGTCCTTCCCCCCTTGCAAGAGGTGGAATCGCACAAACATTTATAATTCAGCCCGTCGCCCGCAGGATCGCAAATCGGCGTCATGCCGCTGCAGGGATTGTTCGGGCTGCACACGTCGATAATCTGACAGCTTTTTGTGGCGGGGTCGTAATAAAAGCCCTTTGTTTTATCGCAAAATTCTTCCAAACCTTCCGCGTCTTTATCCGAAAGGTCTTTTTTAGGCCTTAAAGCCAAAGCATCAACGGACAGTCCGAGCTTTTCAGCCTCGGCGATTTGAAAGGAAGAGTCACTTAAAAGTCGTATGGGGGGGGGGCATCAGTTCTATCGCAGATGCCGAAAACGGCGCAAACAGAGCCGCCGCAAAAAAGAACAAAGAAAATTTCATGGCGCGTCTCCTAAAGATTACATGTTTATCATCAACCTTAGATAATCATCATCGCACGTTTTGAATCTTTTTTCAAGTGCCCGAAGGGCACTTTAAACTTTTTGAGTCCTTCATTGCCGTAGTTTTTATAGCCTTGAGTGCCTGAAAGGGTACCCGAAGGGTACGTTAACTTTTTGAAAAGCGCGAAACTTGAAAAGGTGTCCGAAGGACACTTTAACTTTTTAAACCCTTTCCTGCTGCTTCACGGCATTATTCTTTAGGGGCGATAAAAGAAATTTCCGCGAAACGATAAAAGTCGGCAGGCCAATTCTTCCGCCGTTAACCGCTTCCCGCCCGTGATCGTTGAATATAACGGAACGGGGGCAGGTCGGCATAATCCGCAACGGCGGTTCGGGCTCTGTGAGCGCCTCTATTATGTGCGGGCGGAAAATATAGCGACCCGATTCGCGAAGAGGCGGGGAACTTCGATTTTTTAAGAAGGTCGAAAATATTTTGTGCCGAACGGCGATTACCTTAAAAAACAACAGGTATGTAGACAAAAATATATTGATTGCTTTTGTGTTTTTGTCTAAAATAGTATCAGGTACGGAAGGAGGTTGAACGATGTCTTTAAAAAACTTTTTTCAAAAAGATTTTAAAATAAAGCCTTCCGGAAAAATTCCGCACGAGCGCGGACGAAAGGTTTCAAAATACGCCCGTCCTTTGGTTCGCGCGTTGAAAGGAAGCCTCGGCGCGGCGGCAATGGCCGTTTTGGCGTCGGCATGTTCTTCTCCGTCGTATTCCGAAACGGATGCGTTGAAAAAAACAATTCCCGAACGGGAACGCAAAGAAATGATTTTGTCGTATGATCAGGCTTTGATCGGAAAAATCGATTCCCTTCGTTTGGATGAAGGCTTGGCAATGACGGACGCCGTTTCAAAAGCGTTGAATGAAATGGAAAAACAGACGTTTTCTCCCGATACGGCGCGTTGGACGGCAAAAGATTATGTGCTGAGCGACCACGCGCAAAAGCGTCGGAACGAAGCCTTTGAGCCCGTTAATTTGTTTGGTTGGAAAGCGCGGCACGTCAATGAAGATTTTCGGGAAGATCTGCGCGAAAGCATTTTTAAGCAGGAATCAAAGTTGAATTATGAAACCGTTTCCGTCAGAGCCGTCGGAAAGGCACGCCATGTCCGTTAAATTTTTATCGTTCTTCTTTTGCCGTTCGATTTTTTTCGGACGGCTTTTTTATTGGCGGTTGTCTGGACGCCTAAAACATATTACAAAAGAAAAAACTTGCATTTAAAGGACGGAAACATGACCCAAAAGCATACCAGATTGTTGATACTCGGTTCGGGACCCGCGGGATATACGGCGGCGATCTACGGGGCGAGGGCTTCCTTAGAGCCCGTCGTGATCGCGGGATTGCAGCCGGGCGGGCAGATTACGACGACGTCTTTCGTCGAAAACTATCCCGGCTTTCCCGAAGAAATCGCGGGAACCGAGCTGGTTTCAAGAATGCAGGAACAGGCCGAACGCTTCGGAGCGCGGATCATCTATGATACGGCGGTATCCGTTGACCTTTCCGTCCGCCCGTTCGTTTGCACTCTGGATTCCGGGGATGTCTTTTCCTGTGACGCTTTGATTGTTGCGACGGGGGCGTCCGCCCGCATGCTGGGAGTTGAGGGGGAAGCGGCGTTGCGCGGCAAGGGCGTTTCATACTGCGCGACCTGCGACGGTT
The DNA here is from genome assembly GCA_944392845.1 of uncultured Alphaproteobacteria bacterium. Lineage (GTDB taxonomy): Bacteria > Pseudomonadota > Alphaproteobacteria > CAAGCB01 > CAG-977 > CAG-977. The sequence continues at coordinate 2,316 of CALXYE010000147.1, forward strand.
TCTTTTACCGTAAGAAAAAAGTCGCCGTTATCGGCGGAGGAAACGCCGCCGTTGAGGAAGCCTTATATTTGGCGAATCTGGCGGAAGAAGTCAGTTTGATTCACCGCCGCGATTCCTTCAGGGCGGAAAAAATTCAACAGGACAGGCTGTTCAATAATCCGAAAATCAAGCTTATCCTTGATACGGTCGTTGAAAAATTCGTCGGAAGCGAAGCGGAAGGCCTGACAGGATTGGCGTTAAAGAACGTCAAAACGGGAGAAATCGCCGAATTGTCCGTTGACGGAGCCTTTGTCGCGATCGGTTACGAACCGAACACCGATATTTTTAAAGGGCAGCTGGAGCTGAACGAAAACGGATTTATCGTCACGGAAGCGGGGCTGCCTTTCACGGGGATTAAGGGGGTTTTTGCGGCGGGCGACGTTCAGGATCCCCGCTATCAGCAGGTCGTTACGGCGGCGGCGGGCGGTTGCCGCGCGGCAATCGAAGCCGAACGGTATTTGTCTTTGTCCGAACGGTAAAAAAAACGGCCTCCCGATAAAGGAGGCCGTTTTGTCGCGGAATGAATCTAAACCTCTAAAGTCGAACCGCGTCCGCGCATATTCAGGACGGAATTGCCCCCCGTTTGCAACGCAGGATTATACATCAGGCAGTTCGGCGTGCAGTCGCATTCCGCCGCGATTTTGATTCCTTTGGCGATTTTTCCTTCATTGCGCAGGGCAAACAGGTTTTGAACGATGCGGTCGCGCAACTGCCACGGGTCAATCGTATTGATGTATATTTTTGTAACGGCTTCAAATCCCGCGGGATTGCTGATGCGCCATTTGATCAGAATGTGCCACGGCGACGGAATATCCACTGCGGGCGGGCGATAATACCATTCTTCGTTGCAAGGAATCTCGCATCCCATGGAAGCGTGGCAGGCGTGAACGATGTCGGACATTCCTTTAATCTGTTCGGGCGATTGGTTCCACGGCTGATTTTTTTCGGCTTTCGAATAGATGGACAGCGTCGGATAACGGTGTCCGAAATCCGCGAAAGCGACGGCATAATCGTTTTCCGCAAAGATCAGGTTTTGGTATCCCGCATAATTGACGGCGAAATCGTTATAGATATTCGGGTTTTCGCGCGCCAGCTGGAATTCCGTTTCGTTGCTGGCGCTGATGCAGTCAATGGCGACCAGCTGCTTGTGCAGGTGATCAAACGAAGCGCCCGCCTGATTCAGCCAGTTTTGAAACACGGTAACGTAGCGGACGTAGCGGTTATTCAGATAAATGTCCTTTAAGGCAGCAATCGTAAAGTTCATGTACTGATAGTGCATTTCGGGCGACATGCTTCCCGAAGACGCCTTCGCGTTATCTTCCGTCGCGCCCTCGATGAAGTGGCGTTTGCCGATGATCAGTTCATGGCAGCCCGCAAAAAAATTGTCCGCCATTTTCAGCTTGCGTCCCGAAGAAATGCTGTCGATTTCTTCGCGGCTCAGTCCCGACATTTTTAATTTCATTTGAACGATGTCCAGGACGTGTTCGCGCCCCGCGGGGTCTTCCAGATAGGCTTCCTTGCGGGCGGCGGTCTGGTCGTTCATGACGTAGCCGTAGTTTTTTTCCCAATAATCGAACGAAATGATTTCAAACAGGTTCGGAATGCGCCTGAATTCCGCCGTCGTGTCGAACAGCTGTCCGACTTTCAAGTCTTTGAGGATTTTAAAATCCCCTTCCGCCGTTTTGACAAGTCTGGCCTTTTCGGGCGGGGTTTTAAGGTAGTTTTTCGGACAGAAGTGGCAAAAATCTTCGATTTCTTTCGGTTCTACGCGTTGCACTTCGGGGTCTTCGGCCTTTTTGACGTTCGGGCGGTTGCCGCGTCCGGGTACCGTCCAGACCTGCGTTCCCGTAAACGGGTTGACTTGCTTGACCGTTCCGTCCGGCATCCTCAGCAGGAAATTTTGTTCGTAAGCGCTTTTAAGCATGGCCCTGTTCCTTTCGGACATAAAGACTGATCAGCCATTTATACAATCAGACGCGAAAAATTTCCAGAATTTCATAAAATCTTTTGAAAAAGAAAGAAGGAAGGTGTTGTAAAAATTAAAAAATACTTTGCGGACATTTGATAAATCATTGACGAAAAGCCGACAAAATAAGATGCTGGTATTAAGGCATATAATAAAGTCGGAGGCTTTGGTTTCATGAAGGTCATGTTTGTTACGAACGAGTACCCGCCTCATATTTACGGCGGCGCGGGCGTTCATGTCGAGTATTTGTCCAAAGAATTGGCAAAGCTGACGGAGGTCGAGGTCCGCAGCTTTCACGATCAGCATTTTAAGGAAGGAAACCTGAGCGTTTCGGGAACGACGCCCGACGCTTCACTGTTCAAGGGATGTCCGAAACAGCTGGCTTCTCCTTTAAAGGCTTTTTACGAAGGTCTGGTCTTTTCGGGCGAAGGCATTGACGCCGATATCGCGCATTGCCATACCTGGTACGCGCATTTCGCGGGGATATTGGCAAAAATGCTGTACGGAATCCCCCTGGTCATCACGGTGCATTCGCTGGAACCGTTGCGTCCGTGGAAGCGCGAGCAGTTGGGGCGCGGCTACGATGCGTCAAGCTGGGTCGAAAAAACGGCGCTGGAAATGGCGGACGCCGTCATTGCCGTTTCTCAAAGCACGAAGGACGACGTCCTGCGTTTGTTCCCGAAAATCGATCCCGACCGCGTGTCGATCATCTATAACGGCATTGACGTCAACCAATACCGCGAAGTCGAAGACGAAACGGTTTTGCAGAAATACGGCGTCCGCACGGATAAGCCCTATATCCTGTTTGTCGGGCGCATGACGCGTCAAAAGGGGCTGCTTTATTTATTGAAGGCGGCGGCGAAGCTGGATGCCGACGCCCAGCTGGTTCTGTGTGCGGGCGATGCCGATACGCCCGAAATGAAGGCCGAGCTTGAAGGCTTGGTCGCGTCGCTGAAAAAATCGCGTTCCGACGTCGTTTGGATTCCCGAAATGTTGTCGCGCGAGGAAACGATAGCGTTATATTCCCAAGCGACGGTTTTTTGCTGCCCGTCAATTTATGAGCCGTTCGGCATCATCAATTTGGAAGCGATGGCCTGCGGGACGCCCGTTGTTGCCAGCGCGGTCGGCGGTATTAAGGAAGTCGTCGTTCACGGCGAAACGGGATTATTGGTTGATCCCGACCTTTCGGACGAAGCGCCGCACGATCCCGTTGATGCCGAAGCGTTCGCCGAACGTTTGGCCGAAGCGCTGAATACGCTGATTCGCGATCCGTCTTTGGCCAAAAAAATGGGGCGCGCGGGGCGGTTGCGCGTTGAAAAGTATTTCAGTTGGCAAAGCATCGCTTACCAAACAAAAGAACTTTATAAAAAATTGTTGGAAAACAAGGCGTAAAACCGCTTAATCAAAATATCCCCCCGATTAAGGGGGGATTTTTTCAGGTAAAAAAAACAGCCCCGAACAGGGGCTGTTTTTTAGTGAATTTATTTATTTCCAGCGGATACATACCCCTGCGCAACGGCATGTACTTCCCTGAGGAATGTATACCCCATTCGAATCGTACGAAGGAACGCAATAATTATCCGAACATTGGGCACTATTCGTACAAGGAACGTTGTAATCCGAACACTTCGTATAACTGTATTCTGCACAAACTTTAGCAGGCGTCGAGCAATCCGTATTAGATCCCTGCTTACAATAAGAGGCGCACAAGCTGCCCTGACTGTTCCCGCAAGGTTTACAATAGGAATCGGCCGTGCCGCCGCTCATGCATTCCTCGCCGACGGCGCAATCTTCCTGCGTCGTGCATTCTATTTCAATTTTGACGCACTTGCCGCAAGTTTTACCGCCCGATTTACCGTTCGTTTCCAGCGTATAGCCGTCGCCGCAGGTTTTGCCCGCTTCGTATCCTGACGGACAGGCATCCGCGACGCATTCGCCTTCTTCGCAGTGCCAGCTCGAATCACACGTTACATTCGCGCAGGGATCGTTGGGTTCGCATATGCCGCTGCCGTTTGAATACGCGTCGTCGTCAAAACAGCCGCAATCTTCGCCCAAAGGACAGTTCACGCATGCGCCGTCAACGCATTTCTGCGCGTCGGGACAGCTGACGCATTCGCACGTCTTGCGGCAACCGCCCCACGTCCCGTCCGATTCGTAACAGGACGGACAGACGCACGAATTGCCGCTGGCAACCTTCATCCCCGGACAACGACATCCGCCGTTGCCGTCGGCTTCCTTGCCCGATGCATTACAACCGCAATCGCTTCCCGCCGCGCAAGGCTGACAGGACATGTCTTTGCACTCTTTACCGGCCGGACATGAATCGGAGGTGCAACTGCAACTGTATTGCGTTTCGTCCAAAGCGGAACAGGAAGGCGTTTCGCCCGAACAAGGATTGGGATTGCAGGAATCGTTAGGCGTATAACATCCGCCGCTTCCGTCGGAAACCTGATTTCCCGAACAGTTGCACTTTTCGCCTTTTTCACAGTTGTAACACGTTCCGCCGACGCAGGTCTTTCCCGCGCCGCAGGAAGTGTCGTTGCATAAACAATTATAATTTATGCCGTCGCCCACGGCTTCGCAAACGGGCGTTGTGCCGCTACAGGGATTGTCAGGGCTGCACACGTCTATAATCTCGCATTTCTTTGTCGTGGAGTCATAGTACAGGCCTTTGCTTTCGTCGCAGAATTCCTGAATGTCATCCGGGTCTTTCTCGTCGCCCGTCAGCCCTTTTTTGGGCCTGAGCGCGAGGCTGTCCGTACTCAAACCGAGCTTGACGGCGCCCGCAACCTGAAAGGATGACGTATCGTTCAATGTTTTTGATGCCGGAGGCGAACTTTGCCCTGCCGTTAGCGTCGCTAACGGCAGGAGCATAAGCCCTCCGAACAAAAGAAGTAGTTTTTTCATGGCGTGTCTTCTCCGTAAAAAAAGATTCTTACATTCTCAAGATATCATAAAATTATGGCAAAATTATGGCAGAGCATGTCCGAAAATAAAAAAAAGCTCCGCACGCGGAGCTTTTTTCCGAAAAAACGAAGCTTTCGTTAAGTCAGCCCTGCCGCGTTCGATGCTCTCAGGTGACGACACAGGGACGCGATAACGCTGCGTTCCAAAGATTTATGCTCGTTCATCAGGCGGTACAGCGCGGCTCCCGATATTTTGAACATCATCGTATCGTCAATTGCCGTGACCGTAACGTCGGAAGGCGCGGGATCCAACGCGCCCAGTTCGCCGAAAACGTCGTTCGTTGAAAATTCCCTGAACGTTTTGCCGTTTTTGTGCAAACGAACCTGTCCCTGCAGGATAACGTACATATCCGACCACATGTCGCCTTCTTTGATAATGTCGGATCCGACGATAGCGGCGACTTCTTCACTGGCGGCGATAAAGTCGGACAAAGCCGATTCGGGAACGCCCGCAAACAAGGGGACGTTCTTGAGAACAAGGATTTTTTCAAGGGTCAATCGCATACTTTTTCTCCTAAAAAAAGGCTCTGCCCGTACCGTCAACGATAAAACGCGCCATACGCGCGACGGCGGGAACGGGGTCGTTCGGGCAATCTTTCAGCAAACGCGACGCTTCTTCGGGAACCATCAGCCGCCCCAGCGCCCAAACGGTCGTTTCGCGAACGATGGCGTCATTGTCTTTCAACAGGGGAACCAAAGCGTCTACGGCAAACGGGTCGCCGAAATAGCCGACCAGATAAACGACGCTTGCGCGCGTCCAATCATCAACTTCGCCGGGCTCAAGGGACAGCAGGTCGGCCAAACGGTCGCGGAAAGACAAAACGGGCGGCAGGAAATGCGGGCGCAGATGCGTCAGCTTTTCGGTCGGCGACGTCTTTCTGAACAGCGGCAGGCACAGCATCCGCAACTCGCCCGTCAAAAGACGCTCTATGATTCTGCCCATTCGGGCGCGCTCTTCTTCGCTGATCAGGGCGTAATGGCTCAAAAGCCCCGATATTTCCGCCGAAGGATGAAGCAGGGCAACCAACAGCAGGATGCGTTCCTTGGCGTATTCGATTTCGCATTCCAGCGCGTTCCTCAGGTTCGTCAGGGAACGGCCGAGCCTGTCGTCGTCTTTGTCTTCGAAATCTTCCAGAGCGGCAAGAAAACCCGTCGCCTGTTCGATTTCGTCGTACAGGCCGAGGCGAACCCGCGTAACGGCGCGCCCTTGAGCCTTATAGCCCGACAGTACCAAAGATTTCAGGACGTGATAGCGCACGCGCCTGTCCTGAACGTCAATGTGGCGGAACAATAAGGCGTTCGCTTCGGGCGTTTCAAAGCGCCCCAGCGTTTTCGCCATCAGGACGCGAAACTGCACGGGATTGTCGGGATTCGTCAGGACGTCCTCTATTTCGGGCAGGGCGGCGTTTCCGAACTGAAGCAGGGCGGCGACGGCGTCCTCGCGCAATTCGGGACGGCGGAACAAGGCCATCAGCGCGGGCAGCAACCGTTCGTTTTTCAGTTTTCCCGCCGCTTCCGCCGCAGCCTTGCAAACGGCGGCGTCTTCGTCGTGCAGCAGGACGGTCAGCGGACGGTAAAAAGCTTGGTTGCCCGCGTCTCCCAGAACGGAAGCCGCCAAAGCGCGATCGGCGGCGGAATCTGAAGAAGCCAATGCGTTCAGCGTGTCGATCGCGACGAACACGCCTTCCGCTCCCGCGGCGGTCAGGCCGATCAGAGCCCCTTCGCGCATATCGGGATCGTTCAGGTAAGTCAAAGCCTTTTCGCGTTCTTCGGGACCGCCCAGCAGGCACATGACTTTCAAAGCCGCCCGGCGGACGGCATAATCGGGATCGTTTTCGGCGCAGGCGGAAACTTCTTCAATCGTCGAAGGGTAATCCATCGCTTCAATGCGGTCCAGAGCGAACAGACGGACGTAATTGCTCGGATGACGCAAGGCCTGTTCCAAATCGCAGGAAAACTTCGGATGCTGGGCTTCTTCCAGAATGCGCAGGGCGTAGATCGTATCGTCGGGGGACGGATTCGTCAGAAAATCGTCAATGCGGGCGTTCAGCCGCCTGCCGAAAATCATCAGGCGTCCGCCGCGCCACAAGCGTCCCTTCAGATAATCCGAAACCAAAACGGTGTATGTGCGCCGCAACAACAGCAGGGCAATCAGCAACAGGACGGACGCGCCGTACAGCAACGGAGCAATTTCTTCCGTCAGGCCGCGCTTTTCCATAAAAAGCAGGATAAGCCCCGCCGCCAGCATGGCCGCGGGCTCAACGGCCGTTTTCCGCCAAACGTTGGTGCGAAAATCCAAACGTTGGGAAACGGCGCGGGGAATGATGCTCAGGACGGGCTCTTTAACCTGGCATGTCAAAATGTCCGCCGCCGCTTTTGCCGCGACGATCAGGCCGAAGACGCCGTAAGCGCCGCCCGCCGCCGCAACCGCCAACGCCGCGGGAGCCAGAAACAAAACGGACAGGGTCAGGACGGGAACGTGCTTTGTCGCCGACAACAGTAATCCCGCCGCCAAAACAAGTCCGAACAGCATTGACAGCAAAGCGTACAGAACGGGCAGGGATTCCGGCGTTTGGGCGTATTCCGCCGCGGCCGATGACAGGAAACGGTAATCAAACAAGGCGGCGCAGAACGTCAGCAATCCCGCCGCGATGAAAAAATAAACGTTCAGGGTTTTTCTGAAACGGTTGCCCGTGCTTTTCGCGGCCTGTTTGGAAAAAACGAAACGGGCATCAATCGGGGCCGATCCGTTGGAAATCAAAACGTCGGTGACGGCGCCCGCGGCAAAGGCGAAAACGCACGCCCACGGTACCAAAGCGTTTCCCGTTTCCAGAACGGCCAAAAGCCTGATGAAGCCTGCGGCCGAAAACGAGGCGGCGATTTGCGCGGCGACAAGGGCGACAAGCGTTTTATGCTTGTTTCTGAAAACGCCGAAGCGAAAAGCCGTAATCCAAAAGGACGCTTCCGCCAGAATGTAAAAACCCGTTTTCCAAACCGCTTGAACGACGGTAACGGCGGGATCGTTGAAAAAACGCCCCGCAAAAAACAGGGAAAGGGAAACGAAGGCCGCTCCGGCAAGGACGAACGCGGGGGCGCGGACATTTTCTTTCAGGCGGAACATTCCGAAAGCCAAAACAAAGCACAACAGCGCCGTTCCGATGATCGTTTGAGGAATGAACGCGCCGTTCAGCCTTTCCAAAAACGTGCAGGAAACGCCCGTTTCGTTCAAAGCGACGGCCATTGTCTTCAAAAAGGAAAACAGAACCAGCAAAATGACGGGAACGGCCTGTTCCGCGGAAAAAGTAATGCCTGCGCCCAGTTTTTTTTCGGTATCCTTCATAAAGCCTCCTTAATCCGCCGTCCCCATCAGGGAACGGGCGTAATCCTCCGCTTTGAAAGCCCTGAGGTCGTCAATTCCCTCTCCGATGCCGATATAGCGGACGGGCAGTCCGAACTCGCGCGTTAAGGCCAGCAAAATGCCGCCCTTTGCCGTCCCGTCCAGCTTCGTTATGACCAATCCGTCAACATCGGTCATTTCCTTGAACGTTTTAACTTGGGAAATCGCGTTTTGTCCGACGGCGGCGTCCAAGACCATCAGACAGGCGTGCGGCGCATCGGGAACCTGTTTTTTTATGATGCGTACGATTTTTTGCAACTCCGCCATCAGTTCGGAACGGTTCTGAAGGCGTCCTGCCGTGTCGATAAACAAAACGTCGTCCCCGCGTTCGACGGATTCTTTTAAGGCGTCAAAAACCAATCCCGCGGGGTCGGCGCCTTGGGGACGCGAAATGACGGGGCACCCCGTGCGTTCGCCCCAGACTTTCAGCTGTTCGACGGCGGCGGCGCGAAAGGTGTCGGCGGCGGCAAAGCTGATTTTTAAGCCTTGTTCCTTATATTTATGCGCCAGCTTGCCGATCGTTGTCGTTTTTCCCGCGCCGTTGACGCCGACCATTAAAATGACGAACGGTTTTTTCGTCGCGTCAATCGTCAGCCCTTCGGCATAGGGCGCGATTTTTTCCCGTATCTTGTCGGCGAAGAAAGCGCGGACTTCCGTTTCGCCGACTTCTTTGTCGAATTTTTCGTCGGAAAGCTCCTGCGTCAGTTCGTGCGCCGTTTTCGCGCCGACGTCCGCCGAAATCAGCAGGTCTTCCAGATCCTGCAGGGTTTCTTTGTCCAAACGGCGCTTCGTCAACAGGTCGCCGATTCCCCGAACGATCGGTTCCGACGTCTTGGACAGCCCCCGTTTGATGCGTTCAAACCAACCCGCCATAATTATAAAACGCTCCCTTCAAACACGCCCGTTTCGGCAATACCCGTCAGACGGACGGGAACAATTTGCCCCGAGCGGAAACCTTCACCGATTTTGACACTTAAATAATGTTCGCACAAGCCTTTACCGTCCGTTTCGTACAAGACGCGCGCTTCGGTGCCGATACGGCCGCGCATGTAAGCGTTTAAAAGCGCGTCTCCCGCCGCGCGAAGGCGCTTTGCCCGTTCCTTGCGTTCGGAAACGGGGACTTGAGGCATTTTCGCCGCGGGAGTTCCCGGACGTTCGGAATACGGAAAAACGTGCAGGTGCGTGATGTTCGCCTCCCGAACCAAATTAAGCGTATTTTCAAACATCCGTTCCGTTTCCGTGGGAAAGCCCGTAATGAAATCCGCGCCGAATGCGGCGTCGGGACGGACGGCGCGGACTTTGGAACACAAATCAAGGACGTCTTTTCTTAAATGCCGTCTGGCCATGCGCTTTAAAATCAGGTCGTCCCCCGATTGTACGGACAGATGCAGATGCGGCATCAAAACGCCGCTTTCCGCGAACAGGGAAATCAGTTCGTCCCGAACGGCGGCGGGATCGAGAGAACCCAAGCGAAGCCTTTTTAATCCCGATACTTCGTTCAGCAGCTTTTTTACCAGCCCCGCCAAATCGGGATAAGCCGTGATGTCAACTCCCGTCAGCCCGATTTCGGGATAGCCTTCGTCAACCAGTTTTTGCGCGTGGGCGACAATCTTTTCGGGAGGCAGGCTTTTGTTTTTGCCGCGCGCTTTTGTAACGACGCAGAAGGTGCAGGCGTTGTCGCAGCCCTGCTGAATTTGGATGAAGGCTCTGTTTCGCCCTTCGAAATAAAAGGGCATACGCGCGTTTATCGGGGCGGCGGGCGAATCAATGTCGCCGACCGATACGGCGGGGGCGCTTTTTTGATAAGCGTTCGCGTCAAGTTTTTCGTTGTTGCCCAAAACTTTATCGACTTCGGGCATTTTCGCATAAACTTCGGGGGCAATTTGGGCGGCGCAACCCGTAACGACCAAAAAAGCGTTCGGGTTTTCGCGGCGCAACTTTCGGATCGTTTGGCGGCATTGGCGTTCGGCTTCGCCCGTTACGGCGCAGGTGTTGACGACGACGGTATCGTCGGGCAGGCCGCTCAGCTCTTTTATGGCGGCGGATTCATAAGAATTGAGGCGGCAGCCGAAAGTAACGACCTGAACGGGCATGAAAAAGTCCTCTTAATATAATAACGTGCCAACATATCAGAGTTTTTTTCCAAAGTAACCCCAAAAAAGGAACGGGCGGAGAGGAACATTAAACGCGCATGAAGATGAACGGAAAGACACAATAAAAGAAAGGCACTAAAGCTTTTTTTCGCGAAACCTGATTTTTCTTGACTCTTCCTGAAAAGGCGGGTAAAAACCGACTTAACTTTCACAAGGGTTTTAAGCCTTTTGTCTCTGCGGAGATCCGTCGGCCGGCGAAGATACGCTCACCGACGCGGTTTTTGTATCTGCAAAAGGAACGGCTGTAAAAGGACGCGTAAATGTTTGATTCTTTGGCGGAAAAGCTTGGCGGCGTCTTCGACCGCTTGTCCCGTCGCGGGGCTTTGAGGGAAGCCGACGTCGACGAGGCGATGCGCGAAATTCGAATCGCGTTGCTGGAGGCGGACGTCGCTTTGCCCGTCGTCAAAGATTTCATCGCGAACGTTCGCGAAAAAGCCGTCGGACAGGCCGTTATTAAATCCGTTACGCCTTCCCAGATGGTCGTTAAGATCGTCAACGACGCTTTGGTTGAAATGCTGGGCGGCGAAAACGAAGCGCTTGATTTGGCGGCGCTAAAACGGAAATTGCTT
>CALXYE010000148.1 GCA_944392845.1 uncultured Alphaproteobacteria bacterium
GAAAGATTGAGAATCACTTAAAAGTCGTATGGGGGGGGGGCATCAATTCTATCGCCGATGCCGAAAGCGGCAGAAACACCGCCGCCAAAGCGAATAAATAACGTTTGTTCATGGCGCGTCTCCTAAAATTAAATGTTTGTCATCAACCTTAGATAATCATCATCGCACATTTCGAATCGTTTTTCAAGTGTCCGAAGGACACTTTGACTTTTTGAGGCTTTTACTGTCGCTGTTTTTATCGCCTTGAGCGCCTGAAAGGGTGCTTGAAAAGCACGTTGACTTTTTAAACCCTTTTCTGTCGCGGTTTTATAGGCGTTTTTTTGTTGGCATCTCTTTTGCCGAAAAGGCTTCGGAAAAGATTTAAACGGGTAGCCGAAACGATTTTATTGATGCCTGTTTTTTTAAGATAAATTAAAATGAAGCGGCGGAGAAATTATAAAGCTTTCATCTGCCTGTCGTCAAAGATGGAAGCATTCCGCCGAAATATTCGGCATGAGAGAGGTAACTCATTATCAATTTCAAAAACCGTTTTCAAATTCGGTAGGATTGAATTTGAAAAAAGAGAGGAGACTTATAGAAGATGTCAGATATTATACACATTGCCGCCTACGGTACGCCGGCCGACCTAAAAGCGGCGATAGCATCCGGAGCCGATGTAAATTTTGTCGAAGAAGCCCCGCCCGGGTGCGGCAGTGCGGCGACGGAGTACGGAAATACTCCCCTGCATTACGCAAAAAATGCCGAAATGGCAAAGATCCTTTTGGAGGCCGGAGCCTTCATTGACATAAAAAATTACGCCGGCTGCACAGCCATAATGGATTTGGAATCAAAATATAACAATCCGTTTTTGGCTCGACTTGTTGATGCCTGCAATCATCCGAAAGATTATGCCGATACAACAGTATTGGGGCCGTTGAGAATTTTTTGGAGAAAATTAAAACGTTTCAATGAAAAACGAAATGGTCTCAAGATGCTGAAATTTTTAAAATCTGCCGAAAAATCGGGAAAATATCTTCGTTGTCCCTTTTATCTGGCTGCCGAAGGGGATATAGAAGGGCTGCGTCAGGAAATTAAAAAGGGAACGGACATTAACAATCGTGTTAAAGGTTCCGTTTTGGGCGCGGCAATTAAAGCGGATGATCTGCAAATGATGCGGCTTATCATTGATAACGGCGGAGACGTAAGCGATCCGTATCTGTTATTTCTTTGTCGTTCTCCTCAGGCTTGTGATCTTCTTTTGGAGCATGGGGCAAGCATGGAAAGCGTATGGAATTCCGATACGCCGCTTACCAAACACGCTAAATATGACCTGATTATAACGGAGCATTTAATTTTAAAAGGAGCAAATGTTAACCATCAAGATAAATACGGCAATACCTGTCTTATCAATACGGTTACTTTCGTTTATCGGGAAGATGAGGACTATCGGCACATGGGGAAATACGCGCTTTTTAAACAGCAGGAAAAGGTGATCCGTTTGCTGAAAGAAAAAGGAGCCGACTTTAATCTCAAAGACCGTGAGGGACGCACGGCTTTACAGCGGGCTGCAGGACACGAAAAATTAAAAAAAATACTTTTGGAATGCGGCGCATTGCCGGACGGCTCCGATGACGATTAGAGGCGTTTTCCCGAAATATTTGTCGGTTATTCGGAAGCGGAATTAAACGATACGCGGACGTCTTCGGATTTACGGGGACGCTCTGCCTGTCATGAAGCCCTCTTAATTTCCGGAAAACAAAAAGCGTCCGCAACCGTCGTTTTTAGCGCTACCAACGGTTTTATAACTTTGTTCCGGTTGGCCATAAAAGGGTTTAAAGATATACTTGGCGACGAAATCCACTTTAGATTGCGTATAAATTATGGTACGGTCAAACGGTAAAAGCAATCAGCGGAGTACAGCCTTATGCCGGAAAAAGAAATAAAAAAAATAGTTATGGGAATTAAAAACAATGAATATGTTCTTCCGGTTATTCAAAGAGAACTGGTATGGAAATACGAACAAATAGAACAACTGTTTGATTCGATCATGTCCGGTTATCCTTTCGGATCCATGCTGTTTTGGAATTACGAACACGATTCGGACTGCAAGTACAAATTTTATAAGTTTTTAAAAAAATACGACGAATACAAGCCGGCCTCCAACCATAATCAGGAATATAATCCGGCCGGCGAAAAAGAGCTGACCGCCGTTTTGGACGGCCAGCAACGTTTGACAGCTTTGTATTTAGGGTTGCTTGGCAGTATGAAGCTGCATAAACCGAAAACCAAGTACGATAATCCCGAAAATTATGAAGAAAAACGCTTATACATCAATCTTTTTTATCAAAAAGACCCTGATCCGGAAAATACTTCCGACAATTACGAATTTAAATTTAAAACTGATGAAGAAGTTCAAAGAGATAACGACAGTCAAAAATCCCTCTGGTTCAAAGTCGGAGATATTTTGGATTTTGAAACAGATAAAGATTACCGTAAAAAATTAGGCGATATCTATTCGCAGGCGTCTGAGGAAATGAAAGACAGGCTGGGTGATATTTTCAGCGACCTATATAAAAACTTCGTTGAAAAAAAGGCTGTCAGCTATTTTGAAGAAAACACGAAATCATTTGACCGAGTATTGCAGATATTTGTTCGCATCAATTCCGGAGGTACACCGCTGGGATACACGGATTTGCTGATGTCGGTCATTATCAACCAATGGGGAGAAGGCCGGGATAAAATCAATCAGGCAATTGATATGATTTATGACGAATGCCGCTTTAATATCCCCAAAGACATTTTTCTGCGCGGCTGCCTGTTTTTGACAGGGCTTCCGTTGAATTTCAATGTCGATAATTTTGAACGCCAAAACGTCGACTGGATTGAAAAATCTTTTAACGACATCGTTAAATACATAAAGCTCGCCTGCGATGTTTTCAAAGAACTGGGATATTCTAAGGATAATCTGCGTTCTAATTTAATCGTGCTGCCTTTGGCTTTATTTTTATATCAAAACCAGCTGTCAAAGCCGGACATTGAAAACAAAAAAAAGATACTGCGGTGGATACAGCTGTCCACCATCAACCGGGTTTTCAGCGGGCAAACGACGACTTATCTGAAGAAGCTGAGAGAGATTATTGCAAATGCCGGCCCTTATTTCCCGCTGAATGAAATCAGGGGAAACATGGACACAAACGAAGAAAGTTTGGAACAGCTGATCGAAAAAGCCAAGTACGGATCGCAGGATTCGTGGTCATTGCTTACTTTGTTGCAGCCTGATCTGGCTTTTGAAGACAAAAACTATCATGAAGATCACATTTATCCCATTTCGTCGCTGACGAAAGAACAGAAGAAGGAGGGCGGAAATTATCTGGCGAACCTGCAGCTACTGGAAGCCAGCGTAAACCAAAGCAAAAGAGATAAAAACCCGGAAGAATGGCTGGATTCGTACTGTCGGCAGAGGGGAAAAAACAAAGAAGAATATAAAAAAGAACGCTGTATTCCCTTAATCGAACTCAGCGAGGAAAATTTCAGCCTCTTTTTACAGGAAAGAAAACGCCTGATCAAACAGGCGCTGATGCTGAAATTAGCCGAAGATTTATAATATTTCCGCTCTACCCGTCCGTTGGCATTTCGAACCGCTTCAAAATCGGGAATTTTACGCCGATATCAAATTATCGGCGGATCCCGCGGCGAAGGTTATACGGGCAACTTGAGCGTCACGGAGCGCATAACGTCGGGCTTAGACGATCTGAAACGCACTGAAGGTTCTTTCGATGCCGTTATCGAAAAAGCCAAAAACTGAAACGCTCCTCTTGACGCGGAAGCGTATTTTTCGGATGCTGAGCCCGACGGATCAAATAAATTTTTCGTGAAAACAATGGTTGATAAAATAAAGATTCGCGGCGCAAGGGTGCATAACCTGAAAAACATAGACGTTGACGTTCCTTTGAACCGCATCGTCGGGATTGCGGGCGTGTCGGGGTCGGGGAAGTCTTCTCTGGCTTTGGGAGTCCTTTATGCCGAAGGGTCAAGGCGCTATTTGGATTCCCTTTCCGCCTATACGCGACGCCGTATGTCTTTTGCCGAAAAAGCTTCGGTAGACGAAGTCCTTTACGTTCCCGCCGCTTTGGCTTTGCGTCAGCGTCCCGCCGTTCCGGGCATTCGAAGCACGTTCGGTACGGGGACGGAGCTGCTGAACGGCCTCAGGCTGGCGTTTTCCAGGCTGGCAAGCCATCGTTGTCCGAACGGGCATTATTTGCCTCCGACGATTGATGTAGCCGCGGGAAAGGAATTGATTTGTCCCGAATGCGGCGCAAAATTTTATGCGCCGTCCGCCGAAGAGCTGGCTTTTAACGGGCAGGGCGCCTGCCGTACCTGCGACGGAACGGGAATCGTCAGGACCGTGGATAAGGCGACGCTCGTCCCCGACGACTCCCTTTCCATTGACGAAGGCGCCGTCGCTCCGTGGAATTCGCTGATGTGGTCTTTGATGACGGACGTGTGCCGCGCGATGGGCGTTCGGACGGACGTTCCTTTCCGCGATTTGACCGATGCGGAAAAAGACATCGTTTATAACGGCCCTCCCGAAAAACGGCATATTCTGTATAAGGCCAAAAGTTCCAATCAGGCGGGCGAGCTTGATTTTACATATTACAATGCGACTTATACCGTCGAAAACGCTTTGGCAAAGGTCAAAGACGAACAAGGCATGAAGCGGGTGGAGAAATTCTTAAAGGAAGAAATCTGTCCCGATTGCGGCGGTTCCCGTCTTTCTGAAGCCGCCAGAATGCCGAAGGTGCGCGGCATGTCGCTTGACGAGGTTTGTCGAATGCCGCTTTCCGACCTTGTCGCATGGACGGACGGCATTCCTGAAACGCTCGGCGAAGAAATGCGTCCGATGGCGGAAAGCATTTGCGAATCGTTTCGGGACACGGCAAAGCGTTTGATTGACCTCGGTTTGGGATATTTGTCTTTGGATCGCGCTTCGCAGACGCTTTCGACGGGAGAACGCCAGCGCATGCAGCTGGCCAGAGCCGTACGCAATCGCACGACGGGCGTTCTGTACGTTCTGGACGAACCCTCCGTCGGTCTTCATCCCGCCAATATTGTCGGTTTGAACGGCGTAATGCACGACCTGATCGCCGACGGAAATTCCGTCATTTTGGTTGATCATGACGTTCAGATCCTGTCCGAAGCTGATCGCGTGATCGAGCTGGGGCCGAATGCGGGCGTCGGGGGCGGCAGAATCATTGCCGAAGGGAGCATTGCAGAGATTGAGAAAAACAAGGATTCCGTCATCGGTCCCTTCCTGTCGGGAAAGGCGGAAACAAAGGCAAGGAGCAGGGCGGACGAAAGCCGCATGTTCGAATTCGGCGCCCTTCGCCTGTCCGCCGGAGCAATCCATACGGTCAAACCTTTGGAGGTTTCCGTTCCCAAAGGGCGGTTGACGGCGGTTACGGGCGTTTCGGGGTCGGGAAAGACGACGCTGATTTTGGAAAGCCTTGTCCCCGCGCTTGACGCGAAAATTAACGGTAAAAAGCTGCCCGAACACGTTATTTCCGTTGAGGCCGAAGGCATTAAAAGGGTAAAGCTGATTGATGCGACGCCGATCGGGATCAACGTGCGTTCTACCGTCGCGACGTATGCGAACGTGCATGACGAGTTGCGCAAAGTCTTTGCTAAAACGGAAGACGCCAAGCGTTTAGGATATAAGGCGGGCGATTTTTCCTATAATACGGGCAGGCTCCGCTGCCCCGCGTGCGACGGGACGGGGGTGATCAGCCTTGACGTTCAATTTTTGCCCGACGTTGAAATTCCGTGCCCCGAATGCCGCGGGTCAAGGTATGCCAAGGAAGCCGAAAGCATCAGGTTCGCAAACAAAAACGGAGAGTCTTTCTCGCTTCCCGAACTGATGGACGCGGATATCAATTCGGCGTTGAAGGCGTGCGAAGGTCTGACGCTCGTGTGCCGTCGTCTGAAAACGTTGCAGGAGTTGGGACTGGGGTATTTGACTTTGGGGGAGGAAACTCCGGGGCTGTCGGGCGGAGAGGCGCAACGCCTGAAACTGGCGGAAGAAACGGGGAGGGCGCAGTCGGATTCCGTTTTTGTTTTTGACGAACCGACGATCGGCTTGCATCCTCAAGACGTTCAAACGCTCTTGAAAGTTTTTCAGGGGCTTGTCGAAAACGGGGCGACCGTCATCGTAATTGAGCACGACTTGGACTTAATTCGTAACGCCGATTATATCATAGACATGGGACCGGGAGGCGGCGCGTCGGGCGGCAGGATCGTCGCCGCAGGCACGCCCGAACGCATTGCCGCCGCCCCGAACAGCGTGACGGGACGCTTCCTTCGTCCGTGATTTTTGAATTTTGAAAGATTTTTACTAAATCAATAAAAGTCAAAATGTTTGAAGGATAAAATAATAGAAAAAGACGGCTCTCTTCTTGATACTATAAGTAACGACCCGTCTTCTCCGGAAAGCGTCGGAAGCCGATTACGGCAAGAGACGAAAAAGGAAGCAAAAGAAGAATATTTTAGCTTATGATAAAAAAGTTTTGCGGATATATGTAGCGTCTTTAAAAAAGTCTTTTATCTGCAAAAACAATCCTATATTTCACTACGGCTTTCAGGAGTGAAAATTATCTGCTTCCATATATCTTGTCCTTGTAATATTTGCTTTATTACATTTTTGCTATTAAATTGTTTATAGGAAAAGTTGCATCTAAATAACATCGAAAATTTTTTAAGCAAACCTTTTTTAGTTTCATATCTAGTCTCTGTCTTATAAATTACTTTAAAAATTCCTCTAAGACGCCTTTTTGAATCATATCAAGATTAATGATATAATCTGTTGTATTGAATGTGTCACGCAATGGGCGTTGAGTCGTTTTCCAACCATAACCATCTGTTACCCAAATGAATTGATGGCCATCTCTTGTCCATTGGTGATAAATATCGGCATATTCACCGGCGGTTGATTTCAACTTAGAACCACCGCCACCATAAAAGTTTGTTTCAATCAAATATAGTTTCTTGGGCGTGTTGATAGCAAAATCTATTCTTTTTGAAGATTTCGTTACTGTAATATTTTTGCCCCATTTTGCCTTGATTTTATCTGCCGTCGCCTGGGCAATATATTCGTAACCGTTTCTCTCACAAATGTCTTTTACAAAGAATTCAACCAAGTTTTCCATAGAAGTTCCGCTACGATTTTTGCGACCATTTGAATCAAGACCAACTTCTACACCGATAAAATAATCGGGGATAGACTTAATACTGCGGTTTGAAATAAGTTTTAAGAATCCACTTTCTTTTAGGAACAGAACCCCGTCTTTTGCTGGCATTGGCTTTGAAAAATCAAATCTTCTAGCATCAAAGTTATTTGGAGTAACCAGTAAGCTGATTTTCTTTTCTCTTTCTGCTAATAATGCAGGAACAATTCCAATAATTTGCGGATAATCCGTTAATAAAGCTAAGGCTTCTTCCTCAATATTCTCTTTACCAACCAAAGTATTTAATAAATTTAATGAGCGTTCAACCTCGCGGTAATTATGAATTACCTTTTTCCAGTTAACAAAATAATCCCATGATTTGATTGTTTCTTTCAATGTGGCAATCAAATATGAAAAAACTTCATCATCATTGTTGCAATTCAAAATATTTTTGAAAACTGGATTATTTTTCATTCTTTATTCTCCTTATGTTGATATGCATCAAAAATTCTTTTATCCGCTAGTACGATAAATTCCGGATTTTTTTCGATTCCGATAAATTGCCGGTCTAATTTCATAGCGGCCACTCCGGTTGTTCCACTTCCCATAAACGGATCCAAAATCAGATCATTTTCCTTTGTTGAAGCAAGAATAATCCGCTCCAACAACTCCAAAGGCTTTTGAGTCGGGTGTTTCCCAAATTGTTTTTCACTTGGCGTTGGTGTCCCAATAGACCAAACGCTCCTCATTTGTGCATGAGGTTTCTTGATAAAATCTTTCGGAAAATCCCCGTCTTTCATCGCATCATAATTAAAATAGTGCCGCGACTTTTTATCTTTTCTAGCCCAAATCAAAGTTTCATGGCTTGCTGTAAAATAACGACAAGACATATTCGGGCTGGCATTAGGCTTAAACCACGAAATATCATTTAAAATATGATAACCTAGTAACTGCATAGCAAAACCACATTGAAAAATGCTGTGGTAAGTTCCAGACACCCATAACGTGCCGTTCGGCTTCAAAACACGCCTACAGGCTGATAACCATTTCTTATGAAATTTAAAATCTTCTTTTAAACCTTTACTTTCATCCCAATCACCTTTATTGACGGAAACAACATGTCCGTTCTGACAGCTGATACCACCATTAGAAAGCATATAAGGAGGATCAGCAAAAATCATATCAAAAGTATTTTCAGGGAAATCTTTTAATTTCTTAATGCAATCGGCACAATATAAATTATAAATCTCTTTCATTCTCAATAGTTCGTAATTAAAAGTTCCCTTACGCCATCACGACCATTCGGATCGGCATTAATCATTCTTTTAGCCCAAATTCTATGAATCTTGTAGTCGCGATACAAACTATCAAAGAACATATCTTTAGGATTGTAATTAGTCGGATCAGAATTGCTGAGCATCTGCAATGCCCCCATTTCATTAGCCTTAGCAAAAACATCTTTTAAACGTCTTTGTTCATCATCATCAAAATCGCCGACAGCATAAGAATTAAATGAACTAGCGTTAATCGGTCGATATGGAGGATCATAATAAATGAAAGTATCCGAAGTTACATAGTCCAATGCAGAAGCAAAATCAGTCTGCAAAATTGCTGCACATCGTAAAGCTTTTGAGACTTCCCTTAGATTGTTTTCATCCAAAATCCGCGGATTCTTATATTTTCCAACTGGAACATTAAACAATCCCTTTGAATTAACTCTAAATAAGCCATTAAAGCAAGTACGATTCAAACAAACCGTCAAAGCTGCGCGCCTGATAAAATCAGCTGTATATTTATTAGCATCTACATTTTTATCAAATTGATTATATTCATCGCGAATAGTATAATAAAAAGCGGCTTTATCCGAAGCATAGTTATAGGCTTGTTGCAAAACTGATAACTCAGATATCAAGTCTTCAACGTTATTTTTAGTTACGTTATAAAGTATAACCAATTCAGGATTAACATCAAAGAGATAAGCATCCTCAAAACTATAGTTATTTGCCAGTTCAAAAAAAATAGCCCCACCACCAACAAAAGGCTCAATATAACGTTTTATGGCACCTAATTTTAATTTTGTGGGTAAATTTCCTGTGATTTGCGGCAAAAGCATACCTTTACCACCGGCCCACTTTAAAATGGGCTTTGCATGAAACTTTAAATAGTCTTCATTTAAAATTAATGCATTATTCATTTTGTATCCTAGGTCGAAGGTGAGTGTAGGCTTATTTAAAAATTATAGCAATAAAAATTTTGTTTATTTGAAATTTTATCTTCTTCCTCAACTATAACGTCTTTCTCTTCTCCTTGTGCAAGTGGAATATTTTTTTAGGCGATTTAAATTTCTCCAGTTTTTCTCATTTCCAAATAGTTCAATAAAACTGGTATAATTATATGAACCAGTTTTTCTGTTTATTCTGGCATTAGGGTCTCCTTTTCTTATGATACAGATTGTAATAACGCTTGAAAGCATCAAAAAGTCAATTAAAATTTTTTCATTCAGAATCAATATGTTATTTGGACGTTTTACAGCCAGAGGCCAACCTCACCTTATTGGATTTGAACTAGCGATATCAACGTAAAAATATATCTAGTTCAATAAGTTATACGCGGCAGCTACTTAAAATTTCAATTTACAAAATGTATACTTTTAGTGGATTACAATTTTTTCATGTATGGAAATTCTGCCCTCTGGAGCTGCAAGAAAAAATCATCATTAAATCATTGAAAAATATAATTAAACTGTTTTTGGTAAAAAAATAACATAGTAGGTATATATATACTATAGTTATATAATTGGTCGGGGCGACAAGATTCGAACTTGCGACATCCTGCTCCCAAAGCAGGCGCTCTACCAGGCTGAGCCACGCCCCGACATATGCGCATCATAACCGAAACGGGTCATTTTTCAACGTCAAAAACGGCATGCCTGACGATATCGCCTTCCGATATGCCAAAACGTTGCGCGCTGCCCGCCTTCATTTCCAAAACGCCCAACATATCGCCTTCGGAAAGGATGACATCCCGCGAAAAGGGAACCGTATATTCGGCGATTTGACGGATGACTCCCTTTGAATCGATGAAAAACATATCCAAAGACATCGCCGTGTTCGCCATCCACATGCCGATCCTGCGCGGCGTTTTGAAATCGAACAGCATGCCCGCGTCGTCCGCCATTTCCGTGCGGTACATCAGCCCGCGTTCGCGTTGGGCGTCGGTTTGTGCCAGTTCGACGTTTATTTTCAGGGGAGCCGCTGCCGCGCGCGATATTTCTATGTTACCTTTTTCAAAAGCGATTTCCGCCGTTTTCGGTTTTTCGGGAATACAGGCGGCGGCCAGCAGCAAAACGGCAAACAGAACGGTTTTCATTTTATCCAATCCTTGGCTTTCCGTTTCGAAAAAGCCCCTTTCCGACGAAAGGGGCTTTTGTTTTTTAAATTATTTTTCGCCGAAAGGAGAATAAGATTTCATATCAACGACGTTTTTGGCTTCGTCTTTTTTCTCTTCCTTGTTTTCTTCCTTCTTTTCGGCATCGTTTTTCTTTTCTTCCGCTTTTACGGCATCAGCCTTTTCCTCCGCGGGGACCGCTACGGGGGCGGCTTCTTCGGCAACGGGAGCCGCCGTCGCCGCAGGTTCGTCCGGCGCCGTCGTAATGTCTTTTCTTTCCCTGGTCGCGGGAGATTCCATCTGGAACGCCGTTTTTCCGTCAATTGTTGACAGCTTCATCGTCGATTTGCCCTGATAATCGATATAGGACAGAACGGCGGCGGCGGGTTGGGCTTGCAAAGCGACGGTGCCGCCGACCGTTTCGGTCATGGCCAGCGTCGTTTTGTCACCCGTCAGGTCAATCGTGCTTTTCGCGCCGTCAATCGAAAATTCGGAATCGCCCGAACTGACCAGATCGATGGAAGCGGCGCCGTTGCCCGTCAGTCCCAGATAAATATTGTTATTTTTGGTATCGTCCGTAACGGAAATCGAACGCACCGAGTTAACCAGGCTCATGTTGATTTTGCCTTGATAAACGTCGGTCAGGGAGAGCGAAGCGTTTTTATCGTCGACAGAAATGGCGGCGACGGGGAATTTCCCCTTATGCATCATGGCAAACGAAGTCGTTTGATTGTCCGCGTTCCAAACGCCGCGAATCTGTCCCGTACTGTCTTTCAGGACAAAGACCTGAGCTTCAACGACGGTCGGAATTTTTTGTTCTTCGCCTTCTTTGCCCGAAGAATAAGATTGCAGGGCTGCATTGAGCTGTTCGGCCTCGGGAGACTGTGCCGTTGCGGAACGGTTGATCGTCAGTCCTCCCGAAAAAGAGGCGTATGCGGCGAAGCATACCAAAGCCGCAACCGAACGGGTCAGGATCCGGCACCTTTTTTCCAAATGTTGAACGCGTGTTTCCAAATTTTCCATTTTCAGCTCCATGACAGATGTTCGGGCGGCTTTTTGCCCTTAGAATACTCTAAAGGAAAAGACGTTAATTATATATGAACGACAGTTTATTTCATTTTCTTTTCGGATGGAATCTTTTTGGAAAAACGTTAATAAAAACAAAGGAATTATCGCGTGAAAGCGCCGAACGGACAAAGAAGCGAAAGAACCGTTTCCGGGGGCGCGTCCGCAAAAATCGGATTCAGCCTGATTTTTTTCCCGTCGGAATCCATTTTTTGACGGCGACCGTTTTTCCCGTTTGGGAACGCATGACGCGCGTGCCTTCAAAG
Organism: uncultured Alphaproteobacteria bacterium; assembly: GCA_944392845.1. GTDB lineage: Bacteria > Pseudomonadota > Alphaproteobacteria > CAAGCB01 > CAG-977 > CAG-977. Next base: position 11,915 of record CALXYE010000148.1, read on the forward strand.
CTGCGGGCGGAAGGCGTTGCCGTCGTGTTTTTTCCCTGCGTATAGAATATTGTCATTTTTTCCAGACTGATTTCGGTGTTTTCCCCTTCGGCGAAGGCTTCGGCATACGGCGCGTGCGCGGAGATCAGGCGCGCCAGATAGTCTGCCGAATAAGCTCCGTATTTGCGCCATACCGTCTGTAAAAAGGCCGACACGGTTCTGTCAAACGGCGTTCGCGTAATCGGCGGGCGCGTCGCGGCGTACAGTTTGTAGCTGTTCGGTTCGATCGGCCCGCGCGCCGTTGCGATGAAAACCGACGGAATCAGCCGTTGTCCTTTCGTCAGAGCGGCATAATACCCCTGAGCCAAAAACATCAGATACTGCATTTTCATCGGCTGAAGGTATTCTCCGTCGTTCAGGGCAGTGTCCAAAAACCATTCGGCGACGTCAAAGACGGATTCCGAAGCAGGGGCAAGCATAAAAATCTCCGCGTAAAAGGCATAAGCGTTTTTTAGGAATGTTGCGCGATTTTCCGCCCGAAGGAAAGGCTAAAATTTCAAAGCGGTAATTTTTTAAGCTCTTCCGCATGTTTCGGGGACGCGTCGCGTTATGAACAATGGACAAAGAAAAAATTAAGGGATAATATTGTAAAGTTTATTATCAGGCGGCAATAAAGCCGGAACCGAAGAAATAAGTTAGGGGTTATCTATGGCTGAAAATGAAAACGATCCTCAAGAATCCGCACCCGAAGCGTCGGCGGAACGTCCGACGGTGAAAAAGGTTATGGTGAAGCGGATAAAGGTTCCCGTTTCTCATGCGGCGGCGCCCGCACCGTCTTCCGCTCCCGCGCCCGAAGCCGCGAACGAGGCGCTGCCCGCCGCAGAAACGCCTGACGAACGTTCCGTCCCCGAAGAGGCGGAAGAGCTCGCCGGAGGGGATGCCGCGGTTGAAGAGGTCGCGGAAGAAGAGGCTCTTGAAGAAGCCGCCCCCGAAGAAGAATCTGCAGAAGAGGAAAGCGCGCCCGAAGAAGCGGCATCCGAAACTGCGGAAAGCGGAGATGCCGCGGAAGAAACGTCGGAGGAAAGCGAAGCGTCGTCTTCCGAACCCGAATTGCCGCCCGAGGATAAATCCGCCATCGTTCCGTCGCCCGTCGAGGCGGAGGAAATTGAAAAAGATCCGCCGCGCAAGCGCCGTCGCAGGGCTTATCAGGCGCCCGCAGAACCCGATCCGCGCGCCGAAAAAATAAAAGAAATCAAAGATAAAGCCAACGAAATCATCAGAACGCGCGCCTTTAAAATCGGCACGGCCGCTTTCATCGGGCTGATTCTGCTTTATTGTTTTTATTCGTGGCTGCCTTCTTTGGCGGAATCGAAAATTCCCGAATTGTTTAAGGATAACGGCATTCCCATGGCGTCGTTCAGGGTCAAATCCGTGACGACGGAAGCGATGGAACTGACGGGCGTCCGCGACGCATCGGGGACGGTCAACATTTCAAATATCAAGGCGTCGTATTCTTTAACGGATCTTTTGATGTCGAAGCGAATCAAAAGTCTGACCGTTTCGGGAATAACCGTGACGGGCGAAAAGACGAACGAAGGCATTTCTTTGGGCGCTTTGGGCGGCGCGATCACGTCAACCATGCGCAAATCCGAAGATAACGCCATGACGATTGACAAGCTGAACCTGTCGGGCAATTTTATCCTGCATGAGGAAGAACCGCCCGCTCCGCCTCAGCCCGCGGCGCCCCCGGCGAAAGGGAAAAAAGGCGAAGAGCCGCCTCCCGAGGAAGAACCCGAAGGGCCTTTCACCGTCAAGTTTTCGGCCAACGGGTCGTGGAAGCCGACAGGGTTAAGGCTGAACGTTACGACAAACGTCGAAAACAAACAGCTTGTCCTGAGCGCGAGCTCCTCCTTCTTTAAATCTCCCGCGTCTACGGAAATTAAGGCCGAGGTTACGGAAGGCAACGTTTTGGAAAACGAACAAACGGTCGGTTCCGTAACGGGAACGTTTGAAGCGGCTGTCCAAAACGGCGCTTTGACGAAAGGCGTCGCCGATATGGTTGTCGCGACGCCCGTTCAAGACCTGCAGCTGAAAGGCAATGTGACCCCCGGCGAAAAAGAGGGGTTCAATTTGGACGTTCGGCTGAACCGTTCCTTTAAAAAGCCTCAGGATGCCTTCGGCAAGTTTGCGGGCGACCTGACCGTTAAGGCGGACGGCCTGAAAATGTCGGGCAATCTGCAAAAATTTGAAGGAGCGTTGCCGTTGGCTTTGGAATCGGCTTCTTTATCGAACGGCAAAATATCGCTGACGAATATGAAAATGACTGCGGACGTGAACGTATCGTGCGATACGGGCGTGTGCAATTACTCTCTGACGAAACCTTTGAAGGCGGATATCGCTTCTTTTGCTTACGCGGGACAGTTCATGCAGCTGAAAACGTACGAGCCGCTGGCTTTAGGGTTGAATCCCGCAAAGGAACCGTTCCTGACGTCTAAAAAAGGGATGCTTTCCTTCCGCCTGCCTTTGGTCGGATTTGCGGCGAAAACGCTGGTCAGCGACAAGTCGGGCAGCCTGCAGACCGTCGCGGCCGTCAACGGTGCGCGCGCCGTCGTTAATTTCAACCCGTTCGCGGGAACCTATGCCGGCAGGATGGTTTTCTCGCAATCGGGATATGCCGACAGGAACATCAAGTTGACAAACCTGCAAGGCGACCTTTCTTTTGACAACAAAAACCTGCCCGCGTTGAATTTGCGCGTCGGGTCGGCCGTTTTGGTCAGACAGGGCATTCTGCCGCCGATGACCGCCGATTTGAAATTGAAACCGATGCGCGGCGTCGAATACGGTGTTGATTTGTCCGTCAAAACCCAAAACGGGCTTGTTTCCGCGACCGCGCAGGGATCTTATTCTCTGCCGTCCAAGGAATGGGTGCTGTTGGTTGACGTGCCCGAACAGAAATTTTCGGACGGCGGGTTGAAGTTGTCCGATATTTTGCCTTCCGTCGCGGCGAAGTTCAAAAAAGAACCGACGGGCGGTCTGGCTTTGAAGGGACGCCTGAACATCAGGGACGGTAAGATCGGCGGTCCGCTCAGCCTGTTGATTCGCGACGTTTCCGCCCGCTGGGGGGAAATAGACGTCGCCAACGCCAACGGCGTGCTGGAAATCAACAGCCTGAAACCGTTTGAAACGGCGATGAACCAACAGTTGTTCATCGGAAGCCTGAATACGGGAGTGCCTTTTAAGAATGCGTTGCTGAATTTCAGCGTTTCGCAGACGACGGGCGTAAAAGTCGATTCTTTGAAGATGAGCTACGCGGACGGACAGTTCCAGAATCTGAAATCCTTTACGGTTCCGTTTGAGGGGGCGCCTTCCGCAATTTATTTGGAGGGCAAGGGAATCAATCTGGACGTTTTGTCGCGAAACCTGAAAGATTCGTACCTGAAGGCCGAAGGCATCATCGATTCCGATTGGAAGCTGTCCCTGAAAAACGGCGCCGTCGTTGTTGACAACGCCCGCTTCCAGTCCAAAATTCCGGGATTGTTGGAATTTGACGCTCCCGATTCCGTGAAGCAAAAGATGAACAAAGACATGCAGGCGTTTTTGAAAAACGTCATCGTCAAAGATCTGTTGTTCGCCATGAAAGGGCCGATGAACGGGCTAATGGATTTCAAGCTGGGCATTCAGGGGCATTCGCCGCTGGACACGACTCAAACGAACAAAGAGATGTCGTTGAATTTCTCGGGAGCTTTGACGGAGTTTTTCAAACAGGAGGCCGGCGCTTTCGAAATTCCTTCCGACATTCGTTTGTCTCTGGAAAACTTTTATAAGTAGGCGTTTATGAAATTCGGCGAATTTCCGCTTTACGACGCGATCGGCGTTGAACTGTCTCACGAAGTGAAATGCGGCGGGAGAGTGTTTCCCGCCGGCCACATCGTTACGGCGGACGACATACGCCTGTTGCGTCAGGCGGAAATAAAAACGGTCGTCGGGACTTTCTTTTCTCCGACCGATTTGCGCCCCGATATCGCCTGTGATATTTTATTGAAAGACATTGTCGGCGACCATTTGCGTTATACGTTGCCCGAAAACGGATGCAGCGAAATCTACGCGGACGCCGACGGCGTTTTCGTCGGGCTGCCCGATCGTTTGTTGCGCTTTAATTCCCATGATGAAAGCCTGATTTTATCGTCACTGTTGCCTTATACGCCCGTGTATAAAAATCAGCTGGTCGCGTCGTTGCGTTTGCTGGGGCCTGCGTTTGATGCGGATATGATCAATGCGGCCGTTGAAAAGATTACGGGGCAGGGGCCCTTGTTGCGTATCGCGACGTATGCGTTTTGCAAGATTGCCTTCGTCCGTACGGTCGAACACGGCGGCGAAGTTTCCGAAACGGCCGAAGACGTTCAAAAACGCTATGCCGTTTACGGCTTTGATATCGTTCGGAACACCGTTTGCGTCCATGACCGCGAGGCCGTGGCCAAAGAGATTGATAAAGCGGCCGATGAAAAGTTGGATGCCGTTTTTATCGAAAGCCCGACGGCGCCTCTGAACAGGGCGGACATCATTCCCGCTGCGGTGAAGGAGGCGGGCGCCGATATTGACAGGTTGGGCTGGTGTGCCGATCCCGGCGTTTCGGCGTTGATCGCCCATAAAAACGACATGAAGATCGTCGCTTTTAATGCGGAAGATTTTTCTTCGCCGTCTTTGGACAGGCTGGTGCGCTACATTGCAACGAAGTCCTTGCCTTTTACGGACGAATTTCCGACTTTGGCGACGGGAACGCTGTCGCTGGAACGGCTGATCAAATTCCTGAAACCCGAAGAGGAAGCAAAAACGGTGGCGGTCGGCGCGTTGAGCGAACGAAGCAAAGTCGCCGTCGTCGTTTTGGCGGCGGGCGCGTCCAAACGGATGATCGGGACGAACAAGCTGTTGGAAAGCGTGCACGGTATTCCGATGGTTGAACGGGCGGTGCAGTCGGCTTTGATGTCCAAAGCGGATTTCGTCGCGGTCGTTACGGGATACGACGCGAAATTCATTGAAAGGCGGCTGGTCAATTACGACGTCAAGATCGTCCGCAATCCCGATTATGCTTCGGGGGTGTTGAATTCAATCCGTTTGGGGCTGTCGGTGTTGCCGCCCGACGTTGTTGCGGCGGTCGTCCTGCCTGCGGATATGCCGGGGTTTACCGCTTCCTATATCGACAAACTGATTGATCTGTTTGATCCGAAAGCCAAAAGGAAAGCCGTTTGTCTGCCTTCGTACAACGGGGTGCGGCATAATCCCGTCCTGTGGCCCAGAGAACTGTTCAAGTCCGTCAAAATCGTTCCCGAAGACGCGCATTGGATGCCCGCATTGGTCGAGCATTCGGATTATATCAGGGAACTGAAACTGGACGACGATCTGCCGATTTCGGACGTCAATACGCGCGGAGACTTGTCCCTGTTTTTGTCGCGGGCCGATTTTTCAAACGATGCGGAAAAGGCTTTGGAAGAGCTTGAAGCTTCGTTGAAATAAAGCCTTTTCCGTAAAAAAACGATTTCATTTTTTTTAAAGAATCGAGTACAACAGCCGTATGAAGAAGGAATATTTCGATATCAGCGGAATGAGCTGCGCGGCATGCTCGAACCGCGTTTTTAAGGCGGTATCCGCCCTTGAGGGCGTAGACGCCGCTTCCGTCAATCTGTTAAAAAACGACATGGCCGTTTCATTTGATGAAAGACGCCTGAGCGAAAGCGATATCGTTTCCGCGGTCGAGCGCGCGGGTTACGGTGCGAAGCCCCGCGGCGCAACGGCCGAACGGCGTGAAGCCGCCGCGCCCTCCGAAGAAAAACGGCTGAAGAGGCGCTTGGTTGTTTCGTGCATTTTTTTGTTGCCGTTGCTGTATGTTTCTTCCGGCGGCATGCTCGGTTTGCCGATGCCTTCGTATTTTGACGGTTCCGACGGCGCGACGGCTTGCGTTTTGACGCAGTTGCTTTTGACTTTGGCCGTGGCGTTCGTCAATGCGGGATACTACGGGTCGGGAATCAGGGCTTTGGCTTCGGGGGCGCCGAACATGGATTCCCTGATCGCCGTCGGGTCGGGCGCGGCCGTTGTTTTCGGCGTATATGCGTTGTACGGCTTGATTTTTGCCGTCGGAGCGGGCGATGCGGAAAGCGTCGGGCGGTTTTCGTCAAACCTGTATTTTGAATCCGCCGCCATGATCCTGACCTTGATTACGTTGGGTAAATATTTCGAAGCCAGAGCCAAAGGCAAAACGTCCGAGGCCGTCGCGAAGCTGACGGAACTCGCGCCGCCGTCCGCAACGGTCGTGCGCGACGGAAAGGAAAGCATCGTTCCCGTCAAAGACGTCGCGGCGGGGGATATTTTGGCGGTCAAAACGGGCGAACGCATCCCCGTTGACGGCGTTGTCATTGAAGGCCGCGGCCTGGTTGATGAATCGGCGCTGACGGGCGAAAGCCTGCCTGCCGAAAAAGGCGCGGGCGCCCGCGTTGTCGGGGCGACGCTCAACGTTTCGGGGCATTTTTTAATGCAGGCGACGGGCGTCGGGCAAGATACCGTTTTGGCGGAGATCATCAGGCTGGTGGATGAAGCGACATCATCGAAACCGCCGATTGCCCGTTTGGCGGACAAAGTCAGCGGCGTGTTCGTTCCCGTCGTGATCGCGATCGCCGTTATTGCAACGGTCGTATGGCTGGCGTTGGGATATGACGTCGAATTCGCCCTGTCGGTCGGCATTTCCGTTTTGGTTATTTCCTGTCCGTGCGCTTTGGGGCTTGCGACGCCGACGGCCGTGATGGTCGGTTCGGGACGGGGCGCTTCGGACGGCATTTTATTCAAATCGGCGTCCGCTTTGGAAACGGCGGCGCGCGTCACCTCCGTCATTCTGGACAAGACGGGAACGGTGACGGAGGGCCGTCCCGTCGTTACGGATATCATCGCCGTAAACGGAAAAAAGACGGAAGACGTGTTGCGTTTGGCGGCATCCTTAGAAAAACTTTCGGAACATCCTTTGGGATCTGCGATCGTCAGGGAAGCCGAAAAACGCGGCTTGGATTTTTTAAAGGTTGAAGGCTTTTTGCAAATTCCCGGACAGGGCATATCGGGAACGGCGGGCCGCCAAAACTGTATTGCCGGGAATGCCCGTATGTTGCAGTCCGAAGGCATCGCCAACAGTCTTGCCGAAACGGGTGACGAACTTTCTTCCGAGGGCAAAACGCCGCTGTTTTGCGCCTGCGGTACCGAGCTTTTGGGCGTTATTGCCGTTGCCGACGCCGTTAAGCCGACGTCGCCTCAGGCCGTTGCGGAATTAAAGGCAATGGGGCTGGAAACCGTTTTGCTGACGGGGGATAATTCCAGAACCGCCGAAGCCGTGCGGCGCGCGACGGGAATTGACCGCGTCGTTTCCGAAATGCTTCCGCAGGACAAGGAACGGGAGGTTCGCCGCTTGCAGGATCAGGGGCGGACGGTCGCCATGGTCGGCGACGGGATTAACGACGCTCCCGCGTTGGCGCGTGCCGACATCGGCATTGCCGTCGGGGCGGGAACTGATGTCGCCGTCGAATCCGCGGACGTCGTGCTGATGAAAAACGATCTGTTGGACGTTGTTTCGGCGATACAGCTGGGACGCGCCGTGTTGCGCAACATTCGCCAAAATTTGTTTTGGGCGTTCTTTTATAACAGCATCGGCATTCCCGTTGCGGCGGGCGTGTTCTACGGCGTCTGGGGATTGATGCTCAGCCCCGCCGTCGCGGCTGCGGCCATGAGTTTCAGTTCCGTCAGCGTCGTTGCGAATGCTTTGCGTCTGAGGCATTTCAAACCGCGTTTCAAGTTCTCGGTCAATTTGGACGACGGGGAAGAGGAAGCCCCGCCCCCGTCCGCGAAAAAGCCTTCCGAAAAGAAAAAGCCTGCGGAACGTCCGAAAAGAAGGGTCGGATCTTCGACGATGAAAACAAGGAGCTTTAACATGATTAAAAATTTAAGCGTTGAAGGCATGAAATGCGAACATTGCGCCAATTTTGTCACCAAGGCGCTGATGGCCGTTCCCGGCGTTGAACGCGCGGTCGTCAATCTGGAAAACAAAAAGGCCGTCGTTGAAACGGACGGGACGGTTACGAACAAAAGATTGAAAGAGGCCGTCGCCGACGCGGGATTTGAAATCACGGACATTCAGGATCAGTTTTGAACGAAGAAAAAGATTCCCCCGTTTCTTTTGAAAGAGAAAAAGGCAAAGCGGCCGTTTTCACCGCGTCGGCGTTCCTTTTGCTGGCTTTCGAACTGTTTTATTTCTCCGATGTTTTGTTCCCCGAAAAACGAAAGGCGCCGCCCGATAAAAAAGACGCCGCCGTTTATGTCTTAGCGCTTGATTGGGACGGCGACGGCCGTATCGGCATAAGGGACGGGATATATTTTGATTACGGCGGAGACGGTTTCCCTGAAAGAACGCCGTGGGTAGACGCTTCCGACCTCTTTTTGGTGCGGGACGCGAACGCGAACGGCAAGATTGACGACGGGGAGGAAATATTCGGCAGCCGAACGGTTACGGCGGACGGTTCGGCGCGTGCAAGCGGTTTTGAGGCGTTGGCGCTTGCGGACGCGAACGGCGACAGGGTATTGGATGCCGAAGATCCGCTGTTTTCGGAACTTATGCTTTGGCGCGATCTGAATCAAAACGGCGTTTCCGAAGCGGCCGAACTGGCAAAACTTGAGGAATGGGGAGTCGGGGAGTTAAATTTTGAAGAGGCTCCGTCCGAGGCCTTTTTCGTCAAAAATAACGGCATAAAAGGAAGGATGGAGGAAAAAGAGCTGGTGCCCGATTTTGCGGATACGCTGGAACCCGAAACGGGCCCTTTGCCCGAAGAGATTCTGCGCCTGCCGAACTTGGGACATTCGGGGACGGTGCCTTCCTTGCACGCGGCAATGTTTTCGGACAAGTCGGGCAGATTGAAGAGTTTGCTGGAACGCTACGCGGCGGAAAACGACCCCGTTGCGCGCGACGCGCTTTTAACGGATTTGATTTATGCTTGGGCGGGCGTATCCGACATCAATCCCGAAAGCAGGGCTTCTAAGGAAGGAAACGCCATCGGCGACGCGCGAAAGTTGGCCGTTTTGGAAAAGTATCTGGGGCGGCCGTATTTAGGCACTTGGAACGGCAGGGACAGGGATCCGAACCCTCACGCCAAGGCGGCGGCGCATTTGCTGAACGCCTTTGAAAATCTGAAAGAATATGTTGACGGGGCGCTCGGAGGAAAAACGCATTATGCCAAATATTTGGACGCGATTAACATTGAATGGGACGCCGAAAAGACGGAATGGAAAACGAACGTGTCAAAGGCTTTGGAATTGCTTGAAAAAGACTACGTTACCGCTCCCGATAAAGAATTGTTCCTGCGGGGGCTTGTTCGCAGTCTGTCCGTTCACGGGAGGCTCGGAAAGTCAGCCTTGGAAGACCTGCAACGGCCGAACGCCGACGGTTCGGAGAGCGCCTTTAAAAGGGATTTGAGGAAGGCGCTTGAAGACGAGCCGCCGGGCAACGAGAAAAAAATCAATCCGTAACGCGAATGTGGAAATGCTCTTTTTCTTCGCTGTTCAACACGGACACGGCCGAACAGTAATCCGTCCAAGCTTCAATGGAATCGTTCAGACGGTTTAAAATAAAGGTTTCCAAGGTTTCGCCCGCTAATTGTGCCTGAGTTTCGATCATGCGGTAAAGGGAATCTTCCAGAGCAATAGGAACGACTTTGTTATGAGAAGGGGCGATACCCATATTGAATCCTTTTGTAAAATATGAACTTTTCATCAATATACATACCGCCGAATCGGCTAATCCAGAAAAAAATCTAAAAAATCGTAAAAAAAATTTTGAAGCGACTCGGCAGGAATGCGAAAAACGAATCGAATGCCGCGGAAAATAAGACTTTTTTGAATCTTTAAGGATTCTAACGAGTCGCAAAAAATTTTTTTAATAAATTCAGAACGAAAAGGGAACGCATCGTTTTTTTAAACCGCTGATTCGTAATGTTGAGAATTTTCCCTTAAAAATGGTTTCGTTTTTTAGGGGGATGAAAAAAAACAGGCGCCCTGAGGTGCCTGTTTCTCGGAAGGATTTTTTTTATTTTTGAGGAGTGCTTCCTTCCTGAGGAGCTGGTTTTGCCTTCCCGCCCTTTTCGGGTTTTATCGGTTTGCCTTTGCGCATGCGTTCGGCAGGCGCCGCGCAGGGATAATCATCAGGCATAAACCGGCGTCCGTCCCGCGCGTCGCGCATGCAGGGCGGCAGACCGTGCGGCGGCATCATTTCGGGATGGTGCATCGGCGGACGGCGGTGATGACGGAAAAAAGGAGGTTCGCGCCTTTCGGGGGGCGGCGGCGGAGCCATGCCCGCTTCGGGCGGCATCGGTGCCCGGGCATCCCTGCGGGGACGGCGATGTTTTCTGAAACGCGGCCCTTTTTCAAAAGATTCCGCAAATGCGGCGCGTTCTTCGGGCGTCATTTTGGAAATCATGTCCAGCATATTTTTTTGAACCGCATCGTCGATCATTTTGCGTACGGCGCTGGCTTCGTCCAAGGCTTTTTGCAAAGCCGCGGGATCGAAGGGATCTTTGCGCAAAGCTTCCGTGACGGCTTCTTTAGACGCTTTCATAGGCTTTCGCGCATCTTTCATAGCTTTTTTAAACGCGCCGAAAAAGGCTTTTTTATTTTCGTCGGCGCGCACTTCTCTGCCGTCGGGCGGCGGGAAGCCTTCCGGTCTGAACTTAAAGCGTTCCGCGGGTCCGGACGGGAAGGGCGGTTCAAAAACGGCGCGGGAAACCTCAAAGCCGATGAACAAAAAGTTCAACGCCAATGATACGCCGAGAACGATAAGGATTTTTTTATTCATTGGTATAACTCCGTTGCGTTCAAGGTTAAGTCAAACATGTCGTTAAAATAGCTTGTCGTATTCGCATAGCTTTGCATGGCTTCGTGATAGCCGAAATAAAAACCGCAAAGCATCAGTAAAACGGAAAGCCAGGCGGAATGCCTGAAAAAAAGAAAGAACAGGCGCGCGTTCCGCTCCGTTACGATTGTTTTCATCAAACGGGCGGTCAGCCCCGGATTAAAGGGCGCCTCAAAAGCGTCAAGGCGGTCGTCCAAAGCTTTTTCTTCTGCCAAAACGAGGGCGTAAGCGCCGCCGTAAGCGGGTTCCGCGGTTTTTAGAAACGGACGGGAACCGTATGTCTGAACTTTCTTTTTGAATTCTTGAAAATCCGTCATGCCGTCTCCTTTCGTACCGAAAGCCTTTCCTTCAGGGTTTGGCGCGCCCTGAACAGCAGGGATTCCAACGCTCCGACGGAAACCGACAGGATGTCGGCGGCTTCCTTTGCTTTCAAACCCTGATGATAACACAGGATCAGGGCTTCTTTTTGGCGCGCGGGTAACGCGTTGATCGCTTCTTTGATCTCTTCCTCTTCCGCCTTTTGAAGCATGCTCTGTTCGGGCGACGGGGCGGTTGAGGCCGTTTCGGGAACGGTATTTTCCGTCGGCCGCGCGCGCCTGAGCGTGTCAATGTAGTGATTGTACAAAATACGGTACAGCCATGTTGACAGCTTGGCGTCGGGCGTCCATTTTTCCGCATGGCGCCAGACCTTGAGGAAAACTTCCTGCGCCATGTCTTCGGCCTCGGTTCTGTCGGACGTCAACCGCCATGCGCAGGCATAAATCTTTTGCCCGTAACGATCCAGCAAGGCTTGAAAAGCTGTCGCGTCGCCGGCAGCGATTCTTTTCATCAAGGTTTCGTCAGTCAGTTCGGTCGGCTTCATTCGTCGTTCTTTCGCAAACTCTACGTTCCTTATAACGAAGTTTGGCGGAAAAACATTCGGTAAAAAAGAAAAAAAATCTCCCCGTCGAAAAGGCGGGGAGGCAAGCCGTTGATTTCATTCTCCTTTGGGAGCCAAAAACAGCTCGTAGGCATTTCGGTAGAACAGCATTTCGATGATGTCGTCCGCATCTTCTCCGAATTCTTCGGCGACGGCGGATTTGACTTCTCCGACCCGTTGGGCGTAATAGGCGGGATCGCCGAAGGGCCCCAGAGGAATGTCCGTTCCCCATAACAGATGGCTTAAAACGTCTTCGTCCGCCATGCGCAGGATGTTGACGAGGGTTTCCGGCGAAATCCACGAAACGTCGGCGTAAAGGTTTGCCGATCCCGAATGCAGGGCGGCGGTCAGAATGCCCAGCGTGAAATAGTGGTTTTCGTCGCTGCCCATGCCCATATGCGCCAAAATGACGGGGACATCGGGGAATTTTTGCGCCGTTTCGTAAATATAAACGGGGCTGGACCAGTTGTCCTGAGAATGGAACAGAACGGGCAATCCGTATTCCTGCGCGACGGCCAAATAAGGTTCGTATTGCGGATCGTTCGCGTCCAGCATCAGCGTGTTGGGGTGCAGCTTGATGCCGTAGATTTCGTCGCCGCGTTCGTCAATCAGACGAGCCAGCTTGTCCGCGTTGCCGTATCCGGGCTGCCCGACGATCATCGTTTTGAATTTCGGGTTTTGGGCGCAGATATCCAACATTTGACGGTTCGTTTCGAATTCGTCCTGACAGGGCGAACCGTCGGGGTTCGTATCAATGCCGCTCATGTTGGACACCATGACGGCGACGACTTCGTTTTCTTCCGTTTCTCCGCACACGGGAACCTCAAAGGGCGTATCGAACGTTTCCTGAAGCGTTTCCTCGGTAAAATCGACGTTGTCCGCGCTCCAATGCCCGATATGGGCGTGTGCTTCTATGATCTTTCCGTACAGTTCTTCGTCCGCCATGGGATGCCTCCTTGTTTCCCTTTAAGAATCAAAGGGAAAGAGCTTCCCTTTGAACGGTTCTCGTTTTAACGCGCTTCATATAAGGGGTCAAGAGTCAAAAGGCAAGGCGGAATCATAAAATTTTTCCGAGGAACTCCTTCGCCCTTTGCGTTTTCGGCGCGCTGAAAAATTCGGCGGGCGTCGCGTCCTCAATGACGTTTCCTCCGTCCATGAAGACAATTCGGTCGGCGACCTCGCGGGCGAAATTCATTTCGTGAGTCACGATCATCATCGTCATGCCGTTATCTGCCAGTTCGCGAATGACGTTTAAGACTTCCTTGACCATTTCGGGATCAAGCGCGCTGGTCGGTTCGTCAAACAGCATCGCCTTCGGCGACATGCACAGGGCGCGCGCGATGGCGACCCGCTGCTTTTGGCCGCCCGAAAGGCTGTGCGGATAGGCGGCGGCCTTTTCTTTCAATCCGACGCGTTCCAACAGCGTCAACGCTTTTTCTTCGGCGTTTTCCGGGCTCATGATTCCCGATAAAACGGGGGCAAGCGTCAGGTTTTCCAAAACGGTCTTGTTGGAAAACAGGTTGAAATGCTGGAATACCATGCCGAGCTTGCGGCGCAGGGCGGGCAAATCGGCGTTTTTCGCCGTGATCTCTTCGCCGTCAACGAAAATTCTGCCCTCCGTCGGTTCGGACAGGCGGTTGACGCAATGCAAAAGCGTGCTTTTTCCCGACCCCGACGGCCCGAGGATGCAAACGGCTTCTTTCGGACGGACGTGCAGGTTGACGCCCTTTAAAACGTCGTTGTTTCCGAAACGCTTACGCAGGTTTTCAATACGGATCATCGGCGGCTCCATTTTCTTTCGACGGCTTGCAGGATTTGGGACAGGGCAACGGTCAGAATCAGATAAATTACCGCGACCGTGAACAGCGGAACGACGGCGTCGTATGTTTTCGAACGCAGAATGTCGCCCGCGCGCATCAGGTCAATGCCGCCGATAAAGCCGACGACGGAGGTTTCCTTGATCAGGACGATGAATTCGTTTCCCAAGGCCGGCAAAATCTTTTTGAACGCCTGCGGCAGGATGATGTGCCGCATGGCGGCGGCTTTCGTCATGCCGAGCGACAATGCCGCCTGCATCTGTCCTTCGGCGACGGCGTTGATGCCCGCGCGGACGATTTCGGAAACGTAGGCGGCGGAATTAATGCCGAATGCGATGATCGCGACCGTCCATTTATCAACGGCGACGGAGGCGAAAACAACGAAGTTAATGATGAACAGCTGGACTAAAACGGGCGTTCCGCGCACGCATTCGATATAAAGAAAGGCGGGGATGCGCCACGCCCTTTTTTCGGAAGAGCGCATGACGGCCAGCCCGACGCCCAAAAACGCGCCGAGAAGAACGGCGCCGAAGGTGATCAGGAGCGTGTTTCCCAATCCGTTTATCAGCAGGGACAAACCGTTCGGCTGTCCCGTTCCCAACGGTTCGAACAAGCATCGGATAATTCTGTCCTGCACGGGCGTTCTCCTTGAAAAAGAAAAAGGCGAATGAAACCGAGTTATAGCAGGGAGGATGAAAAAAATACAGCCTTTTAGCGCAACTTTGCCTGCCGTTCGATCTCCAGAGCTTCGGCGGCGTCCTTTTTGTCGCGTTCCGACCCGATACGGCGGGTGCGCCTGATTTCCGAAAAATAGCTTTTGCGTATTCCGAGCGCGTATGACAGCCATATTCCCGCGAACAAAATGCCGAACCAGGGCAGGATTTCTTCAATCGGCAAGGACGCTTCGCTTCGCATCCGTTCAAGCCCGATGATCATCAGCGAGGCGATGACGCCGCCCAGCGGATTGATAATGCCTTCCAGTAAGGTTCGGATCTTTCCGCGGACGCTTGTGGCGAAGATGTTGAAAGAAACCTGAATCGAATTGGATTGCACCGACATCCCGATCAGGGTCTGCATAAACATTGTTGCGGCGACGGGCATCAGTCCGGGGGACAGAATCATAACGGCAAAGCAAACGATCTGAGACAAAGGCAAAACCGCGAAGCCGTTTCTGACCCCCGTTATTTTCAACAGCTTCGCGCCGACAAACGTCTGAATCAGCAAGGCGGCGACGTTCGCCGCCGTCGTATAGGCACCCGTGAACGAAGCGATTTCTTCCGCGGAAGAGTAAACCCTGTCCAGCATTTTGCCGTAACAAAAATCGATCAGGGTGCAGACCAGCCAAAACGACATGAACACGACGCCCATGTGCCGCGCAAAGGAAGACGCTTTAAAGTACTTCAGCCCAATGGCAAAGTTTTTTACCAAATCATTTTCGTTTCGCACGGGCGTTTCGCCCTTTTCGTTCGGCGTCGTCAGGCGTTTGAGCGCGAAAGTAACGGCGAAACCTGCGAAAATGCTCAAGGCCCATGTGCGAATCAGCATTTCCGCGGGCAAAAGGTAGGGCAGGCGGTTGGCCGTCGCGCCGCCCGCAATGCTGCCGATCAGGGAAGCCGTCGCCAAGACGGGATACACGTTCGCGGCGCTTTTGGGAGAAAAGGCTTTGTTGATCATGTTCCAAGTCTGAATGATATAGACGGACGGTACGGCAATGATCAAAACGGCCAGAAAAATCAGCAAAAAGCGGTACGTTCCTTCCGAAAACGACGCGGCATGCGCCAGAACCGCAAGGTCGGTTTCCAAAATAAAAATAAACGACAGAAAGGAAAATCGGACAAGCTTTTCGTTACTGAACGCGTCGGCAAAGAACATCAGGCAAACGTTCAGCGCGAAGCCGCCCAGCGCCGAGAACAGAAAAAATCGGGACAGGCTTTCCGATCCGATTTCTTTAATCAAAAGGGAATATACTCCCGACCAGCCCGCGCCGTGCCCGAAATTAATCAGGAACAGCAACAGCCAGAACAGGACGGTCAAAAAGCGTATCCTTTTTTCTTCGCGCATCGCTTATTCGACCGTCAGGAAGGAAGATACGAAATTCGGGCGCGTTTTTTCGCCGTCGTCGGGCAACCGTTCAACGATCGGAACGGGCTTTCCTTCGGGCGGCGTTTCTCCCCATCTGCCGCCCGCGCTCCACACGATCGGAGCAACCTGATACCGTCCGAGGGGCAACGCCTCCTTCGAAATCATAAAGTAAGCTTCGTTCGGCGTTTCAATAAACAGGATCTTGTCGGGAACGTTAACGCCGAACCAGCGCAATCCGCTGACGTTTGTTTGCAGGCGGGGCTGGCGGATGTGGCGCTCGTAAAGCAGAATGCCGTCGGTCGTCAGCGACGTCCGAATACCCGGCAGACGCCAGAAACCAAGCCTGTTTGTTCCTTTTGAACTTTGTCCGTTGTTGAACAAAATGGCGTAGTCCAGGCCGCCGTTCGCGGGCAGGACGTACGCGTCCCGATCAATTCTGAAATACCAGAAGTTTTTATCCTGTCCCGCATACAGCTTTTTCAGATTGGCGTTTTTATCCGAAGCATAGACAAGACGCATCTTTTCGTTCATTCCCGTTTCGCCCGGCAGGTTTTCCAAAGCGAAACGGATG
Source organism: uncultured Alphaproteobacteria bacterium (assembly GCA_944392845.1). Taxonomy (GTDB): domain Bacteria; phylum Pseudomonadota; class Alphaproteobacteria; order CAAGCB01; family CAG-977; genus CAG-977. Next base: position 28,210 of record CALXYE010000148.1, read on the forward strand.
CCGTTTTTCCTCAAAACGATTACGTCGGCCTTGCCCTTTTGGACGGGCAAAAAGACGTCGCCGCCGTCCGTATCTATGTCGGACGCGTATTTCAAAACGAAAGAGTCCGGCGCGGATTTTTCATAAAAGGCGACGGGAACTTTTCCCTGTCCCGCAAATATTTTCAGGCGCAGGGAAACGTTCGGGAAATAAGGCGCATAGGCAGCGTTTTCGTCCGAAACCTTTTCCTTGCCGTCGACGGGCAGAGGGACGGACGCCATTTTTGACGGATCGGCTTTCCGCAGAGCGGCAGGGTCGAACCTTTCAAAACGGAAGGCATAGACGCCGTGCGGCTTTAAGGAGGAAAGACGGAGTTTCCCGTCTTCGCGCTTTATTTCGGGTTTTTCGGGATGCGCAAAAATCAGTTCTTCGTCGGAAGACGCATAGGGCGTCAGGTCGAAAGAAACGCTTTTTTCGCGGGGGCCGAGGTTCATCACGACCAGCGCCGCTTCTCCGCCGTTCGCGAGGAAATAAGCGTATATTTCTTCATCGGGCGTTTTGAACGAAAAACGCTCGCCCTTAAAGAACAGGCGCGCATGGTCGTTTTTGAGTTTCGTCAAACGCCTGTAATGGTTCAGCAGGGAATTTTCGTCATTTTCCTGATCGGCGACGTTATTCGTTTTGAAATCGTCCGTGATCGGGACGACGGGCACGTCGGAAGTTGAAAAACCGCCGTTTTTGCCGTCGTTCCACGCCATGGAGGCGACGGTCGCGTGAAACCATTTATTTTTGAAATCGTTGAAGTCGGAAAATCCTTTAATACCGATTTCGTCTCCCGCGTACAGCTTGATATGCGCGGGCGTCAGCAGCAAAATCGCGGCGGCCAGCTTCAGCCGTTCGGGTTCGGAAGGCGACAGGCGGGCGGCCAAACGTACGCCGTCGTGATCCGAGTGGTACGTCAGACGGTCCTGCAGTTTCGTTACCTTGAATACCGTTTCGTTGTCAAAAAACGAATGCAGGTAAGATGCGGAATACAGCTTGTCCAAATCGGTCGCCGTATAGGGATAAACGTCGTTGATGAACGTCGAATCAAACATGGAATCAAACATTTCCCTGTTCGGGGCGACGTATTGCACATAGGCGGGGATGGGAACGACTTCCGCAATCAGGGTTTTGTCGGGACCGTATTTTTCCGTAACGTGTTTTCTTAAGGTTTTCCAAAACTCGAAATTTTCGGGCTGGTGATATTGTTTGGCTTCTCCCGGCCCGTTGATGAACAGGTGTTTCGTCGCGTCAATGCGGAAACCGTCCGCGCCCAGATCCAGCCAAAAATCAATGACGGACATGATATATTCGCGGACTTCGGGATTATGGTAATCCAAAAACGGCGATTTGCCCCAAAGCGAATAGTAATATCCTCCGTGCGGCAGGGGATTCCACGCGCTTGATTTGAACTGTTCCGAATAATCGTTGAAGTTCATCCATTCGCCTTCCTTCGGTTCGGGCGACGTGATGAACCAGCTTTTGTATTTGCTGTCGGGATTTTTCAAAACGTCCTGAAAAAACGGATGTTGAACGGAAATGACGGTCGTGATGAAGTCCAATACGACGTGCAGGTCGCGTTTATGCGCTTCTTTGACAAACGTTTTAAAATCGTCCAAGGTTCCGTAATCGGGATGGATGTTTTTGAAATCGGTGATTTCGTATCCGTAATGGCTGCGGGGCATTTCCGCGACGTTCAAGGCCGGCGTGATCGGCAGCATGTAGATCGTATTGACGCCCAGTTTTTCGATATAATCCAGCTTTTCGGTCAGCCCTTTCAGGTCGCCTTTGCCGTCGCCGTTTGAATCATAAAAGCTTTTGACCAGAACGTGGTACATCAAAACTTTTTCATACCATTGATAACCGTCGTTGCGGTGCAAACCGCGGTAAAACAACGTTCCCGCTGCCGCAGCGAAAGCAAGCAGGCATACGAAGAGGGACGTTTTAAAAAACGTGTTTTTCATTATATTCAGGGACATGGCGCGTTCCGTTGTGTTTAATGTCCGCATCAGTATAATGGAAAAGCAGGCGTTTTCAAAAGGAGAAAAAAATGGAAGACTTTTTGCGCCATAACGAAAAATCTTGGGATGCCAAAGTCGCGCAAGGCAACGCGTGGACGGTTCCCGTCGGCGCGGAAGCGGTGGCCGCGGCGCGCGAGGGGCATTTTTCCGTCCTGCTGACGCCCGAAAAGCCCGTTCCTTCGGAATGGTTCGGAAATCTGCGCGGAAAGAAAGTTTTGGCGTTGGCAAGCGGCGGCGGACAGCAGGGGCCTTTGTTTGCGGCGACGGGGGCGGACGTTGTCGTTTTTGACAATTCGTCGGCGCAGTTGAAGCAGGACGAAACGGTCGCGAGGCGGGAAGCTCTGTCTTTGAAAACGGAGCGGGGGGACATGCGGGATTTGTCGCGTTTCGGCGACGAAAGTTTTGATTTGATTTTTCACCCCGTTTCCAACTGCTTTGTCGATGACGTCAACGCCGTTTGGCGGGAATGCTTCCGCGTGCTGAAAAAGGGCGGCCGTCTGCTGGCGGGGTTTGCCGACCCGCTGATCTATATTTTTGATTTGAAGGATTGGGACGAACATAAAAGGCTGACGGTGCGCTACAAGATTCCTTATGCCGATACGGAACAGCTGCCCCGCGAAGAGCTTGCGGAACGCTTGAAGTCGGGAGAAGCTCTGGAGTTCGGGCATACTCTGGAAGATCAAATCGGCGGCCAGCTGAGGGCGGGATTCGTTTTGACGGCAATGTACGAAGATTTTTCGGGCGGCGACCTTTTGGACGAATATATTCCGTCGTTTACGGCGACGCTGGCGGTTAAGCCGGACGGCACAGGGCGTTGAAATCTTCTTCGGAAATGATTGCAACCCCCAATTCGCGGGCTTTGTCCGCCTTGCTGCCCGCGTCCGCGCCCAAAATGACGTAATCCGTCTTTTTCGAAACGGATCCCGCGACTTTCGCGCCGACGGACAAGGCTTTGGCTTTGGCTTCGCTGCGCGTCATTGACGTCAGCGTCCCCGTAAAGACGACCGTCTTTCCCGCCAGAGCGGAATCCGAACGCGCGGCGCGCGCGAAATCCGAAACGTTTATCAGGGTTAACAGGCGGGAAACTTCGGCGCGGTTCGATTCTTCGCCGAAAAAGTCCGATATTTCTTCCGCGATGACTTCGCCGATGCTTTCGATGTTCAACAGCTCGCGATACGCTTCGGATTCCTTGTCCCGCGCCTTGTCGACGTTTTCCAAAAAAGCGGAAACGGAAAGGTAATGGTCGGCCAACAGCCGCGCTGTCGCCTGCCCGACTTCGCGAACGCCCAACCCGAACAGGAATTTATCAAACGGCACGTTTTCCCTGACGCGGCGGATCGCGCTGAACAGATTGTCCGCCGATTTGTCGCCCCAGCCTTCAAGTTTGCGGATATCGGCGCCGTAGCGTTCCTCCAAAAGAAAGATGTCGGCGGGCGTTTTAATCCAGCCGCGTTCAAAGAAAAATTCAATGTTTTTCGCGCCCAGCCCTTCAATGTCCAAAGCGTTTCGGGAAACGAAGTGCTTCAGGCTTTCGACCGCCTGGGCGGGACAGACCAGGCCGCCCGAACAATATCTGGCGACTTCGCCGTCAATCTTTACGGCGTGCGAACCGCAGACGGGGCAACGGTCGGGAAAAACGAACGGAACGGCGTTCTCGGGGCGTTTTTCAAGCTTAACGCCGACCAGTTGCGGAATCACGTCGCCCGCGCGCTGGACGATAACCGTGTCGCCGATGCGGAAGTCCTTGCGTTTGATTTCGTCTTCGTTGTGTAGCGTCGCATGCGAAACCATGACGCCGCCGACGTTGACGGGTTCCAAGTCCGCGACGGGAGTCAGCGCGCCCGTCCGTCCGACCTGAACGCGGATGTTTTTCAGCGTCGTCAAAGCCTGTTCGGCGGGGAATTTGTGCGCGATTGCCCAACGCGGAGCGCGGGCGACGAAGCCCAGACGTTCCTGATAATCGCGGCGGTCGACTTTATAGACCGCGCCGTCAATGTCATAGGGCAGGTTCGGGCGTTTTTCTTCCAGGGCGCGGAAATAAGAAACGATTTCGTCCGCCGAGCGGCACAATTTGTTTTCGGGATTCGTCGGAAAGCCCCAGGATTTGATTTTTGCCAGAAATTCGGCCTGTGAAGTCCATACTTCTTTCGACGTTTCGCCGAACGTATAGCCGAACAGGCTCAAACGCCTTTGCTTCGTAATTTCCGGATCAAGCTGGCGCAAAGAGCCCGCCGCCGCATTGCGCGGGTTGGCAAAGGGCTTTTTGCCTTTTTGTTCCTGTTCGTCGTTCAGGGCGAAAAAGTCGGCCTTGTTCATAAAGACTTCGCCCCGGATCTCCACCCGTTCGGGGATATCGTTGCCGAACAGGTCGCCTGAGCGCAGCGTCAGCGGCAGATCCTTGATCATTTTCAGGTTTTCGGTAATGTCTTCTCCGACGCTGCCGTCGCCGCGCGTGGCGCCGCGGACGAACGTTCCGTTGACGTACAAAGCCGAAAAGGACAGCCCGTCCAGCTTCGGTTCCGCCATAAACGCCATTTCCGCGCTTTCGTCCAAGCCCAAAAATTTGCGCAGGCGGCCGACGAAATCATAAACGTCTTCATCGGTAAAGATGTTCGCCAAAGACAGCATCGGAACGGTATGGACAACCTTTTCAAAATCGTCGGAAGCCTTCGCGCCTACTCTGGCGGAGGGGGAGTCTTTTCTGACAAGGCGCGGAAAGCGTTTTTCAATTTCTTCGTTGCGGCGTTTTAAAACGTCGTATTCCGCATCGGCCAACAGCGGCGCGTCGTTGCGGTAATAGGCGTCATCCAGCTTCGCCAGCTCTTTCGCCAGGCGTTCAAGTTCTGCGGCGGCTTGTTCTTCGGTCAGTTTTTCGACGGGGAGAGGGAGCGACATTCTAAACCTTCCTGCCTTTTAAAAGTTCGTCCGCCGCGGCGCGCGAAGCATCGGTAACGGAAGCGCCCGCCAGCATTCGGGCGATTTCTTCGCGCCTGTCCGCCCCTTCGAGCTCTTTAACGGCGGTCAGCGTGCGCCCCGTTTCGTCTTCGGCCTTTGATACCTTGAAATGGTGGGCGCCGAAAGAAGCGACCTGCGGCGAATGGGTAATGGCCAGCACCTGACAGTTTTCGCCCGCCAACCGTTCCAGGCGTTCGCCGACGGCGGTGGCGGTCGCGCCGCCGATACCCGTGTCAACTTCGTCAAAAATCAGGGTCGGGATGCCTTCCGCCTGCGCCAGATTAACCTTTAGCGCCAGCATGAAACGCGCCAGCTCGCCGCCCGAAGCGATTTTGTTGATTGCGCCCGCGGGCTGTCCGGGGTTTGTCGTCGCCGTAAATTGCACTTTGTCCGTGCCGTCCGCATTCCATTCCGTTTCGGGCAGTTCTTCCGTCAACGTCAGGAAAGACGCCTTGCCGAGTTTTAAGGGGGGCAGTTCGCGCATTACGGCGGCGTCCAACTTTTTCGCGGCGTCCTTGCGCGCCGCAGACAGCCGTTTCGCCGCATCCGCATACGCCGTGCGGCAGTTTTCTTCTTCTTTCGCCAAACGAACCAGATCTTCCGTTCCCTTGTCCAAGGAGGCCAGCTGTTTTCGGAACTCTTCAAGAAGCGCGGGCAATTCGTCGGGCGTCGTTTGATGCTTGCGCGCCAGCGCCCGCAAAGCAAACAGGCGTTCTTCAACCTGCTCCTGTTCGCGGGGGTCGAGATCAACCTTGCGGCATTCTTCTTCAAGCATGTTTCCCGCTTCGTTCAGCTCGTTCATCGCGCGATCCAGCGCTTCGGCAATCGGCTCGAACCGTCCTTCAATCAGGCGCGACAGATTTTCTAAGGCGCGTCCCGCCTGTCTGAGCGATTTGTCGACGGCGCGGTCAAACAAAGCGTCGCGCGCGGCGTTTAAACCTTCGATCAGTTTTTCCGAATTCATCATCAGGGAGCGGCGTTGCGACAATTCTTCGTCTTCGCCCGGCTGAGGCGCGAAAAGCGTCAGCTCTTCAACGGCATGGCGCAGGAAATCTTCGTCCGCTTTGGCTTTTTGCAGCCGTTCTTCCGCCGCGCGGCGTTCTTCTTCTTTGGCGCGCCAGTCTTTGTAGGCTTTGCGGCAGGCTTCCAAACGCGGCCCCAGATTGCCGTAAGCATCCAAAACGCTTTTATGCGTCGCGGGATTTAACAGCCCGTGCGTTGCGAATTGCCCGTGGATTTCAATCAAAAGCCCGCCGATTTGGCGCAACAGCCCCGCCGAAACCGAGCGATCGTTGACGAAAGCCTTGCTTTTGCCGTCCGACGTGACGATGCGCCGCAGGATGAGCGGCTCGCCCTTTTCGCGTTCGATCTCTTGTTCGTCCAAGAGGGCGAGGGCTTCATGTCCTTCGGGCAGGGAAAATTCGGCCGTAACGGATAATTGTTTGCAACCGCGCCGCACCAAAGACGCGTCGGAACGCGCTCCCGTCGCCAAAGCCACGGAATCCAGCAAAATCGATTTTCCCGCGCCCGTTTCGCCCGTAAAGACGCACAGGCCGTCTTCAAAATCCAGATCCAGCTTTTCGATCAGAACGACGTCTCTGACGGATAAACGCGACAGCACGGCAAGACCTCTTTATTTTTTTGTTTCCTCGGGAACGAGATTCGTTTTCTTTTTCATCAGAGCATAGGCTTTTTTATACCATTTGTCCGACGGGTAATTATAGCCTAAAACGGCGGCGCTTTTTTGCGCCTCTTCCGTCAATCCTAAAATCAGGTACGTTTCCGTCAGGCGGTACAGCGCTTCCCGAACGTGTTCGGTCGTTTGATAGTTTTTGACGACGTTGACGAACCTGTTCATTGCCGCCAGGTGCATTCCCTGACGCAGAT